>JACCSZ010000045.1 GCA_013812695.1 Gemmatimonadales bacterium | reverse complement strand
TTCTGCCGGCCTGGAGCTCGCTATGTCCGTCGCCAAAATCACGGAAATCCAATCCTCTTCCTCGAAGAGCTTCGAAGACGCGATTCAGCAGGGTATTGCCCGAGCCGAGAAGACCCTTCGCAACCTCAGCGGTGCCTGGATCAAGAGTCAAAAGGTCGTGATTGAGAAGGGAAAGATCACGGAATACCGGGTGCTGTTGAAGGTCACCTTCGTCTTGCAGGACTAGCGCCGGGAGCCCATCGTACCGAGGCTGCTCTCGGCGCCGCGCGCCGCGGCGACTTCGTCGAGTCGGCGGCGTTCGCGTCGAATCTCGACGCCGAGGCGCAGCGCGTGCGCGCGGCGCTCACGGATGCCTGTCATGTGGGGGCGTGAGCCGCTACCTTATCGCATGCACGATCTTCCGTCGCTTCCGTGCTATCCCTGTCCCCATCTGTCGTCCTGCTGCGCCTACGGCGTCACTCTGAGTGACGACGAAGCCGTCGCCATCTCGCGCGCGCACGGGCCCCGGGTGGTGTACCGGACGCGGTGGGGCGAATGGCGCACGCGCGTGCGGGGGCGCCGCTGCGTGTTCCTCGAGCGGAACGTGTGCACCATCCACACCGAGCCGTACTATCCGGCTGTGTGCCGGGGCTTTCCGTGGACCGACGCCGAGACCGGCGGCCCGTACGAGTACGATCGCACGATCTGTCCCGAGTTCATCGCCCGGCCGGAGCTGGTCCAGCTGGGCAGGCCTTCGACCGATGGTGACCACGTGAACGGTGCACGGTGAGCGGCGGCCGCATCGCGGGCACGGCGCTCCTCTCCCTTTCCTTGCGACTTCTCCTGATGCCCGCTCCCGCCGCCGCGCAGGATTCCGACGCCGCGCTCGCCCATGCCCGCGCACTCCTCCGGTCCACCCCGCTGATCGATGGGCACAACGACCTGCCCTGGGAGATTCGGCGCGCCGAGGGGCATCCGCGCGACGTCGCGGCATACGACCTGCGCGCGCCGGCGCCCAAGCACACCGACTTCGCCCGGCTCAGGCAAGGGCAGGTCGCGGCGCAGTTCTGGTCGATCTACGTGGATGGCGAGATGGGCGACAGCGGATACGCGCGGGTCCAGCTCGAGCAGTTCGACATCGCGCGCCGCATGATCGCGCGCTATCCCGACCGGCTGGCCCTCGCGCTCACCGCCGCCGACATCGAGCGCGACGTCAAGCGCGGCCGCCTCGCGTCGCTGCTCGGCATGGAAGGTGGCCACGCCATCGAGAACTCGCTCGGTGCGCTCCGGTCCTACTACGCGCTCGGCGCGCGCTACATGACGCTGACCCACAATGTCACCCTGGATTGGGCCGACGCCGCGCTCGACAGCGCGCGCCACAACGGCCTTACCGAATTCGGCCGCGAGGTGGTGCGCGAGATGAACCGGCTCGGCATGCTGGTGGATCTCTCGCACGTGTCGCCTGCCGTCATGAGCGATGCGCTCGACGTCGCCGAGGCGCCGGTCATCTTCTCGCACTCGGCGGCACGGGCGCTGGTGGACCACCCGCGCAACGTGCCGGACTCGATCCTGGCGCGCCTGGCCGCGAACGGCGGCGTCGTCATGGTCACGTTCGTGCCGCAGTTCGTCTCGACGGAGTTCAAGGTCTGGGAGGAGTCGTTCGAGGCGGAGTCGAAAGCCGCCGGCGCCGCGGTGCCCGATAGCACTGCCCGCCGCCTCCACATGAAGGAATGGGAGGCGGCGCACTCCGCGCCCCCTGCCACGCTGGCCCAGGTGGCCGACCACATCGAGCACGTGCGCCGGGTGGCGGGTGCCGAACACGTCGGGCTCGGCAGCGATTTCGACGGGATTGACCACGTCCCGGTCGGGCTCGAGGACGTGTCCAAGTTTCCCGGGCTGTTCGCGGAGCTGATCCGGCGCGGCTGGAGCGACGCCGACCTCAAGAACCTGGCGGGGCGCAATCTGCTCCGGGCCATGAGGGCGGCGGAGAAGACGGCCGCCCGGCTGCAGCGCGGCCGGGAACCGTCGACGCGGACGATCGAGGAGCTGGACGGGCGTGCGGCCCCGATGCCATGAGCAACCCGTCAGCCTGAGCAGGCCCGACTCATGCCCCCTTCGCTGCGCTCAGGGTGACGTGACAGCGCGATCAAGCGGGCGGGCGCGGACCGGCCCTGTTCCCCCGCACCACCAGCACCGCGAACGCCGCCGCCATCCCCGCGAACAGGAACCACTGCACCGCATACGCCGCGTGCGGCCCGTCGCTGATCGGGGGCGGCGCCGCGCGGCGGGGAAAGCTCGGCGCCACGCTGTTGGGGCCCTGCTGAACGACTATGGGCAGCACCTCGTACGGCATCCGTGCCCGAAGCCCCGTGAGGTCGAGCCGCCGCCACGTGATCCGACCGCCATGTTCGAGCGGTTCACCTCCTCCGGCCGGCATCGGCAATGCGATCCCGCTCACCTCCACCTCGCCCGGTTCCGTCGCTCCCTTCGCGTCCACCGTGACGGCATCCGGCGCCGGCAGGAACCCCCGGTCCACCAACACCGCCGGCCCGCCGTCGCTCAGCAGCAGCGGCGTCACGAGCCGGACACCCGGGACGCCCTGCAGCACGGCGCCGCGCACGACGATCTCGCGCGCATGGTCGTATCGCCCTCGCGCGACGACGCGGTACTCGGCGAGCGTATCCGTTCTTCCGAGCGCCGGGGTCAGCGCGATCGGTGGCGCGCGGCGGGCGGCCGCTGTCACCACGTTGCCGGCGCGCCGCTCCCGCAGCCGGCCGAGCTGCCAGAAGCCGAGCCGCGCGAACCCGGCCGCGGCCAGCAGCAGCAGACCCATCAGGACACGGCGCGCAGTGGGTGGCATCGGCGGTACGCATGGAGCTGTGCGCGAAAGAGGACAGGAGGACCGTGGCCGCGCTCGTCCCGGTGGCCTAAGCGACGGGCGAGCAATCCGATGTCCGTGGGAGGATCCGCGGTCCGGCTCTTGCCCCCCGCCAGGCCAGACTTCGGGACGACCGCAAACATACACGGGGCGAGGTTCGGCATGCGGACGGTTCGACGTGGCATGACGGTGGCCGCCGCGATCCTGATGTGCGGCAGCGCGACCGCGGCGCAGGGAGCGCCTCGCGGCCTGGTGGAGGTGAGGGATGAGTCGGGCCGCCGCGGCTTCTGGGGCGCCCTGGGCGTGGGCGCCGGCGCCGAGGCGTTCGACCTGCGCGACGGCGCGGGCTACAGCGGCGATCTCTACCGGCCGACCGTGTCGCTTCGCCTGGGCGGCACGCCGGGCCGGCACCTTCGCCTGGGCGGCGAGGTCCTCGGCTGGTTCGACGACCAGGGCCGCCAGACCGAGTCGATCACCAGTCTGCTTTTCATCACCCAGTTCTATCCCGCACCCAGCACCGGCCTTTACCTCAAGGGCGGCCTCGGACTTGCACGCAGCCAGACGGATTTCGACGACGGCTTCGGCCTCGGCGATACCGGCTTCGCGGGCGCGGTCGGGGCGGGATGGGAAGTGCGCGTCGGGCGACGCACCTACGTCATTCCGGCGGTCGATCTGGTCCAGCACCGCTACACGGGCCGCGGCGGCGAGCGGTATCGCGAGCGGATCGTCAACTTCGGGCTGGGTGTGCTCTTCCAGTCCGGGCGCTGATGTCATATGGTTCGGGTCTCCCGGACCCCAGTCCTAGGAGCTTCATGACCCCATTCGTGCCCACGTTGCGCCCGGCCACGCTGGTGCTGGCGATCGGCCTGGCGAGCTGCGCCGGCGATCTCACCCTTCCGGACGGCTCGGCGGTCGGACTCGACCTGACCGTGGTCGACGGCAACGGACAGGTCGGCACGGTCGGACAGGCGCTGCCCGATTCGATCGTCGTCGAGGTCACGTCGGAGGACGGCAACCCGGTGGCGAGACGGCGGGTCGCTTTTCTGGCGTCCGGCGGGGGCGCCGAAGGGTTCGACCCCGATACCGCGCTCACCAACTCGGAAGGCCGGGCGTACACCCGCTGGGTCCTCGGCACGGCACCGGGACCGTACGTGGCGCAAGCCCGCATCGTCGCCACGGGCGATACGGTCGTCAAGGCGGTGTCGCTGCAGGCGGACGCCCTCCCGGGTGGTCCTGACACGGTGCGAGCGGTGGGTCCGACCAGCCAGGCCGGAGTACGCGGCGAGGCCCTGCCCGAGCCATTGACGGTCATGGTGGTCGACCGCTTCGGCAATCCGGTCGGCGGCGTGGAGGTCGAGTGGAAGGTTCCCGACGACGACCACGGTGAGCTGAGCGAGGACCGGACGGTCACCGGCGCCGATGGTATCTCCAGCGTCACGTGGACGTTGGGCGGCGGGGCCGGCCTGCAGCGCGCGGAAGCCCGGGTGGGCGACACCAACGGCTCCCCGGTCGATTTCACCGCGGTCGTCTTCTTCTGAGCGCCTGTTGTGGCGGGTAGGCCACACAGGCTCGTGCCGTCTGGCCAAACGGCTCCAGCACCAATCGGTTAGCACCGGCGACCCTACCCCTGCCAAGGCACACATCGTGCGCTGGCAGTAGTTTCCCGGCGGACCGACTCTCCCGATCCCCCGCGCCCTGCCCCCATGGGGCCTTCCTCGACCCCGATACTCCGTGACCTCGACCCGGCGACGTGTTGCGCCTCTGATCGCGTTTGGTGTCGCCATCGGGTTGTCCGCCTGCGGCGGCGACCGTCTGGTGCTGCCCGAGGAAGGCCGTCCCGCGAAGATTACCATCGTCAGCGGGGACGCACAGTCCGCCGCCGCTGGCGGGGTGCTCGGCGAGGCGCTGGTGGTGCGGGTGACCGACGCGCAGAATCGGCCGGTCGAGGATCAGGCGGTCGCGTTCACCATCGACGCGGGTGGCGGGCAGGTGGCACCGGCCAGCGTGCAGACCGGCACCGACGGGCAGGCGTCGTCGAGCTGGACCCTGGGCGGCGCGGCCGGCGCGCAGCGTGTGCAGGCCACGGTAGACGACGACAATCTTCCGGCCACCTTGCTCGTCATGTTCAACGCGTCGGCGGTGTCGGGTGTCGGGGCGGTGCTGGCGCTCGAGAGCGGCGATAACCAGACGGCCGCCGTGGGCTCGGCGCTGCCCGATTCGCTCGTGGTCCGGGTGACCGACCTGCTCGGCAACCCGGCCGCCGGCGTGCCGGTGGACTGGAGCGTGGATGGCGGCGGCTCGATCAGCCCGGCCACGGTGCTCACGGGCGCGGATGGCAAAGCGGCGGCCGAGCGGGTGCTGGGGAACACCGCAGGACCGCAGACGGCGCAGGCGGCATCGGGAGCGCTCACGCCGGTGAGCTTCGCGCACACCGCCGGGGCGGCGAACCCTACCGTGCTGGTGCTGGAATCCGGGAACGGCCAGACCGGCCCTGTCGGCGCCGAGCTCGCGGACTCGCTGGTGGTGCGGCTGATGGACGACAACGGCAACGGCGTCGGCGGCAAGCCGATCACCTGGGTCGTGGGCACCGGGGGCGGCGCGGTCAACCCCAGCACGGCCACCACCAATCCGAACGGGTTCGCCAAGACGGCGTGGACCCTCGGTCCCAACGTCGGCTCCAACCTGGTGAATGCGGTGTTCTCGGGGTTGCCGTCGGTGCCGTTCACGGCGACGGGAGGGGCGGGAGTGGCGACCAAGCTCGCCTTCATCCAGCCTCCCCTGACGACCAGCGCCGGCGCCACCATCACCCCCGCCGTCCGGGTGGCCATTCAGGACGCGGCTGGGAATACGGTCACCGCCGCCAGCAATACGGTCACGGTCGCCCTCGGAGACAACCCGGGGGGTGCCGTGTTGTCCGGCACGCTCACCGTGAGCGCGGTCAACGGCGTCGCGAGCTTCCCCAACCTCTCCATCGACAAGACGGGCAACGGCTACACCCTGACCGCGGTGGCGGACGGTCTCGATGGGACGACGAGCCCGGCCTTCGATATCCTGACGGGCAACGCGAACCGCCTGGTGTTCATCGTCGAGCCCACCGACCGCACGGTCGGGCAGCAGTTCTCGCCGTCGATCCAGGTGCAGGTGCAGGACGTGGGTGGCAACCCCGTCCTCACCGCGTCGAATTCGATCACGCTTACTTCGTCGGTCTCCGGCACGCTGTCCGGGAATGCGGTGGCGACGCCGATTCTGGGCACCGCCACCTTCTCCAACCTGGCGATCAACAAGGCCGGCAACGACTACACGCTCACTGCGTTCTCATCGGGGGTCACGAGCAGGACGAGCGTGGACTTCGACGTGGCCCAGGCGGGCACGACGGTCGCGATCACCGGCGACAATCCGGACCCGTCGGTGCCGGGGCAGAACGTGACGGTGGCCTATGACGTAAACATCTCAGCGCCCGGCGCAGGCGGCCTCACCGGGACGGTGACGGTCGGCGTCGTCGGCGACGGCGCCGTCAGCTGCACGGGGAGCATCAGCGCCGGATTGGGCACAGGAGCCTGCACGCTGTCGTTTCCCTCCGCGGGCACGCAAGATCTCGTCGCCACCTATTCGGGCGACGCCAACTTCGTGGGGAGCGCTTCCCCGGCTGTTCAGCATGTCGTGAACCAGGCCAACACGACGATCGCCATCCAGCCGGAGTCGCCCGCGACGTCCGTAGTCGGCGAAGCGGTGACGGTGCAATGGAACCTGACGTCGCCCGGCAGCGTGCCGCTCACCGGCACGGTCACCCTGACCGTGGGCGGCGGCGCCGAGACCTGTTCCTCGCCGGCGGCGCTCGGCAGCGGCTCGTGTGCTCTCACGTTCACCAGCAGCGGCTCGCGTCCCATTACCGCCACTTATTCCGGGGACGCCAACTACAATGGTTCGAGCGACGGGGAACCGCACACGGTGATCCCGG
>JACCSZ010000023.1 GCA_013812695.1 Gemmatimonadales bacterium | reverse complement strand
GTTGTGCTCAGCGTCCATAGCCATCCTCTGCTTATCAGGTGCCTGGCGGGCCGGTGGGGGTCCGGGCGTTGTATCGTCCCGTGCCAGGCCCCGGCGGACGATCGGAACGCGCGAAGTTGTGAGGGCGAACAAGCGCCCTCCAAATAGCTACGCCAAGCGGCGGGAAACGGATGTACGTTACGGCACGACCGTGACACAATTGAGACAAAAGGAAGCGCTGGGAGGGGGCAGACGGGAAGAACTGGTGGTTCCAGGCGCGACCCGAAGCGGACTGGTTGGAGGTCTTGCCGTCTGGGGGTGATAGAGGACGTGGCAGCTCACTCGTGGCAGCGCCATTCGGCTGGTCGGGGTCCCCACCCCCCCTGATGCGGGCACCGTAATTCGCCACACCTGTCATTCCCGGCAGTGCGCCGAGTGCAACGGTTGGCGCTGCCGTCGAAAAATTGCGCTTGGGCTGTCGACCCCGGACCCCTAAGACCTGTGCATCCTCTCCTTAAGTCGTTGGGTGGATTGCCGCACCCTACCGCGCAGGCAGCAACCGTCTCCCGCCGCGCACCCCCCAATCCCGGTACACAGCTTGCCTATGGAGCAGGGTGTTGGAACAGAGTCCGCGTCCACTGCACGACGGAATGGCACCTCGGGAGCATGCTCCCGGGTGTCCCCGGTCTGTGCGGTAGGCGGCCGGAGCAATCCGCGCCGCGGTATCGTCGCATGACGAGCCACCCTTTCCCGGAGCGCCTTGTGAAGCGCAACTCCCTATTGTCAACACTGCTCCTCGTTGGGGCGCTGAGCCTGATCAGCTGCTCGAGTGAAGAGGGGCCTGCCGGCACCTCCGCTGAGCCCGAGCCGTCCGCGCTGCTCGGTTCCGGCGGCGGCCTCCTGGGCACCTCGATCGGCAGCGGCCTGCTGGCCTGCAATCCACGGCCGTACGCGTCGGGCGCCGCGACGATCGGTCCGGAGGGCGGCACGCTCGTCATCGGCCCGCACACGCTCACGGTCCCGGCCGGGGCGCTGACCGCCCCCGTGCGCATCACTGGTGAGGCACCGGTGGCCACGGTCAACTCCGTCCGCCTCTTCCCCGAGGGACTGTGGTTCGCTGCGGGAAAACCCGCGCGCCTCACGTTGAGCTACGCCAACTGCCCCCTCCTCGGGAGCCTGCTGCCGAAGCGGATCGCCTACACGACGGACGCGCTCGAGATCCTGTCCTACCTGCTGTCGCTCGACGACCTGTTCAACAAGCGGGTCACCGCGGGCCTGGAGCACTTCTCCCGGTACGCAGTCGCGTGGTAGCAGGGCAGGCTGAAGGCGAGGCCGGCGCGGAGGACGCGCCGGCCTTGCGCGTGTCGTGTCCCCAGCCCTTGCTGCGGGCCGCTCGCGAGTACGACCGAAAGGGCCACATCGAAGAGGCCGTCAGTGCCTACGAGGCCGCGATTGCCGCGGCGGAGCTGGCGGGAGACCACGACACCCTCGCGGAGGCGCTCCGGCGCCTCGCCGTGGTCCGCTGCCGGCAGCAGAAGACGGCCGAGGCGCGGGCCCTCTGCCGGCGGAGCGAAGCGGTCGCGCTGGAGGCGGGCCACCCTGGACTGGTCGCAGAAGCGCTCAACACGGCGGGTGGAATCGACCTGATCGACGAACGCTTCGACGCGGCCCGCGCACTGTTTCTGCGCGCCTCGGCGCTCGACATCGACCCGGACCTGCGGGGCCGGGTCGAACAGAATCTTGGCACGGTCGCCAGCACCCAGGGCGATCACCCTCACGCCCTCGAGCGGTACCGGCGCTCGCTGACCGGATTCCTGGCTGCCGCCAACGACCACGGTTGCGCGGTTGCCTATCACAACCTGGGGGTCGTCAGCATCGACTTGCGGCTATGGGCGGAGGCGGATCGCTACCTCGGCCTCTGCCTCGAGGCCGTCCGCGCGACCGGCGACCTGCATCTCCGGGGCCTCGCGCTCCTGAATCGAGCCGAAGCCCTCATTGGTCTCGACCGGCTGCGCGAGGCGGGGCTTGCAGCCGAGTCGGCGTCCGGCATCTTCGACGAACTGCACGCCCCGAGGGAGTTGGCAGATGCCTATCGGGTGCGCGGGAGCGTCTTCCGGAAAAATGGCGAACTGGGCCGGGCCCAGGCGAGGCTCCGCCTCGCGGTGGAATTCGCGTCGGCGTCGGGCTGCGCCTTGAGCGAAGCAGAGGCCTCGCGCGAACTGGCACTCGTCCTCATGGCGCTCGGCCGCGGGGCCGACGCGGCGGCGCTGATGGCCCAGGCCGCGGGCGAGCTCGAGCGCCTCAAGCCGGCCAGCCGGCCCTCGCGGATTCTGGCGGGCGAATACCCGGCAAGCGTACGCGCGTGGGGCGAGCTTCTGGCCGTCGCGGATCCCCAGGGGGCGAGGCACGCGGAGCGCGTGGCCGCCGGCGCGGTAGACCTGGCCCGTCTGCTGGGATACGGCGAGGAGGCGCAGGCGCGGCTGCGAATCGGGGCCTGTCTTCATCCCTTCGATCCCGCCCGCCTGCTCGATGGGACGGTGCCCTGGGACGTGGGCCCGATGATCCGGCACCACGCCGAGCGGCGGGACGGCAGCGGACCATTTGGGCTCCGGGGCGACGCCATTCCGCTCGACGCAGAGATCCTCGGCATCGTGGACGCGCACGACACAGAACCGCCGACCGACGGCGCGGCCGGTCGCTGGTGGCGGGCCGACGTCGTGAGCGCCTTCCGGCGCATCGGCTCGTCGGCCGGTTGAGGCGGGTGATCGCCGCGAATACCGCCGCAGGTTCCGAACGTCGGACATTCATTCCGCTGGGGGATGCCAGGGGGCTCTGAGCTGGTCTTCGGTTTCGGAGGTCAGGATTCACCTCAAATTCATTGATCGCGCTCTGCGCGTCTTTCAGCAGATCGTGAGAGGCGCCGATCGGAATCGAACCGATGATGGAGGTTTTGCAGACCTCTGCCTTACCACTTGGCTACGGCGCCGAAGGACAGTTAAGGTAGCACCTACATAGACATGCGGTAGATCCCCAAACCCTCACCCCCCAGCCCATCTGTACCCTGTGGGGAAATTTGTGGGGAGGGGTGGCCGATTTAGGCTCGCCGCAGGGCGTCGCGTGCCAGTGCTGCCTGGGCCTCCGGCTCACGGTCACGCTTCCCGGTCAGGGTCGCCGCTACGCGGGCCGCGTCCTCTGCAAAATAGCTCTCAGGGGCGTGATTCATGTACCGGAGCGTCATGTGCGGCGAGGCCTGACCGAGAAGTTTCTGCAGCCGCACGATGGGGACACCTGCCTGCGCGCAGTGAACGCCGTAGGTGTGCCGGAGGTCGTGAATCGTCGCATTGGGTTTCGGAACACCCGTCGGGTTCCGACCGCCGTCGTGAAGCTGGGCCGCGAGGCAGGCTCTCCGAAAGAGGCGCCGCGCGGCGCGGTAATCGCTGAGCGGGCCCGGAAAGACCGGATCCGGCGGCCCGCCCGGCAAGCGTACGCGATGCGCCGCCAGAAGCTCTGCGAGGGGATCAGGGATCGGCACGTCGCGCGCACTCCCCCTGGTCTTGAGTCGCCGCCCCTGGTCACTCACCCTCAGGCGGCGATTCGCTGGGCGCACATCGCCCCACGAGCGCCTGCGCCTCGCCTATGCGGAGCCCAGTCTACACCAACAACGCGAAGAGCGGCCATCACAAGGAGGGAGCGCGGATTCGAGCGCGGCAATCTCGTCGGCGGAGAGCCAGCGCTCTCGTCCGCTCGGCTCCTGTTCCTTGGCAGTCGGGGCCCGGCTGCGCCGGGCTGCCCTCCGCGAGCTCGAAGCCTGGCATGAATGGCTGCACGGGCGGATCGAGATAGACTGTAGCGAGAAGGTCCGAGCGGCCTTGACCCGAGCACTGCCCGACCTGCGCACCCGGTTCGTCAAGGTGAACCGATATCTGCCGATCCCGCCGCGCCAGTGAGCTCCAGCAGGCCGGTCTCCTTCGAAGCCCGGCATGCCTCGGAAGTCCGCCGGCTTCGGGGACAGAAGGGCTGGATCACGGGGAATATGATCGATGTGCCGGAGCTGGCGGCCATCTACGCCGGTGAAGAAGCGACCAACGGTGGCGCCGCGAGCAATGCGAGAACCGAAGCCTTCGACGACCGCTCACGATGGCGCAGGTCGTGGCTATCGCCGATCCGTTTATCGTGTAGCGAACCACCTGTCGCAAATGCGAGAGCCCGCCGGCATAGCGCCGGCGGGCCTCAGCTTTACTTGTATTGACCCACGCCAGGCGCGCCTTCTTTGGCGTGTGGCTTCAGCGGGGGCCAGCTAGCTGTTCGGCGTACGCCGCTCGAGATCCCCCACGCGGTCTTGAAGGGCCGCCGCCCGGCCTCGTTGAACGCGGGCGTAGATACCGACCGCGATGAGGATTGCCAGGAGGGCGCCGGTCGCCAGCCAGCCGTAGTCCAG
>JACCSZ010000019.1 GCA_013812695.1 Gemmatimonadales bacterium | reverse complement strand
CGGCACGAGTGGAGGCGGCAGCCGACGCGCCGTCTCGGCCAGCTCCTGGGTGGCGAGCTGCGCGAGATACTGGAGCCCGGGTCGCCAGGCGCGACAGAGCGCGAGCGCATCCTCGCACTCGCGGCGGCGTTCGGTGAGCTCGCCACCGGTCAGTTCGTGCGACACCCCGGTTTCCACGATCCAGAGCCGGCCGTCGAACGGCACGCGCCGCAGGGTGCCCATCGCCGTCTCGAACAGCAGCGCCGTTCCGCGCTCGCCGTGGGCCGCGATGGTCTGATCCATCCGGCTGCAGCGCACGCCCACCTGATCGTGCTCGGCTTGGTACGCGACCTCGACCAAATCAGGCGCTGGCAGCCCGCGCCCCGCCAGCAGGCTCAGCGCCCGCGCCGCCGCCACCGTAAGCGCGGTCGACGAGGCGAGCCCCGCCCCGATCGGCACGGTGCTGGCCACGGCCAGGAGCGCGCCCGCCGGCGCCGCGCCGCGGGTGCGGAGCTCGCGAACGGTGCCGACGAGGTAGTCGGTCCAGTCGTGACGCAGCGGACCGTCTACGTCGACTTCGTGGATCGCCCCGTCCACCGCGGACACGAAACGCCAGCGGTCGGACGCGGCCGCGGCAACCGCCGTGCGGCGCTCGAGCGCCACGGCAAGCACGGGGCCGCCGTTGTAATCGGTATGCGCCCCCATCAGATTGACGCGCCCGGGCGCCGACGCGACGACCGCCGCGCGGGTGGCAAAGCTGCTGGCAAACTGCGAACTTGCGAGTCTCGCGGACGACATCGTGTGCACGGCGGACGACTTCTCTCGGGAGGGACTGTGGGGCTACGCGCGCGGCGGCTGGCGACGCTCGCCTGCTTGCTCGCGCCGTCGGCGGTTCGCGCCCAGCTCGCGCCGGTCGGAGTTCCCGCCGGCGCCGTCCGGGTGGACTTCGACGGCGCGATCGACATCTGGGACCGTCGCTGGCGCGACGGGACTCGCGAGCCCCTTGGCGCGGACCTCTCCAGCCCCGCCGTCGGGAGCGACCTCCTCCCCTCCCTCGCCGACGCGGACGCGCGCATCGGCCGGATCACCGGCCTGTCGGGCTATCGGCTCAATCTAGGCGCGCTCACAGCCGACGCGCAGGCCGAAGACAGCCGGCTCTCCTTCGGCGCGGCGATCGGCGTGACCCGGGCCATTACGGTGTTCGGCCGGTTGCCGCTCGTCCGAGCGCGTGCGCAGAACCGCGTCGCCCTGGTCCCGACCACGGGCGCGGACGCCGGCCAGAATCCCGGTGGCGATCAGCAGGCCGCCTTCTTCGGGCAGTTCGATGCCTCGCTCGCCGCGCTCGGGGCGCGCATCACGGCCGGAGACTTCGACTCCGATCCCGCGCTCAAGGCGCGCGCGCAAAGCACGCTCGATGCCGGGGGCGCCCTCCGCACCGATCTGTTCGGCCTGCTCTCCGACCCGGTCACCGCGGCGCCCTTCGTGCCGACGGTGGGCAGTGCCGCCGGCACGGCAATCAACGGGCGAGTCGCGGACCTGCAGACCATGCTCGTCAATGACTTCGCGGTCGGAGGGTTCACCGCTGTGCCCGCGCTGCCCACCGACCCGGTGACGGCTGAGCAGTTCGGGACATCGCTCTCCGATCCCGCGGGGCCGATCGCCATCCGGCCCGAAGATACCAAGACCACCTTCCGCGGGGATGCCGAAGCGGGCGTCGCACTCACGCTGGTCGATCGGTGGGATCGGGGCCCCCGCCGCGGCGGCTTCCGCGCCGCGGTCGAAGGCCTGGTTCGGCTGCCGACCGGTCGCGTGGGCCAACCGAACCGCTTGCTGACGCTCGGCACCGGGGAGGGCCAGACCGACATCGAGCTGCGGCTCACGACCGATCTGGGCGCGGGACGCTGGGGTCTGCGCGGCGAAGGCATGTACAGCCGGCAGCTTGCGGGTGACTATCTCGTCCGGGTAGCGCCGCCGACCCAGCCGCTCGCGTCCATCGACCTCCTGAGCGCCGTGCGCCGCGACCCGGGCGACATCGTGAGCATCGCCGTCCGCCCGTTCTTTCGCTTGGCGCCGACCTTGGCCCTTCAGGCGACGGCGCTGCACTGGTCGCGCGGTGAAGACGACGTCGCGTATCTCACGCCGGCGGACCAGATCCCGGGCGTCGACGCCGCCGTGCTCGCCCAGGAGAGCCAGGTGAGCGCGACCGTACTCGGCTTCGGGATCACATACAGCCATCCCGGCCGGCTCCGCCCGGGCGGTACCGGGCTGCCGATCGACGCGAGTTGGGGGTACGAGCGGGTCGTACGGTCCGGGGGTGGCATGACGCCGGACACGCACATGATGCGAGCACGGTTCAGGTTCTACTTTGGGCTGTTCTAATTACCGCCGCGCCTTGTCTTCCCTTCGCAGCAGCGCCTGCGCGTGCCGGCGCGCCGCATCGCCATCGGTGTCGCCGAGCATCCGGGCAATCTCGCCGACGCGATCCTCTCCGTGCAGCACTTGCACGTCGCTGGTCGCCATGCCGCCCCGTGCTTCCTTGCTCACGACCAGATGCTGGTCGGCTCGCGCCGCGATCTGCGGCAAGTGCGTGATGACCAGCACCTGATGCTGCGCCGCGACCTCCGCCAGCGCCGCGCCGACCTGGGCGCCGACCTCGCCCCCGATTCCCTGATCCACTTCGTCGAACACCAGCGTCGCGATCGCATCCTGCCGCACGAGCACCACCTTGAGCGCCAGCATGAGGCGGGAGAGCTCGCCGCCCGACGCCGCCCGCGCGAGCGGCTTGGCTTCGAGCCCGGCGTTGAGCTGGACGTCGAACTGCACGCGTTCCTGCCCGTCCCACCCCGGCTCGTCGAGCGCCGCGAACGCGACCGACAGCTTGCCTCCTGAGAGACCCAGTTGCGGGAGCAGCCGGTTGACGCCGCGCGCGAGACGGTCCGCGGCTGCCCGCCGCTTGGCCGTCAACGCGTCCGCGGCCGCCCTGAGGCTCGACTCGGCGGCGGCCGCGCGCGCCGCCAGCGCGTGCAGGTCCACGCCGGCCGTGTCGAGCAGGTCGAGCTCGGCCGCGCTCTGCTCGCCCGTGGCGAGCACCGCGTCGAGGGTTGCCCCGTATTTTCCCGTGAGCTTGAACAGCAGGTCACGCCGCCGTTCGATCGCCGCGAGCCGCTCGGGATCCTCCTCGACATCCTGCGCGTACGCCGAGGCCTGGCGGGCCAGCTCGGCGAGGTTGGTGTAGGCGGCGTCGAGCATCTCGCGCCAGCTGGCCACCGCGGGATCGATCTTCTCGAGCGACGCCAGCGCCCGGTCGGCCACGCCCAGCGCGCCCAGCGCGTTCCCCTCGTCGCCCTCGAGGGCGTCCGCGATCCGCTGGGCCTGCGCTCCCAGGGCACCGGCCTGGCTCAGCCGCCGAGCCTCCACCTTCAGTGCCTCCTCTTCCCCGGACTCGAGCTTCGCCTGCCCGATTTCGGCCACCACGTGGCGCAGGTAATCCGCGCGCCGCCGCACCTCGTCCCGGCGGCGCTCGAGCGACTGCTCCTCGGCGCGGATCGACGCGAGCGACGCATGCGCCTCGGCCACCCCGCCGCGATCCGGCTCGGCATGGGCGAAGGCGTCGAGAATGTCGCGCTGAGCGTCGGAGTGGAGGAGCGATTGCGTCTCGTGCTGCCCGTGCAGATCCACCAGCAGGGCGCCCAGTCGGGCCAGCGCGGAGGCGGTGGTCGGGCTGCCGTTCACCCACGCCCGTGAGCGGCCCTCGGCCGACACCTCGCGGCGGACCACCAGCCGGCCATCCTCGACGTCGAGCCCGAGCGCTTCGATCTGGCGGCGGGTGCGGCCATCGAGGCCTTCGAAGGCTCCCTCGACAATCGCGTTGCCCGCGCCCGGCCGCACGCTGCCCCCGGTCGCCCGCTCCCCGAGCAGGAGCGCGAGGGCGTCGACCAGCATCGACTTGCCGGCACCCGTCTCGCCGGTGAGGACGTTGAGGCCGGCGCCGAGGTGCAGGCTGACATCGGCGATGGTGGCGAGGTCGCGGACGCGGAGTTCGGTGAGCATGGGCCGCTACTGGTGTGGCGGGTGCCGTCCGAGGCCGGGACGCATCATCGCACCGCCTCCCGGTCCGACAAGTCTCCCCAGTGCAGCTTCTTCCGCATTCGTCCGAAGAATCCATCGCCGCCGAGCCGGATGAGACAGACCATGTGGTCCGCGCGCCGCACGTCGACGCTCTCGCCCGGCGCGAGCGTGCTGCCGCTCTGACCGTCGAAAGACACCAGCAGATCGTCCGCCCAGCCCGCCATCGGCTCGATCACGATGCGGTACGTGGACGGCACCACGAGCGGGCGCACCGCCAGCGTGTGCGCGGCGATCGGGGTGACGATGATCGCCTCGACACCCGGCACGACGATGGGTCCGCCGGCGCTCAGGCTGTAGGCGGTCGACCCGGTCGGCGTCGCCACGATGATCCCATCCGCGCTGTAGGGCCCGACGTTCTCGCCCTGAATGAACACGTTGACGCGCACCACGCGGGCGACGCCGCCCTTGTGCACGGCGACATCGTTGACCGCGAGCTGGCTGACGCGGTGGTTGCCCTCGAAGTCCTTGATGGCCGCCTGCAGCGCCTGGCGGCGCTCGAGCAGATAGCGGCCGGCCACGAGCGCGTCGAGTGCGGGGTCGAGGGTTTCGCGGGTCGCCGTCGTGAGAAAGCCGACCCGGCCGAGGTTGACGCCCAGGATCGGGATCTCGCGCCCGGCGCACAGGCGGGCGCCGCGGAGCAGCGTGCCGTCGCCGCCGAAGGTGATCAGCGCGTCGAGCTCGACTCCTTCGAGGGAAAGAATGTCGCGCGGCCAGAAATCGTTGAGCCGATCTTCGGTGTACAGCGACATGCGCTTGTAGGGTGCCTGGCGCGCGACGTGCTCCAGCACGGCCCGGAGGTCGCGATACCGGGGATTGCCGACCACGCCGACCTTCATCGCGCTTCGAGGCTCTCCTCGTGCTGCAGCGCGGTGATCCGCCGGGCGATTCCCGCCGCGGTGAGCCCGAACCACTCGAGCTGCTCGAGGCGCGGCGCCTGCTCGATGAGCCGGTCCGGCACGCCGAGGGCCACGACCCGCGTCTCGGGATGCGTGGTCTGCAGCGTCTCGGACAGATAGGCGCCGAACCCGTTCACGATCGTCCCCTCCTCGACCGTGACGATCGTCCGGTGCTGCTGCAGCAGCGACTCGAGCATCGACAGATCGAGCGGCTTCAGGAACCGCGCGTTGATCACCGCGCAGTCGATCCCGTCGGCCGCGAGCAGCTCGGCGGCCTGCTGGGCGGGCTGCACCATCGTGCCGACCGCCAGGATCGCGACGTCCTTGCCGGCCCGGAGCCGTTCCCACGAGCCGTAGGGCACGGCCGGGATGTCGGCGGCGGGGCGCGGCTCGGTGGGCGCCTTGTCGCGCGGATACCGGGTGCAGAACGGGCCGGCGGTGTGGGCCATGGCCGTCCGGAGCAGACCGATGAGCTCGTCGCCGTCCTTGGGCGCCGTGACCGTCATGCCCGGCACCGCCAGCATGTAGGCAATATCGTACAGACCCATGTGGGTCTGCCCGTCCTCACCCACGAGCCCCGCGCGGTCCATGCAGAACGTCACCGGAAGCTGCTGCACGGCGATGTCGTGAATGACGTTGTCGTAGGCGCGCTGCAGAAAGGTGCTGTAGATAGCGACGAACGGCCGGATCCCCTGCGTCGCCAGCCCGCCCGCGAACGTGACCGCATGCCCCTCGGCGATGCCGACATCGAAGAACCGGTCCGGATACTTCTTCTGGAAGATGTTGGTCCCCGTGCCGCTCGGCATGGCGGCGGTGACCGCTACCAGCTCGGGATGCTCGGCGGCGAGCGCGGTGAGACCGTCGCCGAACACCTGGGTCCAGGTCGGGGGTCCGCTCGCCTTCTTCCGGGCTTCGCCGGTGACGGGGTCGTACGCCGCGAGCCCGTGCCACTTCTCCTGATTGTCCTCGGCGAACTGGAACCCCTTGCCCTTCTGCGTCATGACGTGGATGACGCGCGGGCCGCTCATGCCGCGGACGAACCGCAGCGTGTCGCACAGCTTGGGCAGGTCGTGGCCGTCGATCGGTCCGAAGTACCGGAAGCCGAGCTCCTCGAACAGCATGCCGGGCGAGAACAGGTTCTTGACGCTCTCCTCGACGTTCTTGGCGAAGTCGACGACGCCGTCGCCGAACACGCCGCCAAGGGCGAAGGTCACGCCTTTGATCTTCTCACGGACCCGGTTGGTGCGGGGGTCGGCGACGATCCGGCCGAGCGTGGTGCTGATGGCGCCGACATTGGGAGAAATCGACATCCCGTTGTCGTTGACGATCAGGATGATGTCGCGCTCGCTGTGCCCGGCGTTGTTCATCCCCTCGTACGACAGGCCACAGGTCATGGCGCCGTCGCCGACGATGGCGACGACCTTATGGTCCTCACCCTTGAGGTCGCGCGCCGTGGCCATGCCGAGCGCCGCCGACATCGCGGTGCCGGCGTGGCCGGCGCCGAAGTGGTCGTGCTCGCTCTCGGCGCGCTTGAGAAAACCCGAGATGCCGTCCCGCTGCCGCAGCGTGGGAAAGGGCTCGTTCCGGCCGGTGAGCAACTTCCAGGCGTACGCCTGGTGGCCGACGTCCCAGACCACCTTGTCCCGGGGCGATTCGAACTCGTACAGCAGGGCGATGCTGAGCTCGACCACGCCGAGGCTGGCGCCGATGTGGCCGCCGGTCATCGACACACATTCGATGAGACGGTCGCGGATCTCCTGCGCGAGCTGGGGCAGCTCGTCCCGGCGCAGGCGCTTGAGATCGGCGGGGGTGTGAATGGTCGAGAGGAGGGTCATGGTCGGTTCAGCCATAGGGTTCGTGGCGCCATGCGCTGACGCCGCACGTCATCCCGAGCGCAGCGAGGGACCTTGCCGGGGAATGGCTCCAACCGTTCCCAAGCAAGGTCCCTCCGTCGCTGCGCTCCTTCGAGATGACAGCGCGGGTTGCCGGGGTCCCTGCTACGAAGTTCTGCTCGCAATATACCCCGCCAACATCCCCAGTGCCCCCGACGGCACGCCCGCGCGATTCAAGTGGTCCACGGCGCGCCGAGCCAGACCGTCGGCCTCCGTGCGGGCCTGGTCGACGCCAAGCAGTCCAACGTAGGTCGACTTGGCGAGCGCCGCGTCCCGCCCTGCGGTCTTGCCGAGCTCCTCGCTCGTGCCGGTGCAGTCGAGGACGTCGTCGGCGATCTGATAGGCCAGACCGACGTCCTCCCCGAACGCCGTCAGCGCCGCGACCTGGGCGGGATCGGCCTCCGCCGCCATCCCGCCCAGGATACACGACGCCCGGATGAGCGCCCCCGTCTTGCCGCGGTGAACGGCGATGAGCTGCGGCAGGGTGAGCGTTCGGCGCTCCGCCTCGAGGTCCAGCCACTGGCCCCCGACCATGCCCTCGATCCCGCCCGCCTCGAACAGCTCGGCCGCCATCCGGCCGAGGGTGGATTCGGACAGCCCGAGCGCGGCGGCCGCCGTCGCGAGCACGCGCGCCGCGACGGGCACCAGCAGGAAGCCGACCCGGGTGGCCGTCGGGACATCGAACTGGCGGTGGGTGGTGGGACGACCGCGCCGGACGTCGTCGTCGTCCATGCAGGGGAGATCATCGTGGACGAGCGAATAGGCGTGCACCGTCTCGACCGCCGCGGCGACGCCGGCGACGGCCGGCGACGTTCCGCCGACCGCGCGGAACGCGGCCGCGAGCAGCGCCGCCCGCACCCGCTTGCCGGGTGTCCGAAGCGCATAGGCCAGCGCCTGGCCGTGCCGGCCGCCAATTTCTTCCGCGAGCCGCTCCGACCACTCGGCGAGGAGTGCGTCGGTGCGCTCGCGGGCGTCGCGCAGGAGGTCGGTTGCTGCCGACGAGGTCAGATCCGCGCCGGCGCCTGACGTTGTCATCCTGAGCGGAGCGAAGGAGCCGAAGCGCGAGGCATGTCCCCTTCGCTGCGCTCATGGTCACTCGCTCTTCGGAGGATTATCGCGCGACTACGCATCCAGATCCTGGAACCGGATCGCCCCGCCCGCCTCTTCGAGCACGGCTTGCACTTTGAGGTCGGCCGCGGTGAGCCGCTCGCGCGCGGCACGGAGCCGGCCGACGCCTTCCTCGAACAGGACCAGGGCGGCGTCCAGCTCGATATCATCCGCCTCGAGCTTGCGAACGATCTCCTCGAGCCGCAGCAGCTCCTCGGCGATGGTCGTCATCGGGGCTCCACGCGGGCGGCGACGCTGCCGTCGGCCACGCGCAGGGTGAACGGCGCGCCCGGGACGAACTCTCCCCGCCGCTTGAGCACCCTGCCGTCGGCGCCGGCCGGCACCGCGAAGCCCCGCTCGAGCACCCGAAGCGGGCTGAGCGCGTCGAGTTGCGCCGCAAGGCGGGACACGTGATGGCGCCGGCGCGCGAGCAGGGTCGCCATGGCGCCCGCCAGCCGGTCGCCGGTGCGCTCGGCCCGTTCGAGACCGAGCCGCGCGCGGCCGGCG
>JACCSZ010000004.1 GCA_013812695.1 Gemmatimonadales bacterium | reverse complement strand
GGAGCTCGCCCTGCGCCGCGATGACCTTGGCCCGGCGTTCGCGCTCCGCCTCCGCCTGCCGGGCCATGGCGCGCTTCATCTGATCGGGCAAGTCCACGTCCTTGACCTCGACGGCCGAAACCTCGATGCCCCACGCATCGGCGCGCTCGTCGATGATCTTCTTGAGCACGGCGTTGATCTTCTCGCGGTCGGAGAGCAGCTCGTCGAGCTCCACCTCGCCCAGCACGGAGCGGAGCGTCGTTTGCGCCAATTGACTCGTGGCGTACAGGTAGTCCTCGATCACGATGATCGCCTTGGCCGGATCGGTCACCCGCATGTAGAGCACGGCATTCACCTTGACCGAGACGTTGTCGCGGGTGATCACATCCTGTGGCGGGATGTCGAGCGCCACGATCCGGAGCGACACCCGCTTCTGCACGGCGAAGCCGGCGGGCAGAAAGATCAATCCCGGCCCCTTCGTTCCCCAGTACCGGCCGAGGAAGAACGCCACGCCGCGCTCGTACTGGCGTACGACCCGGAGGCTCCCGAACGAGTAGATCACGGCGACGAGCAGCAGCGGCAACACCAGCTCCATGGCTCGATCCTCAGGCGGGGAGCGCTTCCACGACGACCGCCGCGCCCTGCCCGCCGCCGATGCACGCGGCCCCCAGGCCATACCGACCGCCGCGGCGGCGCAAGGCGTGGAGCAGGTGCAGGGTGAGGCGCGCGCCGCTGGCCCCCAGCGGGTGGCCCAGCGCGACGGCGCCGCCATCGACGTTGGTGCGCTCGCGGTCGAGGCCGAGCTCCTGCTCGACGGCCAGGTATTGCGCCGCAAACGCCTCGTTGATCTCGACCAGGTCCATGTCGCCCAGCGACAGCCCGGCATGCGCCAGCGCCTGGCGCGAAGCGGGGACGGGACCGATGCCCATCACGCTCGGGTCCACGCCGGCCACACCCCAGCCCAGGAGCCGGCCGATCGGCCGGAGCCCGCGATCGCCCGCGAACGCTTCGTCGGCCACGACCAGCGCCGCGGCGCCATCGCAGATGCCGGAGGCGTTGCCCGCAGTCACCACGCCATCCTTCCGGAAGTACGGTGGCAGCTTGGCGAGCGCCTCGGGCGTCGTGTCGGGTCGCATGTGCTCGTCGGCGGCCCACGGTGTGTCCTTCCGCGTCTTGCGGTCCTTCACCGTCACCGGCACGATCTCGTCGGTGAACGCGCCCGCCTCCCAACCGGCCTTGGCGCAGGCCTGGCTCCGGGCGGCATAGGCATCCACCGCTTCCCGGCCGATGCGGTAGCGCTCGGCCAGCTTCTCCGCGGTTTCCGCCATCGAGAGCCCGCAGCCGGCATCCCGAAGCGCTTCCCAGAGCGCATCCTCGAGCGGCGCGGTCGGTCCGAGGCGAAGCCCCCATCGGGCTCCGCGGACCACATGCGGCGCCTGGCTCATCGACTCCGTGCCCCCGGCCAGCACGACGCGCGCCTCGCCGAGCCGGATCTGACGGGCGGCCTGGATGACGGCCTCGAACCCGGAGCCGCACAGCCGGTTCACGGTCAAGGCGGGCGTCTCGATCGGCAGCTCGGCGCGGAGTCCGATGTGGCGGGCGAGGTAGGGCGCGTCGGCGGAGGTCTGGAGGACGTTGCCGAAAACGACGTGGTCGACCCCGGCGGGCTCGACGCCGGACCGAGCCAGGGCAGCCCGCGCGGCAATGGCCCCGAGATCGGTGGCGGATAGCTCCTTGAGCGCACCGCCGAAGGCGCCGAAGCCGGTACGCACGCCGGAGAGGAAAACCACGCCCGACGCGGGGGCGGGGGAGCTCACGGTGAGGGACTCCAAGGGGTGGGACGGGCGCGCGGCATTCTCCCCGAAATATGCCCGACTCGAGGACCCACTTCAAGCAAACGCCGCTACTGGTACCAGCCAAGGCCGAGGGTGAGGCGATCACTGTGCGGGCCTGCACGCGCCCCCGACGGGCGGATGCTCAGATCACGGTCCCGCTCGTGATCACCGCGTTCTTGGGGATGATCACGATGCCGTCCCGGATGTAGAAGTTCGGCCCGTCGAGGAAGGCCGGCTTGCCATCGGGGGTGATCCGGACGTCGTCGCCGATGCGGGCGTTCTTGTCGACTATGGTCCGCTCGATCGAGGACCGGTGGCCGATGCCCATCACCGGAGTGTCCGGGACGCGCGCCCGCTCGCGCCTGTCGTAGTAGTCCTGCCCCATCACGATCGACCCGCGGATGGTGGCGCCGGCTTGGATCCGGCTCCGCACGCCCAGGATCGAATGCTCGATCAGCGCGTCATTGATGATGCACCCGTCGGCGATGACCGAGCGTTCGATCTGGCTCTTGATGATCTTCGTGGCCGGCAGGTAGCGCGCGTGGGTGTAGATCGGGGCGCTCGCGTCGTAGAAGTTGAACTGCGGCAACGGCTCGCAAAGATCGAGATTGGCCTCGTAGAACGCGCGGATCGTCCCAATATCCTCCCAGTACCCCTCGTGCCGGTAGGCGTGCACGCGGCCGGTCTGGATCAGCTTGGGGATGATGTGCTTCCCGAAGTCCTCCTCGTTCCCAGCGAGCGCGTCGGCCAGGGTCTGACGGTCGAAGACGTAGATCCCCATCGAGGCGGGGAGCTCGTCCGGATAGCCGCGAAGCGTGGCCTGCACGGCGGGGTCGGTCGGCTTCTCGACGAACCGGGTGATCCGCCCGTCCTCGCCCACCTCCATGATCCCGAACTCGCCCGCCACCTCCGCCCGCACCGGCGTCGTCGCCACCGTCACCTCGGCGCCGCTCGCCACGTGCTGCTCGAGGATGGTATGGTAATTCATCCGGTAGAGCTGGTCGCCCGACAGGATCAGGACGAGGCGGTGCGCGTACGAGTCGATGTGCATCAGGTTCTGCCGCACGGCGTCGGCGGTGCCCTGATACCAATCGGTGCGGTCGATCCGCTGCTCGGCCGCAAGGATCTCCACGAAGCCGGGCGAAAAGGTGTCGAACCGGTAGCTCTCCTGGATGTGCCGGTGCAGCGAACCGCTGTTGAACTGCGTCAGCAGGAAGATCCGGCGCAGATCGGAATTGAGGCAGTTACTGATGGGGATGTCGACCAGGCGGTACTTGCCGGCCAGCGGGACGGCCGGCTTGGCACGGTCCTTTGTCAGCGGAAACAGCCGGGTTCCGGCGCCGCCACCCATGATCACCGCGACGACGTCGTGCGGGCTGAGGCTAGAGTACCAGGGCACGGCTCGGCCTCAGCGGAGCGGAGCATCGGCGAGCGCGGTCCCGCAGCTCACGCAATGTCGCCAGCCCGGATCCACCTCGCAGTGGCAGCCCGGACACTCCGGCGGTGATTGCCGCTGGCCGCAGTGCGGACAGAAGCGGACCGGCCGGTCCGCAGGCAGGCTGTCTCCGCAGTACAGACAGTGCGGCGCATGGGGCGCGGCGGGCGCCTCGGCGTCGGATTCCATGAAACCGTCGAGGTCGGCAGGCTCGATGTTCAAGGGCTCATCGAGCGCTGGCAGGTCGAGTCCGGCCAGCGGCGGCGGCGGTACGGGGCGCGCGTAGGCCAAGCCGGAGTCCGGCTCGGGGTCCAGCGCGCGGGCCAGCGGCTCCGACCGGAGCGAGACCACCACGCTGTCCGCGCGATGCAGCACGCCGAGGTCGGGGTTCGGGCTCTGGAGCTCCTCCTCGAACCGTGCGCGCGCCTCTTCGGGCTCGGTCCGGACGAGCGAGCCCTCGCCGGCGCACAGCCGGAGCAGCACCAGCTCGTAGTCTTCACTGCTCTCGAGGTGAAGCGCGCGCCGGTTGGTGCGGTAGGGAACGATCGATCCGTGGATGTCTTCGAGCGGGATCGGCCGATGGAGGCGCGCCGGATCGCTGCTTGCCAGGTTGGCGACGAGCCGGCGGAAGAAGCGCTCGAGTTCGGTCACGCGGGCCTCGCGGAATGACGGTCGGTGTCGCAGGTTAGAGGTCGTCCCGGACAGTGTCAAGGAAGGAGCTGCCATGCGGCATGCGGTCCTCGCCATCGGGTTGACCGTTGCGCTCGCCGCCGGCTCCGCCCGGACGGCCCACGCACAGCGGCTCTGTCGCCCGACTTCAGACTCGCACGAGGCCCAGTTGCTCGCGGCGCTGGCGGTGCCGCTCGCCTACGGTACGGTCGAGGCGCCGGCCGTGCCGGTGCCGGGTGCGGTGCGCGTGGCGCTCGAGGTGACCTACCTCCCCGATGTCGACGAAGTCATCCGGACCGCTACGCAGTGCCGCCCGGGCAAGGGTCCCGAGCACACCGACCCGCTGTTCGCCTTTCCACGGCCGCGGGTCATGGTCGGGCTGCCGGCCGGACTGCTGGTGGAGGCGAGCTGGATTCCGCCGGTCCGTCTGAATGGTGTGCAGTCCCACCTCGTCGGGCTCTCGGTGGCGCGAGGCTTCGTGCTGGGCGGTCGGGGCTCGAGGCTCACGCTCCGCGCGCACTCCACGTTGGGGCGCATCCGCGCGGCCATCACGTGCCCCGACGAAGAGCTGGAGAATACGCAGAGCGAGTGCTTCGAGGGTACCCGCTCCGACGACCGCTACCACCCGACGACCTTCGGCGCCGAAGGCGTGCTAGGCTGGTCGCTCGGGGAGGGTCGGCTGCGGCCGTTCGTCGGCGCGGGCCTCAATCTCCTCCGCCCCCGGTTCCAGGTGAACTTCACCGATCGGTTCGGCACGCTCGATGACACGCGGGTCGAGGTGAACCTGGCTCGCGGAGCTCTCTTCGCCGGCGCTACCTGGACGGTGGCGCGCGGGCTGGGGCTGAGTGGGGAGATCTACGGGGCGCCGGGTGACGCGGTGACGGGACGGCTCCTGGTGAGCTTCGCGCTGCGGTGAGCGTCGGCCGGCGCTAGCGCTCCTCGCTCAACGCGAACGGCCGCGGCGAGAGCACCCGGTCCTCGAGCGCGGCGAACGTGGCATCGGGATCGTAAGCCAGGTAGAGACCCTTCGCGCGTCTGGCCGTCAGCCACTCGCCGAAGTCCGACTCCACCATCCCCTCCGAGGTCCGTTGTTCCCGGGCCGCCAGCACCGCGAGATCGTTGGCGTACTCGTTTTTCGCGTGTCCCTTGTGTCCGCGGACCCAAGTCCATTGTACGTCGTGCAGCCGTGCCGAGGCGACGAGTGCCTTCCACAGCTCCAGATTCTCGATCGCGCCCTCCCTTCGCCGCCACCCGCGCGCCGCCCAGCCCGACACCCATTCCCGCATGCCTTTGACGAGGTACTGCGAGTCGGACACCATCAGCACCCGCAGCCGCACCTCTTTTCCGGCCAGGAGCTGGAGCGCCGCCACGGCGCTGGCGAGCGCCATGCGGTTATTGGTCGTGGCCGGTGCGCTGATGTAGAAATCGCGACGTTGGATCCGGTCATCGCCGCTTCGTGCCTCGATCAGCCCGCCGCCGCCGCCGGGATTCTGGCCCTCCCGTCCGTTGCCGAGACAGCTCTCATCGAGATGCAGGATGGCGACGCCGCTCACCCGACGACCTGAAAGCTGTCGATCTGGTCCAGGCGGAACTCCAGGTCTTCGCCGGTCATCGGAAGCCGGCCGATCAGCACCTCGTGGCTATCGACGCTGGTGACTCGCAGCGCCACCACGATGTACTCGGTGCCGCGCCGGTTGAGCGCGACCCGGTGCCCGTTGCGGGCGGCATGTTCGAGCTGATCCATGCGGTCGGCGGTCCAGCGGACGGGGGACATGGGGGTATCGCGAATCGAGAGGAGTGAGCGTGCCGTCATCCTGAGGGTGCCGTCATCCTGAGGGTGCCGTCATCTTGAGGGTGCCGTCATCCTGAGCGAAGCGAAGGATCGCCTGACGCATGCGAGTGACGCTCGGCGCTCACTCGTGCCATCCGCCCGATCCTTCGCTCCGCTCAGGACGACCCGTTCCGCCGCGTCACCCGCACGTGCCCCACCGGCCCTGCCGTCAGCCGTCCAATCACCGCCGCCGCGGGCGTCTCGGCCTCGCGGAGCGCGGCGAGGAGGGCCGCCTCGTGTTCCGGTGGTACCGCGAGCAGCAGCCCTCCCGACGTCTGTGCGTCCACGCACAGCAGGCGCTCGGCCGGCGTGACGTCGTCCGCCCACTCCACCTGTTCCGCGGCGGCGAGGTTACGCTGGGTGCCCGAGGGGACGATGCCGCGGGTGGCCAGATTGAGGGCATGCGGCAGAATCGGCAGCGCCTCGTAGGCGATCTCCGCCGCCACCCCGCTCGCGCTCAGGATGTTGCCCAGGTGCCCCAACAGGCCGAAGCCGGTCACGTCGGTGGCCGCGCGCACGCCTACCGCGAGCGCGGCCCGCGCGGCGCCCTCGTTGAGCGTGGTCATCGAGCGCACCGCCTCCGCCATGCCAGCCTCGATCAGCGCGTCGCGCTTGAGTGCCGTGGCCAGGATGCCCGTGCCGAGGGGCTTGGTGAGCACGAGCACGTCGCCCGCGACGGCGCCGGCGTTGGTGAGCGTGCGGTCGGGATGAACCTCGCCGATGACGACCAGCCCGAACAGTGGCTCCAACACGTCGATCGAATGGCCGCCGAGCATCAGGCAGCGCGCCCGCTCGGTAATCTCGGCGGCGCCGGCGAGGACCTCGCCCAGGGTCTCGAACGGCAGCTTCTCGCGCGGCCAGCCGACCAGGTTGAGCGCGAAGAGCGGGGTGCCGCCCATCGCGTACACGTCGCTCAACGCGTTGGCGGCCGCGATGGCGCCCCAAGCCCGCGGATCGTCGACGATGGGCGTGAAGAAGTCGGTGGTCGCCACCAGCGCGCGGTCGGCGCTCAGCCGGAAGACCGCGGCGTCGTCCCGCGTCGCGGCGTCCACCAGCACGCGTGGATCGACCACGCTCGGCACGTGCCGCAACACCTCGGCGAGATCCACCGATCCCAGCTTGCAGGCGCAGCCGGCACCGTGCGACAGAGCGGTGAGCCGGACCCTTGGCTTGGGGGCGCTGGTGCTCGTGGTGTCTGCCATCAACGTGTCTTTCGCCTTGTCCACGCGTTGGCCCGGAAGTTACACCGGCCCGCGGGCGAGGAACACGGGATCAGATCACGGGGACGCTGTGTCATCGCGGGCAGGCTGTCATCTGTCATCCCGAGCGGAGCGAGGGAGCTTGCGGCCCCGGCACCCCTTCGGCCCGGCGTAGCGCGCGAAGCGCGATCAGCGCCCGCTCCTGCCCGGCGGTGGTGCCGAAGCCGCCGTCCTTGTGCTGCCGGTCCGCGATGCCTGGGGCCGCGCGCCGCATGACCCGTTGCGCCTCGGGTTGGTCGGTCGCGAGCAGCGCCTCCAGGGTGGCGAACCCATCGGCGGCCGGCCAGAACCCGTCCAAGCCCTGGTGCGCCGAGACCAGATCCACGAGCGTCGCGACCGTGCGGCGGTAGTCGGGGCCGCCGTACGCCAGCGCGTGCAGTCCGGCCACCATCGCGTCCGGCGCGAAAAAGCCGGTCCATGCCGTCCACTGCTCGGCCAATCGGCGAAGGCTGTCCAGGTGCTGCACGACGCGCGGACGAGCGCCGAGCCCTGCCCGGAGCGCGAGCCGCACGCCGAAGCAGCTGATCGCGAAGCGTGCCGCCGGCTCCGAGCGGAACGCCTTGCCGTTCGGAAAGGTGATCGGCGCGAGCCGCTGATCGGCCGGTGCCGGCGAGAAGAACCCCTGGACGTAATGCCGGCAGACCCGCTGGCCATGATGGGGCTTGTCGCATCCCTCGCCGTAGGCCCCCGGCTCATCCTGCCGGTTCATGAGCCAGGCCACCAGGCGCGCCACCGCCGGGTGGTCTGGTCCAGTGCCAAGATCGAGCAGCTCGTGCGCGCGCCAGATCGTCGGCACAGCGCCACCGGCGACGCTGCCGTCCGGGCGGATGTCGGCGGCCAGACGCGCGACGAGCTCCCGGGCCAGGGACCCGTCGGCCGGGTCGGGGGCGCCGAGCGCCGCCCGGGCCAGGATACCCTGCCGCGTTCGCGGGCCGGCGAAATAGAGCGCCAGGCGCTCGAGGCTGGTGGCGCTCACGCCGCGGCCGTGACCCACCCCGACGCGGTTCGCGGTGCGGCCACGTGCCTACCAGGCCCTTCGGATCGAATCAGCGGACAGCAGAAGCCCACGCGACATCACGCGGTCGATGGCCAGGGTGTTGCGGATGTCCTCGAGAGGATGGCGCGTGAGGATGATCAGGTCGGCGGCCTTTCCGGGTGCGATGAGGCCGAGCGAGTCCACGCCCAACAGCAGCGCGCCGTTTCGGGTGGCGGCCTGCAGCGCGTCCTTGGGCGAAAGCCCCGCGTCCTGCAGCAGCGCGAGCTCGCGATGCTCGCTGTATCCGGGGATGAGCAACTGATTCGACGCGTCGGTACCGGTGACGATCCGGC
>JACCSZ010000445.1 GCA_013812695.1 Gemmatimonadales bacterium | reverse complement strand
CCGCGCGCCCGTGCCACGCCAAGCGACATGACCGGGCTGTACATCCGGGGCCGGGACAACGAGCTGATCAAGCTCGAGGCACTCGCCAGCGTGCGCGAGGGCGTGGGCCCGCGCGAGCTCACCCACTTCAACCGGGTGCGCTCGTCGACGCTCACCGCCGGGCTCGCGCCCGGCTTCACCCTCGGCGAGGCCATCGACTCGCTCAACCGCATCGCCGCCGAGGTGCTGCCGAAGGGCAGCAGCACCGCGCTTGCCGGCGAGTCGCGCGAGCTGGACGAGAGCGGCTCCTCGCTGTACTTCGCGTTCCTGCTCGCGCTGCTGGTCGTCTTCATGGTGCTGGCCAGCCAGTTCGAGTCGCTGGTGCACCCCTTTACGGTGCTCCTCGCGGTACCGCTCGCCGTGACCGGGGCGCTGTTCACGCTCAAGCTCGCCGGCGCGACGCTCAACCTGTACAGCCAGATCGGCATGATCCTGCTGATCGGCCTCGTCACCAAGAACTCGATCCTGTTGGTCGAATACATCAACCAGGCCAAGGAGCGCGGGCTCGATACTGTCGAGGCGGCGCTCGAGTCCGGCCGGATCCGGCTCCGGCCCATCCTGATGACGTCGGTGGCTACGGTCATGGGGGCGGTGCCGATCGCCTTCGGGCTCGGCGCGGGCTCGATCAGCCGGCGGCCGCTCGGGTACGCCATCATCGGCGGCATGGTGTTCTCGACGCTGCTGACGCTCTACGTCGTGCCGGCCGTGTACGTGATCTTCGATGGGTTCCTGAGCCGGCTGACCCGGCGGGCTCCGGTGGCGCACCGCACCCTCGCGCCCGCGGAGGCCGAGTGATCCTCGGCCTCCTGTTCGCCCTGCAGGCGGCGGCGCCGGGCCCGGCCTCCCCGCCGACGCGGGTGACGCTCGCCCAGGCCATCGCGCGCTCCACCCGGCTCGACCCGGACTACGTCCGCGCCCTCGGGCAGGTGGATAACGCGGAGTGGGGGCGGCGCGCGGCGCTGGCGGTGTTCATCCTCCCGTCGCTCACCGCCTCCATCGACGCGACCAAGTACTCGACCGAGTTCTTCAACATCGGCACCGGGAGGAACCAGGCGGAAGCGGTGAACGCCACGGTCAGCGCCAGCTACGATCTGTTCAGCTTGCGGAAGTTCACCGACCTGGGCCGGACCCGGGCCGAGCTCGAAGGTGCCCAGGCCACCGAGCTCGAGCAGCGGTTCCGCACCGCGCTGCTGACCGAGTCGGATTACTACGCCGTCCTTCAGAACCAGGAGCTGGCGCGGGTCGCGACCGACCGCACGCGGCGGGCGGAGGAGGGGCTTGGGATCGCGCGAGCGCGGGTGGTCGCCGGTGCCGCTGTGCAGAGCGACTCGCTTCAGCTCGTGCTCGAGCTCACGCAGGCGAGAACCGATCAGATCCGGCGCGGCGCGGCGCTCACGGTGTCACGCCTGCAGCTCGGCCGGCGGATCGGCGAGCCGGGCCCGGTGGACGCCGAGCCGGTGGATACCAGCGAGGCGCCGGTGCTGCCGATCGGCCTGGACGAGGCCGTGCAGCGGGCCCTCGGGCAGGGGCCGCAGTACCGGGCGGCCCGTGCCAGAGAGCGGGCGGCGTCGGCGTTCCTGAGGGGCGAGCGCGGACGATATCTCCCGGTCGTCACGCTCAGCGGCACGCACCTCCGCTTCGACGACAGCTTCTTTCCGAGCGCGCGGAACGTCTCGGCGCTCGCGCTGACTGTGACGCTTCCGATCTGGGATGACGGCCGGCGCGAACTCGCCATCTCGCAGGCCCGGGTCAACCGTGACGTCGCGCGCGCCATTCGGGATGATCTCGAGCGCGCGGCACGGGCTGACGTGACCGAGGCGGTCGAAGCCTACGTGACCGCCCGGGCCACCACCACGCTCTCGGCGACTGGTGTGCTCGTGGCCCGGGAAAACTATCGCGTGCAGGAATCGCGCTACCGGGCGGGCTCCACCACGATCCTCGACGTCCTCGATGCCCAGCTCCGCCTCACGCAGTCCGAGGCCGACCTGGTCCAGTCCCGCTACGCCGCGCGGCTGGCGCTCGCCGGCCTGGAGGCGATCCTGGGCCAACGACTCTTCACGAACAGGAACGTGCCGTGACCCCGATGCATGGAGTTCCGAAGGCCCTCTGGTCCGCATTGCTGCTGGCCGCGGCGCTGACCGCATGCGACAAGGCGGAGTCGGCCGGCGGCGCCGGTGGCGAGGAGAGCGGTGGAGGTCCGGCCGGCGCCCCGCCGGCGATGCCGGTGGAGGTGGTCGTGGCCCGGACCGACACGGTGGTCGATGCCATCCTCGCCACGGGCCAGGTGGAAGCCTTGCAGTCGATCGAGCTTCGGCCCGATGTGGAGGGCCGGATCGCCCAGATTCTCGTGCGCGAGGGCGCCTTCGTGGCGCGCGGCGCGCCCCTCTTCAAGGTGGACGACGCGGAGCTCAAGGCGCAGGTGGCGCGGGCCGAGGCCGATCGCGACCTGTCCACCCAATCGCTCACGCGCACGCGGGACCTGCTCGGCCAGAAAGCCTCCTCGCAATCGGAGCTGGAGCGAGCCGAAGCAACGGCGCGAAGCAACGAGGCGCAGCTCGACCTGCTCAAGGTGCGGCTCGATCGGACCATGGTGCGGGCACCGTTCGCCGGGGTCGTCGGACAGCGCTTCGTGAGCCTGGGCGACTACGTGACCACCGACACACGGCTGCTCTCGCTGCAGACCGTCTCGCCGCAGCGCGCCTCGTTCCAGGTCCCTGAGCGCTACGCGGAGCAACTGAAGGTCGGCCAGCGGGTCGTTTTCCGCGTGGCCGCCCTCCGGGGGCGTGAGTTCATCGGGCGTGTGGACTTCGTCGACCCGATCGTGCAGCTCCCCGGACGGACCATCACCGTCAAGGCGCTCACGCCCAACCCCAAGCGGGAGCTGGCTCCCGGGATGTTCATCGAGGCGCGGCTCGCGACCGCCGTTCGTCCCAATGCGGTGATCATCCCGGAAGATGCGCTCATCGCGCTGCAGGGCTCGACGTTCGTCTGGGTGGCCGCCGACGGCAAGGCGACGCGCCGGCAGGTGGACATCGGGGTCCGCACGCCCGGCTTCGTCGAAGCGCGCACCGGTGTCGAGGCCGCCGAGCAGGTAGTGGTGGGCGGCCAGGAGCGGCTGGGCGAGGGCGCCCCGGTCAGCCCCAAGGTCGTCGACCGGACGCCGGTGCGGCCGCAGGAGCGCTGAGCATCTCGTTATACTTGACGGTTCCTCTTCCCGGAAGTTCGGCATGACCGCGCGCAGCACCAGCTCCTCCCCCTCCAGCGGGCCCTCGCGCCCCACCGGCGCTGTCAGTCCAACCGATCGCTCCCGCTCCGCCTTCGTCTGGGTGTGGGAGTGGACCAAGTCGATCATCGTCGCGCTCGTCGTGTGGTTCTTCCTCCGCACCTTCCTGGTCGAAGCGTTCCGGATCCCGTCAGGCAGTATGGAGAACACCCTGCTGATCGGTGACTTCCTGTTCGTCAACAAGGCGCTCTACGGCGCGGAAGTCCCGCTCATCCACACCCGCCTGCCGGCCGTGCGGGAGCCGGAGCGCAACGACATCCTAGTGTTCGACTCGGTCGAGGAAGAGGGCCTCAAGGTCGTGAAGCGACTGATCGGGATGCCAGGCGACACCCTCTCGATGGAAGCAGGGCAGCTCTTTCGAAACGGGCAACGCGCCAACGAGCCGTACGTGATTCACGGTGACTCGCGCCGCTCGGAGGACCCGATCCAGCGCGCCAAGATGCGCGAGTGGCAAATGCCGCATCTGGTGCAGCGGGACACCGCCGCGTATCAGCCGGATCTGCAGGACTGGGGACCGATCGTGATCCCGCGCGACCGGTTCTTCATGATGGGCGACAACCGCGACAGCTCCTACGATGGCCGCTACTGGGGCTTCCTGCCACGGGTCAACGTGCGGGGGCGTCCCCTGGTCGTCTATTTCAGCTACGATCAGAACAGCTGGAAGTCGCTGCCCTTTGTCACTGCGGTGCGATGGTCGAGGTTCTTCACGCAGCCGGAGTGAGGGATTCACCCCGTGCGCCCTGTGTGACCGAGCGCGCCCGGCTGGAGTGGTGTCGCCCGGTCGAAGTCCGCGGTTACAGACAGGCTAGGTGTGGCGGGGGGCTTCGGGAAGTGAGGAAAGATTGAGCATGCGGGCGATGTAGGCCGCGGTGCGGCCGCAGGCAGCACAGTGCAGCGTCACCCTGCCGCCCTGGGCATCCTCGGACGACGATCGTTCGGGGGTGCGATCCACTTGACTTGCATTGCAGGAGGGACACACCAGCGGTTGCTGTTCCCGATCTGCGGCGATCAGAATCAGTGCTTCAGGCGCGCGGAATTCCTTGATGCCCCGACGTCCCACAGCCAGCCCTTCCGGCAGGGTCTGGTGGCACGGAAGTGGCTACCCTACCTCTTCTCAATTTACCTGTTGCTCTGCGAGCGCGCAAAGGTCCGCGCCGCCTTGATTCGGGGAGGGCTCACATATGTGGGGCATGACCAAGCTGTTGGGCACGCTCATGTTGCTGGTGGGTTTGGGTGCGATGCCGACGTCCGCTCAATCGACGCACGTGGTCCGCCTGATCGCCAATGCGGCCAAGGACGACTATCGGTTCGAGCCCGCCAGCGTGGCGGTCCAGCCGAATGACATCGTGGTGTTCCAGATTGCCAGCGGGGGGCCGCACAGCGTCGTCTTCGAGAGTGCCGGGCTCGCTGCCGGCGTGCGGAGCGCCATCACGTCCGCGCTTCCTCGCCGCTCGAGCGACCTGAGCAGCCCGCTGCTGACGGCTGAGGGGACGGACTACCGGATGGTGGTGCCCCGGATTCCCGCAGGTCGATACGCGTTTTACTGCCTGCCTCACCGGGCCTACGACATGCGCGGGCAGCTCGTGGTCAGGTAATACTGAGAGTACTTGGTCATACTACTAGCGAAGCTCCGGCGCCGGTGCGAGAATTCGGGTCACACTGCCGGCACCGTTGCCGAGCTGCAGCCCTGCGGGTCGAGGAGGATTTCGTGGTGTCCGAACTCGGCGGTTCCCAGATCTCGACGCTGCTCGAAACCCTGCCCGGCATCGCGAACGTGCTGCGGAGCCCGGTCGCGGATGCCCTTGGCAATGTCATTCGGGCGGGCGCGCGGCTGGCAGAGTTCCATGTCCAGGACGCCGAGGAACTGATCCGGTATGCGACCCGGCGCTCACTGCTGGGCCAGGACGAGGGTGACCGTCTCTTGGCGGAGATTCATGCCGCGGAGCAACGGCGGGCGGACAAGGCGGCGGACCGCGAACGGGCCCTGAAGCTCAAGGCGCGCGCGAAAGGGAAAACGGTCAAGCCGGTGAAGGCGGTCAAGAAGGTGCTCAAGGCGTCCAAGGCGGCCAAGCGGCGCTAGGGCTCTTCGTCGACCTCAGGTCTTGAACTCCCGCATCAGCGTCGTCAGCCGTGTCGATCCCTGAAGCAGGTCGGCGGCGGCGGCGGCCATCTCCTCGGTGCTCGCCGTCTGCTCCTCCGCGGCGGCGGTAACCTGCTCGCTGGACGCCGCATGCTCGCCCGCGGTCTGGCTCACCTCGCGGGTCCGCTGTTCGAGCTGCGCGACGATGGCCTGATTGGCCGCCACCTCGCTTGCCACCGCCTCCGCCGCGTCGTGCACCTCGCCAACGGCGCGGGAGATTTCTTCCAGCGCGCGCGCCGCGGCCTCCGCCACGCCCTCGATGCCCTGCACCTTCGCCGAGCCGATCTCCATGGTGCCGACGACCTGCTGAACCTGGTTGCGGATGTGGCGCACGGTCTTGGCCACGTCCTCCGCCGCGGTCGCGCTTGAATCGGCGAGGCGCCGCACCTCCTCCGCGACGACGGCGAAGCCGCGGCCATGCTCGCCGGCGCGCGCGGCCTCGATGGCCGCGTTGAGCGCGAGCAGGTTGGTCTGAGACGAGATCTGCTTGATCAGGTCGATGAACGCGGTGATCGGTTCGGAGAGCCGGGCCAAGTCCTGCACCTGGTTCGCCGAGGTGCGGACCACCTCCCGGACATCGAGCAGCGACTGACCGGCGGCGGCCACGTCGGCGCGGTGGCGCGCGGCCAGCTCCTGAATCCGGTCGCCCAGCTCGGCCACGCGGGTCGAAGCCTGGGCGTTGGCCTCGGCGATGTCGCGCAGGCTCACGAGCAGCGAGTCGGCCTTCCGCATTCCGCTCACCTGCTGCTCCGCGCTCGCGGCCATCTTCACCATCGCGGTGGAGATCTGCCCGCTGCTGGCCGCGAGCTCCTCGCTCATCGCCGAGAAATCGCTCGCGCTGTTGCCGATCTGGCTCGCCTCGCTCGTCACCGACACCACGACGCCGCGGAGCCGCCCGCCGGCGTCGTCCATGGCTCGCGCCAGCCGTTCGATCTCGGTGGGCATGCCGCCGCCGAGCTCGATGGGACGCAGGTCACCGCCGCCGAAGCGCTCGGCGGCGCCGATGAGCTGGTTGAGCGGGCGATCCACCGAGCGCACCGTCCAGAACGACGTGAGCGAGCCGATGAGGAATGAGGCGAGAAAAAGACCCCAGAGCGCGTTCCGGCGATTGGTGGCCTGCCGCCGAAGGTCCGACGCCCGCGCGATCGAGCGCGTGGTCTGCGCCAGCCCGAGCGCCCGGACGTCGCCCAGGAGCGTGTCCGATGGCGTGCGCGCGCGGTCGGCCATGCGGCGAGCCTCCGGACCGCGGCCGAGATCGTTGAGCGCGTGCGCCATCCCGTACGCCACTTCGATCTGCGCCTGGTTGGCGGCAATCTTGTTCACGATGTATCGGTCCGCCGTGGTAAGCGCGCCGAGCGAGCGGTAGCGGACCTGGTAGGCGTAGGCCGAGTCGCCCTCCTCGATGGTGAGCGCACGCAGCCGGCTCTCGGGTCGCACCAGGTATTGTTCGGCCGCCCGGATCTCGGATGCCATGGCCGACACGAGTCCGTTGCCGAGATCGGTGCTCTCGAGCAGCAGCGACAGCTCCTGGCTGACCGACCGGTCGAGCGCGCGAATCGAGTTGACGCCGAGCAGCGCGATGCCGAATACCAGCGCGATCAACAGCACCATCCCCGCGATCACTCGGTGACGGAGACTCCGGAGGAAGCTCACTCGGTGCTCCTCGGCGCGGTCGCCCCGTTGACCACCTCGACCGCACCGCTCCGGACCAGCCCGATGTACACGCTCTGGTTGGGGACGTCGCCGTTGCCGTCGAACGCCACCGTGCCGGTGACGCCCTCGTGCGGCGGCGCGACCGAGCCAACGCTTGCCAGCGCGCCGCGCACCGCCGCGCGGCCACCACCGACCTTGGCGATCACGTCGCGCAGGAGATAGACGGCGTCGTAGGCGGCGGCCGCCGGCTGGTTCGGCATGCCCGCGCTCGGGTACTTCCGGCGGAATGCCTCGACGAACCGCCGGTTGGGCGCGCTCGGGATCGACGGGAAGTACGGGGAGGAGAGATAGACACCTTCCGCGAGGGCGCCGGCCTCCTGGATGCCCTCGAGGCCGTCGCCGCCGAGCACCGGCATCGTGAGCCCGCGCTTCCGCGCCTGGCCGATGATTTCCTCGGCCTCGCTCCGGTTCCCCGCCACCACGATGAACTCCGGGGCGTCTCCTTTCGCCAGCCGGTCGAGGTACGGGCCGACGTCGGGACGCTCGCCGAGGTAGGGATACACGGCTTGCAGGACGCCGCCAAGGCGGGTGTATTCGGTGACGAAGGTCTGGCGGATACCGCGGCCGTACTCGTCGTTCAGATACAGCACGGCGCCCCGGCGGAGATGGAGCCGGTCGCGGACCCAATGGGCGAGCGCGGTGCCGTGGGCCAGATCGCTCGGACAGATGCGGAAAGTGTAATCGCCCGCGCCGGAGACCTCGGGCGAGGACGACGACGGGCTGATGGCCACGACCGGGTCGTCGCCGCCATTGTAGACTGGAGCAGCCGCGAGCGTCATCCCCGAGAAGAGATGACCGACCACCGCGGAAACACCGGAGTTGTAGAGGTCGCCGGCGACGAAGACCGCCGAATCGGGGTCGCTATAATCGTCGCGGAGCACCAGCTCGAGCCGCTGTCCGTTGACCCCGCCATCCGCGTTGATCTCCTCGGCGGCGAGCTCCGCGGCCTGTTGCATCGGGAGCCCGATCGGGTCGCTGAACGAGCCCGCCACCCCGATTCGCACCACGTTGCCGGAAGTGCGGTCGCACCCCCCGGTCAGCGCGCCGGCGAGCAGCAGCGCGCCGACCCGGGGCGCAAATAGCCTCACACGTTCGGACAATGACAAGGCCCACTCCTGTGGTCGGTGGTCATGCCGTAATGAGTTGTAGTCGCTAGCGTTGCGAAGATTGTCCGACGGTGTCCAGGCCAGCGGCGGCACCAGGGGTGCAATTTACGTACTCACTCTGGGTGGAGGCGGCAATGCAGGATTGGACCGACCGGGCGGCGGCGGCCACGTTCGATCTTCACGGTCAGACCGTGAGCGAGGCGGCCACCAACGCGGAGCAATTCCTTCGCGCGCAGTCACGGGCGCGGCCCGGGGCGGTGGTCCGGATCATCACCGGGCGGGGCCGGTCCGGCGGAGGCGCCCCAATCCGGACGCGGGTCCGGGTCCTCCTCCGGACGCTCAGCGAGCAGGGTTCGGCCGTGCGCGATTTCGTGCTGGAGGACACGGGGGGGAGTTTTCTGGTGCGGCTCAAGGACTGAGTGGGCCGGTCTACCGGCTTCTGCGCTTGCCCCAGGCATCGAGGACGCGGCCATCGATCAAGCTGACGGAGGCCACCTTAGCTCCCCGCTCGGCGCGCCAGGTGAGTCGGAGCATCCGGCCACGGCGTACCCACTGCATCATCCACTGCGAGCCTTGGACCCGGGCGTCAACCCGCCCGTAGCGGCGCTCGAGCGTCTGCCGCCAGCGGTCGAGCCGGTCGGAGCCGACGCCGCTCGAGAGTGTGATGACGCTCGCCACGCTGTCGACGGCGGAAATCCACAGGTTGGCGGATCCGCCGAGCTCGGGGCTGTTGACCACCGCACGGCATTCGGTGATCCGCCGATCCGACTTGGCCCGATCGCACCTGAGGCGGCCGTCGAGGCTCCGGACGAGCGTTTCCAGCTCACCGAGGCTGGCTCCGGGACGAAAGCCATGGAACTCGAGCGGACCGGGATCGGGAGTCGCCGCACGGGCACCGACCGCCACAGCGGCCGTGGCGGTCATGAGGACAAGGGCGAGCGTACGAGCGCGGGACGTCATGGTGCCACGCGACCTCGATCACAGGAGCCCAAACCCCCCGCCGGGATGGCGAGGGATTGGTGACGGCAATCAGAATCGAATCGGAAGGGGCGCGAAGCGCCGGGGGTGTCAGACCTTGCGGACGTTGGAGGCCTGAAGGCCTTTCGGACCCTCGACCACCTCAAATTCCACACTGTCGCCCTCGGCAAGGGAACGGAACCCTTCGGCCATGATGGCGGTGTGATGCACGAACACGTCCTTGCCACCGTCCTGGGCGATGAAGCCAAAGCCCTTTGCATCATTGAACCACTTGACCGTGCCCTTCGCCATTGTTGCAACCTCTTGAAAGGGAGCCCAAGGGCTCCGGGGAAACCCCCGGCCTGCGTGGTCGGGCGAAGACGCCCCAAAGAAAAAGCCGCCCGGGCCCATGGTGCGGCCGGCCGGCGATGCGCTCAAGAATGCGAGGGCTGGACTTCGCGGAGCATGGACTAAGGTCATGTGTGGATTGGGATTTGTCAATACAGGCGGGCGACGGTCTCACCGCATTATCGGAGCACCACCCCAGCCGCCCGGAGCTCATGGTCGAGCAGCCACCGCTTGCGGGCCAGCCCGCCGCCGTAGCCCACCAGTGCCCCGTCCTTGCCGACGACGCGGTGGCACGGAATGAGGATGGCCAGGTGGTTCGCGGCCACCAGCCACCCGATCTGGCGCGGGTGCAGCCGCGTGGCCCGAGCCACGTCGTCGTAGGAACGGGTTTCGCCGACCGGAATCTTGCGCAGGATTTTGAAGACCGCGATCTGCGCGGGCGACAGCTCGAACCACCGCTTCAGATGCTCGGGGTAGGGAAAGGACCGAGGCGCTCCCCCGAAGTACCCATCGAGCCAGGCCGTCGTCACGCGACAGGGTCCCTGGGCGATGTGGAGTTCCGGGATGGCCGAGCGAAGCCGCACCGCCCACTTGACGGTGGTGGCGCGGTGCGGGAACTCGACCACGAGGGGGCCGGCCTCGCACTCGACTACCGTGAGCGCGCCGACCGGCGAGCCGTATGTCGTCCATTCCACGTGCATGCGGGTCTCCGGGAACTCGAATCCCGCCCAAAGGTAGCCCGCCGTTCGCGGCGGGGCCAATCGCCCAGCCGGGCACAGGTCCGGGCGCGGCTCTGACGCGGCGGCGGCGTTGCCTGTAGATTTCTCGCATGACCGCACCACAATCGTTGGTCGTACGGACGTTCACCGACCGGGCCGAAGGGCTATCGCATTTCGTCCTGCAGGCCGGCGAAGCACCGCGGCTGCTGGCATTCGACGATGCGCTGGGCTGTCCCGTCGAGACCGCGCTCGCGGCGCTCGAGTGGACGGGAGCGGTGGGCATCCTGCTCGACGACGATCTGCTGCACGCGGCCCGGCTCACCAGCGAAACCGCCGCCGCGGTGATCGAGCGGAAGTCCGCCGAAGGACGGCGGTTCATCTATCTCGGACCCCGGCTCGACGCGCCGCCCATGGATGTGTTCGAGGGCGCGGTGCTGTTCGACGAGCCCGGCGTCAAAGCGGTGGAATTCACGCAGCGCGCCCACGGGCTGGCGCACTTTCTCCGCGCCACCGCCGGTGCCGGCGCGCTGCTGGCGCTGCTGGGCCGCCGCGCGCCCGAAGTCAGACACCTCCGACGCTGGCTGGGGGCGATCATTCAGGAGCTGGACGTGCCACGGCCGCTCGTCGCCGGGTGGTTTGCCGCCAGCTCGGCCGGGTGTCTGTTCGCGTCGCTGGAGCCGGAGCCCAGTTATCGCTACGTCGAGGTCGGGATGGAATCGTGAGCTTCATCCTGAGCGGGGCGAAGGATCGGGTGGATGGCGCGAACGATCGTCGAGGCTCACTCGGATGTGTCGGACGCTCAGGATGACATTTGGGGGCAAGATGGATTTGTGGATTCACATCTCCACATTGTGTGGACGGAAGCGGGTAGCATCATCGATGACCGTCAGTTAGCTATCCACATTCCCATCCATTAATCGTACCGTAACCCGAATAAAATCAGGCACTTGCGAGATAATCGCTGGTGCCTATCTTATTGCCACGCGCTTGGCAGGACACGTGCTGGGACCCCTAGTCACAGTGGCGGCCGGTCGGGCGGGTTTGAGCGGGATATCAGGGGAGAGGGCCGACGCACTCAAGGGCTCAGGTTCTCATTGATCCTGGTGATCACCCCGGCTTGAACAGGTGAAGCCAGTCGCGTGCTTCATCCACTCCGATCTTGCGCCTCGGAATGCAGTGCGAACGGTCGGTCCGCGACTCGATCTGACTCGCAGCGCTCGAATGGACGAACCAGGTGGGATGGCCATTCCATTTGGGGATGGAAACCGAGGCTTCACCGCGCCCTCCCGAGCGGCGTATCAGCCAACCGGTGGCAGGTGAAAGAAGAACGGCGGCAGCGATGCCCCGACTTCGGATAGTCCATACGTGGGACGGCCGTCTAGCCACGACTAGGCGGCCGTTCCGTTTTTGCTATCCTTCGGCGTGCCCACCCCAATCACTCCTGCCCCGATACGCGCGGCGCCGGTCGAGCGTCCAGAGCGTCCTGGCGCTCACGAGCGCATCGCCCTCGAAGTTGTCGACCTCCGCGAGGGCTCGGGACATGCTCGCGGTCTTGGCGCTGGCATTGTCGGCGAAGTGCAGGACTTCCGCCTCCAGCGTCATCGGTGCCACGGGCGCGCCGAACTCCTGCTTTCCGTGATGCGAGGCGATGAGGTGGTGGAGGATGACCAGCTCGCGCTCGGTGCACGGCGCCGCCGCTTCCGCGGCGACGCGGCGGTCGAGCATGAGCATGCCCAGCGTCACATGGCCAAGCAGGGTGCCGCGCTCGGTGTTCTCGAAGCCGCCTTCCCACCTATAGGCCTCGAGCTTTCCGATGTCGTGCAGGAGGGCGCCGGCGAGCACGACGTCCGCCTCGGCGCGACACACCTTGGCAATGGCGCGCCCGATGGAAGCCACCTCGCAGGTATGCCTGAGCAGCCCACCGAGTTCGGCGTGATGCCCGGCGGTGCTGGCCGGGCAGGCTTCGTAGCGGCGCCGGAACTCCGGATCGTCATAGAAGAGATCGAGCGTGCGGCGGAGCCGTGGCCGACACACCTCGCCGCGCCACCGATCGAGCCGTTCCCAGTACGGAGTGACGTCGCCCACGCACGGAAGGAACTGTCGCCAATCCACCATGGCGCGCGGCAGCACGCGTATGGAGCTGACCTTGAGCTGCCGCTTCCCGTTGTACTCGCCGACTTCTCCGATGACCTGCGCGACCGTGCCGCGCTCGATGCCGGCCAGGCGGGGCTGGTCCTCCGCCCAGAACGGCGCGGTGGGCAAATGGCCGTGGCAGTTGCCCAGGATGAGCGTGGTGAACGCGCCCTTGGGTGAGTCCCTGTGCTCGACCTCCAAGACCAGCAACGGCTCCTGGATGCGATCGCCCACGACCAGTTGCTTCAGATGGGGTGGTGCCGGCATTCCCGCACTCGAAGGAGGGTTCGGCAGAAGATAGGAGGGCGCTGACGAATGGTCTATCATGAGCAATCCGGCTGTCTCGCGCCTGACATCGGCTGTAGGTTGAAGTCATGATGACCCCCGTGCATCTGCTCGTGCTCCAGCGCGATCCAGCGCGCCGCGAGGCGCTCGTGGGCGCGCTGCGCTCAGCGGGGCATCACGCGGTGGCGGCGCCGGATGCCCCGGCGGCGGCGGCGGCGATCGGCCGGCCCGGATTCGACGCCCTGTTGCTCGACCTCGGGCTGCCTGACCTCGACCTGGGTCAGCTTCGCGAAGCGCTCGCACGCGCCGAGGGGGTGCCCGACTCGCTCGAATCCGCCGAGCGACGCCACATCGCACTCATGCTTCGCCACACCGGTGGCAACAAACGCCAGGCGGCGCATCTGCTCGGCATCTCGCGCTCGACCTTGCTTCACAAGGTCCGAAAGTACGGTCTGGGTTTGGCGCTGCTGCTGGCGGCGCTGGCCGGCTCGCCAGCCGCCGCTCGGGCCCAGCAAGACCCGCTGCCACCGGGCCGGGTCGAGGCCGGAACGCTCTCGTTCGACGGACATGCCACCGCCGGCGACTTCGTCGGCACCACCACTGAGCTGCGCGGCGAAATGACCGGCGGCGACAGTCTGAACGCGGTCCGGGGCTGGGTCGAAGCCCCGGTCAGGACCCTCGTGACCGGCAACGGCAGGCGCGACCGCGACCTCAATAAGTCGATGGAATCGGACAAGTATCCAGCGATCCGGTTCGACCTCCAAGGGGTGACGGCGGCCCCGGGCCCGGCTGACAGCGTGCCGGTGGTCCTGCGGGGAAACCTGGTCATCCACGGGGTGACTCAGGCGGTGTCGCTTCCGGGCGTGGTACTACGCGAAGGCGAGCGCGTGCGGGTACGCACGGACTTCCCGCTCGTGCTGACCGACTATAAGATCCGCGGGCTCAGCAAGATGCTCGGGGTGCTCAAGATGGACGAGCGCATCGAGGTTCACGTCGACGTAACCTTCGCTCCGGCGCGCTGACAGGGCTGGCGCTGGCCTCCTCGCTCCCAGACACAGCCCAGAAGCGCTGCTCTGAAGGGCCGGAGCTCGCGACCCCTCACCGAAGGTGCCGTCATCCTTCGTCCGAGCCGAGGGGCCGCGCGCTCAGGGCACGATGCGGATGCGGCCTAGGCGCGACAGGACGATCGTGCGGCTGGCGGTGCCGCGCGCGAGCCGCAATGATGCGTTCGAGAGCCCGAAGGTCATGCCCACGGGTGAAAACAGCAGTGTTCGGCGCGGCCCGGCGAGCGCCACCTGGGTGGAGGCCGGACCGCGGGCCTGCCAGAGTCGCGTGGTGTCGCCGCGGGGGCGGAGAGTCAGGTCATCGGCGTCGATGGTGAGCTCGAGAACGCGGCTCTTGAGGATGGCGGTCATGCGCGCGCGGCGGTGCGCGGCGACTATTTCCTGAGCAGCGCGGTCGACCGCCAGTCGGTCGGCCAGATGGCGCAGCCGCGGGAGCGCAATACCCAGCAGCAGCCCCACGATGATCAGGGTGAGAACGAGTTCGGGGAGCGTGACGCCTCGTTGCATGGGGCGAACGGTAGCGGCCGCGAGCCCGCCGATCGCCACCCAAATCTTGCCACCTTATGCCGAAAAGTGCGCGCCCTTGCCCCCGGACCGCCCGAGGGCGATACTAGCTTCTACCCCCAGGCACCCTCAACACGAGGATAAGCTCTGTTCACGCCGCAGCAGCTGTTCGGTGAAGTCGAGGCGTCGGCAGATGTGCTGACGCACGCGCCCTTTCTGGAGCGCGCGCGCGCCGAGCATGAGCGGGAGCGCAGCGTTTCAGCGCGGCTGGCACTCGGGGCGTATCTCCTAGCACGCCTGGTCGACCGGGTGCTCCTGCAGGACGAACGGGCCGGCGCGCAGGAAGGGCTGCTGTGGCAGATGGACGCGGTCCGCCGCCACCTGCGGGAGCTGCCGGCCGACTCCCCCGAGAGCGCTCATCTGCACGGGATCGCCGAGGCCATTCCCGCCGGCGCACAGCCCCTCGCCGGCCTCCGGCTGAGCCTGATGGCGTACGCCTACTTTCTCGAGCACGAGAGCCGGCTTGAGGAAGCCATGGAGGTGCTCGGGCTAGCGGTTCGGACCCACGGGTCAGGTGTGCCGGCGCTGGACTTCGCCGCGTCGGCGCTGTTCGCCGGGCGGCTTCACCGTCTGCTGGCCCGGTGGAACGAAGCCACCAACTGCTATCTCTCCGCCGAATCCGCGGCCGACCGCGCCGGAGACCGGGTCCTGGCGCTTCGTGCCCGGCTCGGCCGGAGCGCGGTGCTGAGAGGCCAGGGCAATCTCCCGCTGGCGCGTGCCACAGTGGAAGTGGTGATCGAGGCCGCCCGAGCGGCGGGCCTGCGCGACGTGCAGGCGATGGCCCTGACGGACCTGGGCGCGATCTTCGCGCTCGAGGGCCGGCAGGTCGAGGCCGTACAAGCCAACTACGAGGCCTTCCAGCACTCTGAAGACGCCCTGCAACGGATGCGGGTGCTCGGCGACCTGGCCATCGGTCTCAAGGATATCGGTGCCACGGACGGTGCGCGACTAGCCTTCGAGATCGTCGTCGGCGCGCGGACGAGCTTCCTGGTGCGCACTAACGCAGTGCTCGAGCTCATGGAGCTCGAGTCGAGCGCCGGCAACCGGATGGCGTTCGAGCGGCGACGCGCGGAAGCCGAACAGCTGAAGGACCGGATGCCGCCGAGCATGCTGGCGGACCTGAACTACAAGTCGGGTGTGGGGTTGGCGCGATTTGGCCAGATGGCGCGCGGACGTCACCTGCTGACGGTGGGGATGCATCTGTCGGAAACGCACCACCTCAACGCCTGGTACTTCCGGTTCGAAAAGACCCTCAGCAACCTCCAGGACTGCCAGGCGCCGGAGCCCGCCGTCGCCACGCCGCCGCCGGGCCTGGAGAATTCGCCGGCGGTGCTGGCGGTGGCCGTCGGGCTCCGCGAATACGCCGCGGCGGCCAGCTAGTTGTTCGACCCCTGGTTCTCGAACGCCGGCGTGCTCGGATCGGACGGGCCGGTGGCGTCGCTACGGGTGCAGGCAGTGGAAGTCAAGGCGGCCAGTGCCAGCGAAGCCAAGGCGACCCATTTCGTCGTAGTCCGGGACATGGTGTTCCCTTTCGGCATTCGTGTTGGGGTGCAGGGCAGCCATAACTTGCAAGAGGCCCAGGCATCGGTTTAGGCCTTTTTTGCGACAAATAGGGGCCGTTTTGCGACATCTCCTTCTCGCGGCCGTGCCTGCTGAGCGACTGTTCCGGCTTCGCTCCCTCGATCCCGCCACGTTTGAGTGGGAGGCGGCCAGCACGTGGCCGGAGGCGGTAGAGGCCATCCGCGCCAAGCCGGTCGAGATGGCAGTGGTGGACCCCCTTCTTGGCAGCCCCACGCCCAAGACCCATGGTATCGGACGCTTACGGCAGTTTTTCCCATCCCTTCCGCTGCTGGTCTATACCGAGGTGGCGCCCGCTTCCGCGGGGGCGCTCCTCGAGCTCGGACGCAGCGGAATCCGCCGTGTGATCGTGCACCGCTTCGAGGACGCCCCGCGGCTGCTTCGGAGCGCGCTGATGGCCGAGCTCGAGCAGAGTGCGTCCCAACAGGTCATCCAGGGGATGGGCCAGATGCTCCGCGATCTGCCGCCCACGCTCCGAATGGCGCTCGGGGACATGTTGCACGAGCCCGGGGATGGGCCGACCGTCACGGCGCTTGCCGACCGGGCCCGGCTCACGCGCCGGACGTGCGAACGCTGGTTCACGAAGGTGGGATTGCCGTCGCCGCGGGTGGTGATGGTGCTGACGCGGCTGCTGTACGCGCACCGCCTGCTGGCTGACCCGGGGTATACGGTGGAAGACGTCGCGCTGCGACTGGGCTACAGCAAGACCAAGACCCTGCAAATGCAATTGCGCGCGGTCTTCGGCCTCACGGCCGGCGAGCTTCGCGTGTCGCTGTCGACCGAAGACGCGCTGGCCATGGTCAACAGCCGCTACTTCACGCCGGCCCGGCAAGCCGAAGCGTCGTGACGCCCCGAATTCTGATCGTCGACGATGAGCCGGCGCTGCGCCGGACGCTCGAGCGGGCGCTCCGCGCCATCGGCTGCGAGGTCGTGACCGCGGCCGACGCGCACCTGGCCTACCAGGTCCTGCACGAGACCGATGTCGACCTCGTGCTGCTCGACCTGCATCTCCCACAGATGTCCGGCGACACCTTCTTCGTGGCACTCATGCACCGCTGGCCCCTGCTGGCGGACCGCATCGTGCTGATGACCGGCGACACCTTTGCCGAGAAGGATCACTGGCCGGACGAGCTGCGGCGGTGTCCCCTGCTGCTCAAGCCGTTCACGCTCGACATGCTGCACGCCACCATCCAGGCGGCGCTCGCCCAGACCCAGTCCCACGGCCGGCGCGCGGGCAACGGACCGGCATGACCGCGGGCCTGGTGGCCGCTCCGCCCGACCCACTCGGCACGCTGCGGGAGTATCGCGCGCTCGCGCCCTGGGGTCTTCGCGACCTCGCGGCGCTGGCGGCCGGCATCCTCGACGCCTCGGGCGTCGTACCGGTGAACGCCGCCGCGCGCGCCCGCCCGAGCGAGCGCACCATCCGCTTTTACGTCGCACGCGGGCTGGTGAGTCCGCCCGACGGGCGGGGGACCGCGGCGGTCTACTCGTATCGCCATCTGCTGCAGGTGCTCGCCATCAAGCTGCGCCAGATGGAGGGCGCCACGCTCGAGACCATGACGCGCGAGTTCGCGGGCCTGACTGGCGACCTGATCGAGCGCCGCGTGGCGAGTGTGCTGGGCCCCGCGTTGCCGCGCCCGGAGCGGCTCGCGCTGCTGGAGGCGCCCGGCACCGGGCGCGGCCGGGTGGGACGCGCGGTGCTCGGGTGGCTCTCGCCGGTGGAGGGTGCGTCGGCGGCCGGCATGGTCTGCCGCCGCATCGTGGTGACGCCGGGCATCGAGGTGCTGATCGACGAGCAGCATCCCGTGATCCGGCTCAACGGGGACGTGGGGCTGATCGCCGAGTCGCTTCGCCAGGCGCTCGCCGGACTGGTGTCGCCCTAGGATCGCCCATGATCGCGCTCATTCTCCTCGTCGTTCTCGTGCTGGTCGTGCTCTGGGTCATCGGCGCCTACAACGCGCTCATCGGCCTGAAGAACATGGTGGTGAACGCGTGGAAGCAGATCGACGTCCAACTCAAGCGCCGGCATGACCTGATCCCGAACCTGGTCAACTCGGTGAAGGGTGCCATGGACTTCGAGCGGTCGACCCTCGAGGCCGTCATCTCGGCACGCACCAGGGCGGTGAGTGCCACGGGCGTGCAGCAGACCGCCAGAGCGGAGGGCGAGCTCAGTCAGGCGCTGGGGCGGCTGTTCGCGCTGACCGAAGCCTATCCCGACCTCAAGGCGACCGGCAATGTGGCGCAGCTCCAGGAAGAGCTGACGAGCACGGAAAACAAGATCGGGTTCGCGCGCCAACACTACAACGACGTGGCGACCCAGTACAACACGAAGCAGGCGACGTTCCCGACGCTCCTGATGGCAGGCCTCGCGAAGGCCGCGCCGGCCGAGCTGTGGGAGATCACGGACGATACGGAGCGGGCGACCCCGACGGTCAAGCTCTCCTGAGCGACCGCCACCGGCCGTAGGCAAGCCGCCCCGCCCGTGACCGACGCCAATCTGTTCGCCCAGCAGGAGTCGAACCGCCGGCGCTCCACTTGGCTGGTCATCGGCTTCCTCGTGTTCTTCGCCTGGGTCGGGTTCGGCGGTGATCTCGCGTTCGGGCTGCTCACGGCTGACGATCCGCCGGACAGCTATCACCACGTTGTGCCGATCCTGGGGCTGGTCACGACCCTCGCCGCGGGCGGCATCTGCTGGTACGCGTGGCGCTTCGGGCCACGGCAGGTGCTGTGGTCCACCGGGGCGCGCGAGCTGGTCGATCCCGCGACGCCTGCGGAGCGTCAGCTGATGAACGTGGTCGAGGAGATGGCGATCGCGGCCGGCGTGCCGGCACCTCGGGTCTACGTCGTCCCGGACGACGATCCGAACGCGTTCGCCACGGGGCGCGACGCGGCGACGGCCAGCATCGCGGTGACGGACGGGCTGCTCGAGGCACTCTCCCGCGACGAGCTGCAGGGCGTGGTGGCGCACGAAATGGCTCACGTCCGGAATCTCGACATCCGGCTCATGACGCTGCTGGCCGGCATGGTCGGGTCGATCGCGCTGATCTCCGACGGCCTGGGGCGGATGCTCCGGGGCCCCCGGACGACCGGAGGGCGCGGCGGGAGGGGCGGCGGGCGAGGGAAGGGAGGCGGTAATCCGCTCGCGCTGGTCGTGCTGGCGCTGTGGCTGCTGACACTGGTGGTGGCACCGGTCGTCTCCCGGGTCCTGGCGATGGCCGTCAGCCGGAAGCGCGAGTTTCTGGCGGACGCGACCGCCGCGCAGTTCACCCGTAACCCGCTCGCGCTCGCCTCAGCGCTCGAGAAACTGCACGCCGCCGGCTCGCCCACGCGGGCGGTCACCCTGGGCGCGGCGCACCTGTGCATCGTCGACCCGGCACCGGGGCGGCTGGCAGCCCGGGCGGGGTTTCTGGCCGACGCGCTGGCGTCGCATCCGCCGATACGTCAACGAATCGGCCGGCTGGAGCAGATGGGGTACCAGTTCGCCAAGCCCGCCGGCGAGCCCGTCATCCCGACCCTGAGCGCGGCGAATGAAGGGGGTCCTGCCGGGTCACCTCCACCATCTCGGCGGCGAAGCTGACGGGGTCGAACGGCAGCTCGACGACGCGATCGGCACCGGCGGCCCGAGCGGGCGCGGGCTCACCGGCCACCAGCGCCACCACGCGGTAGTCGCGCTCCGCAGCCGGGTCGAACCCGCCGAGCGCGTGCGCGCCGGCCGCGTCCGTCCCACCTTGGACGAGCACCAGCACGACGCCGAGGCGCGGGGCCGCACGCCGCAGGTCGTCCAGCGCAACGCAGCGCTCGACCGTGAATCCGGAATGGCGCAGCAGCAGCGTCGCGATCCGGGCCAGGTCCTCCTCGGCCACGTGAACCAGCGCCACCCCGCGGTGCGGCGGCGGCGCGAGCTCGGCCTCGCCGTTGAGATCCACCATCTGCATCCCGGGCAAGTAGGTCTTGGTGCGGGCGGCGCGGAGATCGCCGATCTGCCGGACGATGTCCCGGATGCGGTGGAGCGAGACCCGCACGTCGTCCAGCGCCTTCTGCCGCTCCGGCTGGGGCATGTCCGGGTGCAGCAGCAGGAGGTCGACATCGGCCGACGCGGACATCAGCGGATTGTTGATGCCGTGGTGCAGGGCGACGGTCAGCTCCCCCATGGCCGTCAGCCGCTCGGCGCGGACCAGATCGCGCTCGGCGGCGTCGAGCGCCTTCCGGAGCTCACGGTTCCGGCGCACCCGCTCGAGCACCGGCGGCAGCATTTCGAGCAGGGACCGGTCCTTGGCCAGGTAGTCGTCCGCTCCGAGGCGAAGCGCGCCCGCCGCGAACGATTCGTTGCCGTGCGCGGTGATGAGGATGACCGAGGGCGGGTTGGACCGGGCGCGGATCGTTTCGAGCACCTCGAGCCCATTGGCGTCCGGGAGCTGATGATCGAGCAGCACGATGTCCACGCCCTCGAGCGATTCCAGCGCCTCGCGTCCGCTCATCACGTGCATGCCGTCGCCGAGCCCGCGCGAGCGGAGGAGGTGCAGCACGAGCCGGGCGATGGTCGGGTCGTCATCCACGACGAGAATGCGCGGCGCGCCTTCGCGGAGCATGACATCCGCGGCGACAGGACTCACCGGAGCCGGTTTCACGTAAGCTGCGCGTCATCCAGGAAGACGAGCGCCTGCCGGCGCGAAACCACCGCCTCGACCGCCTCGTGGATCGCGGGGTCGATCGCGGTCCCCACCAGGTCGCGCATGCGCTCCACCGCCAGGTCGGGACCCATCTTTTCCTGATACGGACGCGAGGTGGTGAGCGCGTCGTAGATCTCCACGGCGCCAATGATCCGGGCCCCCAGCGGTATCGACTCGCCGGAGAGCCGGTCGGGATAGCCGCAGCCGTCCCAGCGCTCGTGATGGCCTCGGACGAACGTGACGACCTCTCTGAGATGGACCATCGGGGCCAGGATCTGGGATCCCACCAGCACGTGCTGTTTGACGTGCTCGTACTCTTCGTCGCTCAGCGGGCCCTGCTTGTTCAGGATCGCTTCCCGGATGCCGATCTTGCCAATGTCGTGAAGGCGGCCGGCCGTCCGTATGGCCTCGATCTCCTCGTCGGGCCGGCCGAGGTGGGCCGCGACACTCGCCGACAGATCGGCCACCCGCGCGGAGTGGCCGCGCAGGTACGGTTCCTTTGCCTCGAGCGCGTTCACGAGCGCCTCGAGCGTGGCCACCGAGATGCGCTCCTGGGTGGTCTGTTCGACGTGTCGCTCGGCGGCCCGGAGCGCCACTTCCTCCTTGAGCCACTGGGTGATCTGCTGACCCTCGAGCAGCGCGTGCCGGCGGTCGAGCGCCCGCCGGATGGCGTGGTCGAGGTGAGCCAGATCGATCGGCTTGACGAGGTAATCGAGGGCGCCCCGTTGCATGCAGAGTGCCGCGGCGCTCGCATCGTTCACCGCCGTGAGCATCAGGATGGCGACGGTCGGCTCGATCTCGAGGATGCGGGGCACCAGGTCGACACCGTTGATGCCCGGGAGATTCACGTCGAGCAGCACGCCGGTGATCTTCTGCCGCTCGAGCACGGTGAGGGCCTCCTCGCCGTCGGCGGCGGCGGCCACCTCGTATCCCCGCTGGGTCAGATACCTGCGAATGGCGTTGCGAATCGCCTCCTCGTCGTCCACGACGAGGAGGGTGACGGGTCCATCGTTGGGAGACACGCGGACTCCTTCACATCGGACCGGGTGCAGGGAGGGGGCAACCGGATGTCAGGGATGGGATGGCAGGAAGGTAGAAAGCGGGGAGAGGGTAGGCAAGGAGACGGGTGGTGCGAAGGCGAGCGCGCGAATTCCGTGGTCACCCGACGAACTCGACCTCCACCCGCTCCGGGATGACCCCGGCCGCGTGCCCGCGATCGAGCAGCAGTTGCACCGCCTGGCGCCCGCGCGGGCCGTAATCCACCGTCCACTGGTTGACGTACATTCCGACAAACGTGTCGGTGCGCTCATCGCCGATGCCCCGGTTGTACTGTCTAGCATGGGCCAGCGCGGGCGCGCGGTGCTCGAGCGCGTACACGATGCTGGCCTTGAGGTCCCGGGCGATTTGCTCGATCACGGCCGGGCCGAGATCCCGCCGGACGGCGTTGCCGCCCAAGGGAAGGGGGAGACCGGTCTCTTCCATCCACCAGGCGCCGAGGTCGGTCCAGAGGTGGAGCCCGGCATCGGCATAGGTGAGCTGCCCCTCGTGAATCAGCAGTCCGACGTCCACCTCGCCGCCGTGTACGGCGTCCTCGATCCGGTCGAAGGGCATCGTCACGGCGACCACGCCGGGCTGGTAGAGCTGGAGCGCCAGGTAGGCGGTGGTGAGGGTGCCCGGCACGCCCACACGTAGCTCGCGGAGCGCCGCGCGCGGGTCGGACGGCGGCGGCCGGGTGGCCACCAGCCGCGGGCCGTAGCCGTCGCCCATGGACGAGCCGGAGCTCAGCAGCACGTAATCGCGCCACAGGTAGGCGTACGCGTGGATCGACACCGCCGTCACCTCGAGCTCGGCGCGCCGGGCGCGTTGGTTGAGCGACTCGATGTCCGAGAGCTCGTGCACGTAGCGGAGCTCCCCGGTGTCGATCTTGCCTTCAGCCAGCGCGTAGAACATGAATGCGTCGTCGGAGTCGGGGCTGTGGGCGACCCGGATGGTGCGGGTCATCGTGGCGTCTCCCTCTCGGCTTTCCGCTTGAAGTCGGCGATCGCCGGCTCATGTTCCCGGTATTCGATGCGGTCGCTTCGGCGCTCGGCGTCGTAGCTGGCCAGGAATTCCCGGCCGGCCAGACGCTCGGCGGCGGTATCGCCGCGGTACCCGGCCGCCGTGCCCCGGACGATGTAGCCGAACAGGTGGCCGGGGCTCCGCGCGAGGATCGTGTCGGCCAGCGCCGCGGCGCCGGGCAGGTCGCCGACCTGAAGGCGGAGCACCGCCGCGTGGTAGCGCGCGTCGGCATTGACCGAGTCGAGCTGCGCGTAGGCGCCGAGCGCCATCGGCGTAAACCGGACGATCTGCGACGTGTCGCCCTGTTCGGAAGCTTGCATGACCCGGTTGAAGAGGCGGTCGAATCGCTCGCGCGGTGTCATCTGGCTGATGTCCGGTGGCACGCCCGCGGGTCCCCCCGCGCCCTCAGGCTGAGTTGAGGTCTCTCGGGCGCTCTCGGCACCCGCGTTGGCCATGTCGGGCGTCACTGGCGCCGGGGGACGCCCGACCTTGAACACAATCGCGGCCAGCAGCACCACGCAGAGCACGCCCGCGACGAGCCAGGCCATGCGCTCGCGCTTCGGCAGCCCGGCCGGCGCCACCGGACTTCCGGCTGCCCCGGCCGCCCGGCCGCAGCGGTGACAGAATTTGGCGGTGGGCGCCAGATCGGCCCGGCAGCCGGCGCAACTCCGCGCCACGAGGCTGGCACCGCAGGCGCTGCAGAATTTGCCCGAGGCGGGACTGCCGCAGGCGGGACAACTGGGGGGAACGGAAGTCATCGGGGCAGAAGCGTAAACGGGTGTCGGAGCCCGGGAAAGGACTACGTCAGCCGCAAGGAATCCATGCGTTGTGGTGGGAGGCGGGCCGGTGCGGGGAGGACTGTCGGCTGCTTGGCAGCGTCGGGCCTTACCGAAGCAGCCCTCCTGGGATTTCTTTCACGCTCCACCGATGACCCCGGGAGATCGGATTCATGGCGCATGCCAAGCAGCGCTCCACGGGCTCGGCCGAGCGGCCCAGCCTCGACCAGTTCCCGACCGATCTGAGCGGGGCAAGCAAAGAAGATCTGCTCGAGGTCTCCGACCGATTCGGCGTCGATTTCATCCGGCTGCAGTTCACCGACATCATGGGCATCAACAAGAACGTCGAGGTGCCCCGCAGCCAGTTCGCCAAGGCGCTCGACGGCGAGATCATGTTCGACGGGTCTTCGATCGAGGGGTTCGTGCGGATCGAGGAGTCGGACATGCTACTCAAGCCCGACCTCGCGACGTTCCGGATCCTGCCGTACGAGGACGAGGGTGGCCGAGTGGCCAGGCTGCTCTGCGACATCTACACGCCGGACGAGCAGCCGTTCGCGGGCTGCCCGCGGATGACGCTCAAGCGGCAACTGGCGCGGGCGAAGAAGCTCGGCTTCAGCATGATGGCGGGCTGCGAGGCCGAGTTTTTCCTGTTCGAGCGGGCGCCCGAGGGCTCGGCGTCGACCACCACGCACGACTCCGCGTCCTACTTCGACCTCGGGCCGCTCGACAAGGGCGAGGAGATCCGGCGGGTCATCGTCGAGCAGCTGGAGGAGATGGGGTTCGAGGTCGAGGCGGCGCATCACGAAGTGGCAGCCGGGCAGCACGAGATCGACTTCCGATACGCCGACGCGCTCGTGACCGCGGACAACCTGACCACGTTCAAGTTCATCGTCCGGAACGTGGCCAACCGGTACGGCTATATCGCCTCGTTCATGCCCAAGCCGATCCAGGGGATCAACGGCAGCGGCATGCACACGCACCAGTCGCTCTTCCGCGGCAAGGACAACGCGTTCTTCGATCCGAAGGGCGAGTACCAGCTCTCCAAGACCGCGCGCAGCTATATCGAGGGGCTGCTCCAGCACGCGCGCGGCTTCTGCGCCATCACCAACCCGCTGATCAACAGCTACAAGCGATTGGTGCCGGGGTACGAGGCGCCGAGCAACGTGGCCTGGTCCACGCGGAACCGCTCGCCGCTCGTGCGCATACCGGACCGCCGGGGGCTCGGCACCCGCTGCGAGCTCCGCATGCCCGACCCCGCCTGCAACCCCTACTTGGCGCTGACCGTGCAGCTCGCCGCCGGCCTGGATGGCGTCGAGCGCAAGCTCGCGGTGCGTGAGCCGGTACATCGGAACGTTTTCACCATGAGCTTTCGCGACCGGCGCAAGTACCGGATCGACGAGCTGCCTCGCGACCTGCACGAAGCACTCGAGATGTTCGAGAAGGACGACGTGGTCAAGGAGGCCCTGGGCGAGCACTTGACGGCGCGATTCCTGGAGGCCAAGCGGAACGAAGTGCTGCAGTACAACCTGCAGGTGAGCCAGTGGGAGATCGAGACCTATCTGGGGAGGTACTAGGGAAGACGGAAAGACCTCCCCCTTGCCCCTCAAGCATCAGCCCACCCGCGTCAGCGCCAGGGTCACCTGCCCGAACGGCAGCGGCAGTACCAGTTCCACCGGCAGCCGGCGCGCGTCGTCCGTCATGGCGACGCTCACGAGGAGCGACCGCGAGCGGATCTCGAGCTGGAGCACCGGCGCCGTCCTTCCGCCCGGCACTTCCCGGACGTCTCGGCCGACCACCCGCACCTGCACCGGATTGTAGCCCGGCTTGAAGTACCGCGGAATCTGGTACGTCATCCCCACCTTGAGCGGGGCGGTGCGGAGGTAGTACAGGAAGGCCAGCTCATCGAGCGGGTTCGGCGGGGACGCCCAGTCCTGGGGGATGCCTTCCTCGCGATACCGGCTGGAATCGGGTACCATCTGGAACTGCGCCTCATCCACGCTGCCGCCCTGGAACCAGCGCCGGTGGAATCGGAGCGAATTGAATCCTGGAACACCGACGTACGAGGTGAGCTCGGCGCCGACACGGAAACCCAACGGGCGCCCTTGCCCGGTGGCGGCAAAGACGAACGCCTCGCGGCCGCGCTCGCGCGTCATCGGGTTGACGGTCATGGTGGCGGTGCCGATCGGGATCATGCCGAGACTGGCATCGTAGCTCAGTGTCTCGCCGACGGCGAAGGGATAGGGGGCGGCCAGTCCAGCGAGGAGGGCGGCGTGGGCGAGCAGCATGGTGGCCGGCATAGCTGATCCTTCGGGTGAATGCTGGTGCACGATAACGGGAGCCTACCGTACGCGACAACCATGCCACCCGATCCTGTATCCGCCTACCTGATCGATCTCGAGGGCACGCTCTACAGCGGTGACGCGCCCATCGCCGGTGCCGCCGAGGCGGTGGCGCGGCTCAGGAGCCGAGGCGTGCCGTTCCGGCTCGTGACCAACACGACCAGCCGCTCCCGGCGCATGCTGATGGAGCGGCTGACCGCGTTCGGCTTCGACGTACGCGCGGACGAGCTCCTCACCGCCACGCTGGCGGGCGTGGAGCTGGTGCGAGCGGCGGGATTCGCCCGCGTCGCGCCCTTCGTGCCGGCCGGTGCCCTCGAGGACATGGCGCGGCTCGATCTCCGGGGCGGGACATCCGGCCGGCCGCACGCCGCCGCGGACGTCGTGGTCGTGGGCGACCTGGGTGAGCGCTGGACCTTCGCGCTGCTGCAGGAGGCGTTCGAGCAGGTGGCGGCGGGCGCGGCGCTCGTGGCGCTCTCGCGCGATCGCTACTACCGCCAGGGCGAGCGGCTCGCGCTCGACGCGGGGCCGTTCGTCGCGGCGCTCGAGTACGCCACGGGTACCTCCGCGGCGCTAGCCGGAAAGCCAGGTGCCGCCTTCTTCACGGGCGCGGTGCACAGCCTCGGCCTCGCGATGGATCGAGCGGTGGCCATGGTGGGTGACGACCTCCGTTCGGACGTGGAGGGAGCCCAGCGCGCCGGCCTGCAGGGATGGCTCGTCCGGACCGGCAAGTTCCGGGAGGAGACGCTCCGTCACGAAGGGATGATGATTACGCCCGATCGCATCCTCGGAAGCGTCGCCGAATTGGGGTGACCCCGGTAGTATCATTGGTTCCCCC
>JACCSZ010000443.1 GCA_013812695.1 Gemmatimonadales bacterium | reverse complement strand
GCCACAGCGCGGGCGTGTTCCGCGACTCGGCAGGGTACGGCGCGATCTACGAAATGGCGCGCATTCTCGACGGGTTCCGGACCCGGCTCGTCGGCCCGCCCACGCTGACGTTCAATCCGGGCATCGTGGTTGGCGGGACGGAGACGACGCTCGACTCCGCCGGGTTTCGGGGGACCGCGGCCGGCAAGACCAACATCATCGCGCCGCGCGCCGTGGTGCAGGGCGACCTCCGGACGCTGAGCGACGCCGAGCGGGAGTCCGCGCGCAAAACGATGCGGGAGATCGTGTCTCGGAGCCTGCCCGGCACCCGGGCCACGATCACCTTCGACGACGGCTACCCGTCGATGGCGCCCACTCCGGGCAACACGCGCATCCTCCGCCACTACAGCGCCGCCAGCGAGGCGCTGGGCTACGGCGGGGTCGGCCCGTACGATCCGATCAAGCGCGGCGCGGGCGACATCTCGTTCGTGGCGCCGCTCGTCCCGGGCGCGCTCGACGGCCTGGGCGCGGCCGGCGGCGGGGACCATTCGCCCGAGGAGGTGGTGAACCTGAATTCGCTGGTGCCGCAGACCGAGCGCGCCGCGGTGCTGATGTCGCGGCTGGCTAGGGAGAAGGGGTCGGTGCGGAGGCCGAGCTGAGGGCTGTGCCGGTTACGAGGAAATGCCGCTGACGAAACAAGTCGGGCCAACGGAATACCTCAGGGGCCGAACGTGAACGTCACGGTCACCGGATCGCTCGTGTCCCTCCCGTCGCTCGCCGTGCCCCCGTCGTCACGCAGCCGCACCGTCACCGTCGCCGTTCCCTGCGCCGCAGGATCGTAGGTCAGCGTGCCGCTGTCCGAGATGGCCGGCCCCGACGCGAACAGCTCGCCCCCGCTCTGCACCTCGACCAGGAATTGCAGGCTCTGGCCCGCTTCGTTGGGGCCAGCCGTGATGTTCGTCGCCCAGCTCTCCACCGCGATCGGCTCCGACGACGCGCTTGCGCTCTGGTCCGGCCCCCGGGTAAATCTGGGCGAGTCGTTGACCGGCTCCACGGTGATCTGTACGATCCCCTCGTCCGACGCACCCGTGCCGTCGACCGCCCGGTAGGTGAACGAGTCGCCACCCGAGAAATCCGACCCCGGGGTATACCGGAACCCGCCGTTGAAGTCGAGCGAGAGCGTGCCGTTGTTCACGCCGTCCACGAGCTCCGCCGTGAGGGCCCCGCCATCATCCTGGTCGTTGCCGAGCACGCCCGGCGCGCCGACCACCAACGTTTGCTCCCCGCCCTCCCGCGTTGAGTAGGCGTCGTCCTGCGCCGTCGGCGTGGTGTTCCCGGCCTCGACTCTGTGTCCCTCGTTGTCGTCGCTGGCCCCGAACTGTCCGCTTCCCCCGTACCTGGCCGTGAGGGTGCGATTGCCCGTTGCGTTGAGCACCAGGGCACAGCCGCCCGCGCTCACCGGCGCGGAGCAGGTTTCCGATCCGCCCGCGGCGGTGATAGTGACGGTGCCGTCCGGGGTGCCGCCGTCGGAACTCACCGTGAAGCTCACCGCCACTACCTGGCCCGGTGCCGACGGATCGGGCAAGTCGCCGGTGATGCGGGTCGTCGTCCTGGCCAGTGAGACCGCGATCGTGCTCGAAGTGACCGACGTATACCCCGGGGCCGTGAAGCTCAGGGTATGGTCGCCCCCGGCGCCATTGATCACGAGATCCTGAAACGCAGCCCGCCCGTTCGCGTCCGTCGTCTGCGTGATCGTGCCGCCGAGCGTGCCGCCACCCGACGCGACGGCCGCCGTGACAGGCACACCGCTCTGGGCGACGTCGTTGCCCGTGGCGTCGCGCAGCTGCACTACCGGCTGGCGGCCGAAGCGCTCGCCGATCCGGGCGTCGGTCGAGGGCTGCGTCCGGATGGCCAGCCCCGATGAGCCGCCCGCTGTGGCGGTGGCGCGGAACGTCGCCTGGCCCACGCCCGACACTACGGCCGCGACGCTGTTGGCCCCTTCCGCCGAGCCGAGCGTCCAGGTCGAGGAGGCGCGTCCATCCAGATCCGTCGTGCTGGTGACGGGATTGAGCGAGCCGCCCCCCGCGGTCACCACCCACGTCACGGCTGCGGCGTTGACGGGGTTGCCGTCGGCGTCCGTCACCCGCGCCACGAGCGGCGCTGGCAGCGTGCTGCCTGGCGCGCCGGATTGGTCGTTGCCCGACACGATGCTGACGCCGGCGGCGCTGCCCGGCGTGGCCGTATGGAGGAACACGATGGGCGAGCCGGCCAGGCCGTCGGACGTGGCGAGTGTGGACTGCTGGCCGGACGCGCTGCCGAGCGTGCGCCGCACCGCCGCGCGGCCATCGGCATCCGAGATGGTGCTCGCCTCGCTGACCGCACCGCCGCCCACGGCCGTCCAGAGGATCTCGACGCCGGCGATGGCGTTGCCGAACGCATCTCCCACCCGCACCACCAGCGGTGCCGACAGCTCGGCGCCCGCCGGCGCGGTCTGGTTGTCGCCCGACTCGAGCGTCAGTCCGTTGGCCGACGCCGCGACCGCGCTCAGGCTGAACCCCACCGCGACCGGGGTCTGCCCTTCGGCCGTCAGCACGCGCGCCGACCCGGGCGACGGCCCCACGTCCGGACCCAGCCGGAGGTCCACGCTGGCCCGACCGGCCGCATCGGTGGCCACCGTATCCGGCGCCGCGTCGGCACCGTCCAGCTCGACCACGACCATGGCTCCCGCCACCGGCCGGCCGATCGCATCGTTTACCTGGAGAATCAGCGGCTGAGGCAGCCGCTCGCCGACGCGCCCGCTCTGGCCATCACCCTGTACGATGGTGATGGTGGCAGGCTGGCCTTCGCTCGGGAGGACAAGATCGTCACCGCCGCAGGCGGAGAGGCCCGCGGCCAGAACGGCGGCGAGCAGGACGGGACGGGTCGATAGCATAGGACGCACGGTAAGCAAAGACGCGCCAGCCAGATAGGAGCCAGGTCACAAAGGCCCTGTAAGGCCCCAAATGCTTGCGCCCCAGTGCGTCCCGCCACTCGCCTCGGCACCGCCAGGGAGCGCTCAACTGGGGTGGAGGTCAAGCGGTCGGCGCACACGTTACCGAACATTTACCAGGTGGGCGGGCCAGTCAGCGGAAGCGGGCCACCACGGGGTCGTGGTCACTGGCCGCCGGGCCGGGACGGGCGGGGAAATCGGCATTGATGTGCACGATGTCGAGCTCCGCGCCGGGCCGCAGCGCCGGCGACACGAACACATGGTCGAGAGTCTGCGAGTTGCCCTCGAAGTTGTACGTGTAGCGCTCGGCCGCCGGCACCAGCGGACTCAGCGGCACGAGCACCGGCGGCGTGCCGGGCAGGAGCCGGACGAGCTCGTCGGAAAACTCGAAGGTGTTCATGTCGCCCACCACCGCGACGCGTGCGCCGGGAAGACGGGCCACCAGGTGGGCGACGTACCCCCGCAAGGCATCCGCCTGCGCGGCGCGCTTCCGCTCGCCGGCCTGTACGAACGGCTGCACCGCGCCGAACACGGGCGTCGAGCCGAACCGCGAGCTCAGGTGGTTGTC
>JACCSZ010000419.1 GCA_013812695.1 Gemmatimonadales bacterium | reverse complement strand
CACGTCGATGGCCGGCAACGGAACATCCTGCGCTGCCACGTGCAGCGACCCGGCGAAGCCCACCCGCCGGAGCGCCGGCGCGACCGCAGCCCGCGCGTCGTCGGCCGAGTTGCAGCGCTGGCTCAGATGCGCGAGCACCACCACCGACAGCCCTGGGTGATGCAGCTCCGACAGCAGCTCGGCGGCCGCGCGGTTCGACAGGTGGCCGCCCGAGCCGGCGATCCGCCGCTGCACCACCGGCGGGTAGCCGCTGGTCCGAAGTCCCACCTCGTCGTAGTTGGCCTCGAGCACGAGGGCGGTCCGGTGCCGCAGCAGATAGCGCACTGCCGAGGTCGGGCGACCGAGGTCGTAGGCCACCCCGACACCGGTGCCGTCCGAGGTCCGTACCGCCAGCGCGACCGGATCCGCCGCGTCGTGGCTCGTGGGGCAGGCTTCGATCCGGAACGGCCCGAGCTCGATCGTGGCTCTGAGGCCGATGGCGCGATGGCTGCACGTACCCATCGTCGGCGCCAGCCGCTCCCACGTGCCGGGTGCCGTCAGCACCGGCACGTCCAGCCGGTGCGCGAGCCGCGGCGCGCCGCACGCGTGATCTCCATGCTCGTGCGTCAGGACGATGCCCGCGACTCGACCGAGGTCGAGCCCCGCGGCCTCCGCTCGGCGCTCGATCTCGCGGGCGCTGAATCCGGCGTCGAGCAGGAGCGCGGCGCCATCCGCCTCGACCGCGAAACAGTTCCCCCGCGAGCCCGAGCCGAGCACGTAGAGCCGCATCATGTCGCGGTACCCCGCGCGAACGTCGATGCCAGCGACTGCCGCCGCTCGGCGGTCAGCTCGACCCCGCGCCGCGGCATCACCCGCTCGGCGATGCGCACGAAGCCGTCGGCGGTGAGCCGCTCGCCGCCCGCGCTCCCCCAGGCGAATGGCGGCACGTACTTGGGCGGCGTTGGCGGCCCGAACAGATGCGCCCCGGCGGAGATCACGGTGCCGGTGGCCAGCATGGTGCCGATCGCGGTCTTGGCGTGGTCGCCGAACAGGGTGCCCAGGTTCTGGCGGCCGGTGTCGATCCGCCGCCCCGCGACGTCGAGCCGGACCGCGCCGTAGGTGTTCTTGAGGTTGGAGGTGGTGGTCAGTGCGCCGAGGTTGACCCAGTGTCCCACCACGCTGTGGCCCACGAAGCCGTCGTGGCTCTTGTTCGCGTAGCCGAGAAAGACGCTGGCCGCGATCTCGCCGTGCACCCGGCACTCGGGTCCGATGACCGACCCGCGAATGAATCCGCCGAGCAGCTTGGAGTTGGCGCCGACGAACAACGGTCCCTCCAGCCTGGTCCCGTGGCGGACTTCGACGCCCGCTTCGAGCACCACGCCGCCCTGCCGCACGTCGAACACCACCCCCGGCTCGACGATGGCACCGCGGACCACCACTCGTGCCGGATCGCCGAGGACCAGACTGCCTTCGGGTACGCCGGCGGAAGGCGCCTCGTGGAAGTCGGCGCAATCTTCGCCCAGGAACCGCTCGAGCGCGGTGATCAGATCGAAGCTGCCGCGAAGCACGAGCCCGTCGATCTCGACGCCGGGGCCACGCTCGTGCGGGGCGTCCCAGCGCTCGCCGGCGGGGACGATCCAGCCGACGTTCGTGCCGGCATGGGTCAGACGGCTGCACTGGCCCACCGCCGCGAGTATCGGGATCCGGTTGCCGGTCGGCGCGAACCACGAGGCGGCCACCACCGCCGGTCCGTCGACGGCACCCGCCGGCCGGACCGGCGGCTCGTCCCCCTCGTGAAATTGATCGACGTGCGCGCCGAGGATCGCGGAAGTCTCCAGCTCGCACGCGGCCTCCCAGCGCTCCCGCACGCGCCACGCACCCGCGCGCAGCTCGGCGATCGGACGTACGCCGGCGAACGGGGCCCACGCGTGGTCGGGAGGGTCGGGTTCGAGCAGGTAGAGCGCGGTCACCGGTCACGGCTCATGCGCGGCGACTCATCCGTCGATGTCGCGGATCTCGGGCGGGAGGGCATCGAGCAACTGCTTCATGGTGGCGGCGCGATCGGTCGGCATCACGAGAATGCGGCCGTTCGCCTGCACGACGACCAGATCCTGCACGCCGCACAGCACCACCGGGTCCCGGTCGGACCACACGATGCAGTCGTGCGAATCCTGCAGCACCCCGATGCCCACCACGACATTGCCGCTCGGGTCCTTCGGGCGTACCCGCGCCAGCGCCTGCCACGTCCCCACGTCGTCCCAGGCGAACGTGCCGGTCACCACCGCCACCGCGCCGCTGCGCTCGAGCAGCCCCACATCGATCGAGATCGGCGTGACGCCGCGAAAGAAGCCGGGTACGTCGTCGGCCTCGAGCCGGGGCACGGCGGGGGCCACCTCCGGCGTGTGCCGCGCCACCTCGGCGAGCAGGCGGCCGGCGGTCCAGGCGAACAGCCCGCTGTTCCAGAGCGCGCCCGCCGCCATCAAGTCGAGCGCGGTGGCCGCGTCGGGCTTCTCGGAGAACCGCGCGACGGTGCGGGCGCCCTCGTCGAGCGGCGCGCCGGGCACGATGTAGCCGTAGCCGGTTTCCGGACGAGAGGGCACGATGCCGACGGTGACGAGGCGATCGTGCGCGCCCGCCGTTCTGAGCGCGTCATCCGCGGTGCGGCGGAACGCGCTCGCGTCGCCCACCGCCCAATCGGCATGCAGCGACAACACCTCCGCGTCCGGATCGCGGCGGCGCGCCTCCCACGTGGCCCAGATGAGTGCGGGCGCCGTCGAGGCTGGCTGCGGTTCGATCAGGAAATTGTCCGCCGGAAGCTTGAGTAGCGCACGCAGCCGACCGGCCAGCAACTCGCCGGCCACCACCAGCACGCGCTCGCGCGGGATCAGCCCGGCGAGGCGTTCGACGGCTTCTTCGGCCGTCGAGATGGCGCCCGAGAGCGGCAGCAGGTGCTTGGGAGTCTGCGGGGTGCTGAGCGGCCAGAACCGGGTGCCCGAGCCGCCGGCCAGGAGGACGGCCCACCGCATCAGAGCAGCGCAGCCAGCGCCGTGCGATGCTGGCGCAGATCGAACAGGAGCGGACCGATATCGGCGTCAGCCGTGGCGAGCACGGCGAGCCAGTCGTCCGCGCCGGCGCGGGAGAGCGCCAGGAGCCCGCCGCCGTACTCGAGGACGGCCGTGGCCAGCTCGCCCCGGTCCGCGCCCTGGCCCAGCCGCGCGGCGTGCTGCGCGAGTGTGGATGCCAGCGCAGCCACCGTCTCCGAATCGAACGCGGTACCGGCGGCGTGCTCGATCGGCAACCCATCGCCGCTCAGCAGCAACACGGCGTCCACACCTTCGCGCGCGGCGAGGCTCCGGACCACCTCTCCCAACTCGATCATGGAGTCGAACTCCGGGGCAGGGGAAACGTGCGCAACGTAGGGGCCGCCCGAGTCGAAGTCAAGAAATGATTGGTAGTTGACCCCTCTCAACGCGGGCTGTAACGTTCCGGTCTTATGCACCCTATTGCTCGCCGCGCCGCGCGCATCCCGTTGGCCCTCGCCCTCGCGCTGTCGGCGGGCTGCAGCGATGCCAACAATCTGCCCGATCCGACCCAGACCAACCTCATCGACACCGTGACGCTCGGCGCGTTGGAGGGCACCCCGATCTCGACGCCGAGCGGATACAACATCACCACCGGTCCGCTCAGGACCGACGCATCGGTCGACTTCGAGTTCGCGTACAACATTCGCCGGCTCACCGACGGCACCTTCCAGCGCGTACTCCTGCCGCGCGCCGCGCTCGGCCTGTCCTCCACCGGCTCCGCCAATCCCGGCCTGCAACAGCGGGACGAAACGTTCGACGGGATCACCCGCGCGCCCAGCAACGGCTACGTGACCGATTCGGCGGTGCCTATCGAGGTCGGGCAGCGCTACCTGGTGCGCTCGCGCGTCATCTGCACCCAGCTCGGCGTGCCGCTCTACGGCAAGCTCGAGATCCTCGGCTTCCAGGACAGCACCGTCACCTTCCAGACGCTGGTCAACGAGAACTGCGGATACAAGGACCTGCTTCCCGGCCTCCCGGAAGAGTGAGCGTCCGTGATCGACCTGAAGCGCCTGCGCCAGGACCCTGACGGGAGCCGCGCCTCGCTGCTCCGTCGGTGCGACCCGTCGCTGGGCCCGCTGCTCGACACGCTGCTCGATCTCGACCGCCGCCGCCGCGAACTGCTGGTCCAAGCCGAAACCCTCAAGGCCGAACGCAACGCCGCGACCGCCGATGTTGCTCGGCGCAAGCGCTCTGGAGAGCCGGCGGACGAGCTGATGGCCCGCCTCAAGACCTCGGGCGACGAAGT
>JACCSZ010000397.1 GCA_013812695.1 Gemmatimonadales bacterium | reverse complement strand
TAGTTTGACCGCGTGAAATCCCCCGATCCGGGCGGTGGCGGCGGCAAGGACCCCAGTCCGATGCGATACGCCGGCCTCGGGATCCAGCTCGCCATCAGCCTCGTGGTCTTTGCGTTGATCGGCCAGTGGGCCGACCGCAAGCTCGGCACCGGCGGCCTCGTCACCATCGCTCTGGTCTTTCTCGGATTCGGCGGCACCATGTACTCGCTGATCCGCACGCTCAACAAGAAGGACGGCGCCGGCCGGTGACCCTCGCCCGCCGCTACCTGGCCGGCGTGGCGGGAGTGGCGGCGCTCGGAGCGGTGGCGACGGCTGCCCTGCCGCCTTCGGACCGGGCCGCAGCCGGATGGGGTGCGGCGGTGGGACTGGTGCTCCAGACGCCGCTCGGCTGGTGGGCGGTTCGCAGCATCGGGACCGACCGGTTCATGGGCGTCTGGGGCCTCGGCATGCTGGCGCGGTTCGCCACGGTTTTCATTGTGGGCTTTCTTGCCTTCCCCGTGCTCGGCCGCCGTGCCGGGGCTATGCTGGGGGCGATGGTAGCGGTCCTCGTGGCGCTTCTACTGGTCGAGGGGGCCACAGCCCTGAAGGAACACTCGCGGGAACACGAGCGATGACGCGATTCGGTCGGACGACGCTGTTGCTGCTGGGCCTGGCGCTCGGACTGTCGGCGCCGGGGGCGCGCCTGCATGCCCAGGAGGAGAGTCACAAGCCCACCTCCGAAGTGGCCCACGATCTGGTGGCGCCGGGAACACAGGCGCAGGCCAACCGCAACCAGATCGACATCGTCCACCACATCGGGAACGCGCACGAGGTCGAGATCCCGTTCCTCGGCGTGTACCACCTGCCGCGGTTCGCGCCGCTTCACATCGGCGGCCTCACCATCGACTTCTCGCCCACCAAGCATCTGGTGTTCATGCTGCTGTCGGCGGTGCTCGTCGCCGTCGTCTTCGTGACCAGCGCGCGCGCCGTCGCTCGGGCCCAGGCCCAGGGCCGGCCCGCCAAGGGGTTCGCCGGGGCCATGGAAGCCACGGCGCTCTACATCCGGCAGGAGGTCATCCTGCCCAACGTCGGGCACCACGGCGAAGGGTTCGTCCCCTACCTGCTCACGCTGTTCTTCTTCATCCTCGCCATGAACCTGCTCGGCCTGCTCCCGTGGGGGGCGACGGCGACGGGCAACATCGCCGTGACCGCGGCACTCGCGCTCATGGCGTTCATCACGATCGAGATCGCGGGGATGCGGGCGCTCGGCGCCAAGGGGTATCTCGGCACGATCTTCTACCTGCCGCCCGGCCTCCCGACCGCGCTCAAGCCGATCATGCTGATCATCATGACGCCGGTCGAGATCATCGGAAAGCTGTCGAAGCCGTTCGCGCTGGCGGTGCGGCTGTTCGCCAACATGACCGCGGGGCACGTGCTGGTGCTGGCGCTGATCGGGCTGACGTTCCTGTTCCAGAGCTGGGTGGTGGGCGGGGTGGCATCGATCCTGGCCACGGCCATCATGCTGCTCGAGCTGTTCGTGGCGTTCCTGCAGGCGTTCGTGTTCACGCTGCTGACCAGCGTGTTCATCGGGTTGATGCGGGCGGAGCATTAGGGGGAGGGGGGAGCTCCCGTGACCCTGTCATCCTGAGCGCAGCGAAGGGATCGGGTAGGTGGTAGGAGTGAGCTTCGAGGCTCACTCGCATGCCCAAAGCGATCCTTCGCTCCGCTCAGGATGACACCGCTCAGGGTGACGAACCAAGTTCCAGGCCGTCGAGCGCACGCGCCGTCCTGGTCACGTAGCCCGCCGAATGGCGGGCGATACCCGCTGCCTGGGCCGCATGGCCCGGGCGCCGGCGGGTCACCGAGGCGGGGCCGGGCCGGGAGACGCGGACCCACGCGCGGCGGGCGCAACCGACACCGATCTTCCGCAAACGACGGAGCACACACATGCTGTCTATCCTCGCCCTGTTCCAGCAGGCTGCTACCAGCGCCACCGGCCAGGGGCTCGGGCTCATCGGCGCCGGCCTGGCGGCCGGCCTCGCGGTCCTCGGCGCCGGCCTCGGCATCGGGCGCATCGGCGGCTCGGCCACCGAAGGCATGGCGCGCCAGCCGGAGAACACCGCGCGCATCCAGACCGCCATGATCATCGCGGCGGCGCTCATCGAAGGCGTCGCGCTGTTCGTGGCGGTCATCGCGTTCCTGATCCAGGGCAAGATCAACTTCTAGGCCGAGGTCCGCATGAAGCAGTCGCTGGTTGTCGCCTTCATGCTCGCGCTGGCGGCGGTCCCCGCCGCCGGTGCCCAGGAAGAGCACGCGGCGGGTCCGCTGACGGTCGAAGGCGGCCTGATGATCTGGACGCTCGTCGTCTTCGGCCTGCTGCTGCTGATCCTCAGGAAATTCGCCTGGCCCGCCATTCTCGGCGCGGTCGAGGCGCGCGAGCAGGCCCTGGAGCGGCAGCTCGCCGAGGCCGAACAGAACCGGGTCGAGTCGGCGCGGCTGCTGGAGGAGCACAAGCAGTTGGTGACCGACGCCAGATCGCAGGCGCACGGCATCGTGGTCGAAGCCCGCCAGCACGCGGACAAGGAGCGGGCGGTGGCGCTCGAGAAGACCAAGCAGGAGCAGGGCGAGCTGCTGGCGCGCGCCCGGCGGGAGATCGCCGGCGAGCGCGACCGGGCCATCGCGGACCTCCGCCGCGAGGCGGTGGATCTGTCGCTGGCCGCCGCCTCGAAGCTGATCGGCGAGCGGCTCGGCAGCGAGACCGACCGCAAGGTCGTGCTCGACTACCTCGCCACGCTGGACACCGGCCGGTGAGATCGGAGACCATCGCCCGCAACTACGCCGAGGCGCTGTTCGATCTCGGGGAGCGGAGCGCGGCGCCGGGGCGGTACGCGGAGCTGATCGACGCGCTGGCGGCGGCGGTCGAGACCACGCCGGCGGTGCAGGCGATGCTGATGTCGCCGCGGGTGCCCAAGGCCGAGAAGTCGAGGATCCTCAGCGCGGCGCTGGAGGACGCACCGCGGGAGTTCGTGCTGTTCCTCCATGCGCTGGTCAAGCGCGGCCGGCAGTACCTGCTGCGCGAGATCGCGGTCGAGTACCACACTCTGCTCGACGTCAAGCTCAACCGGGTCCGCGCGGGCGTCACCCTCGCGCATCCCGCGGACGAGGCGCTCCAGCGCGGCATCGCCGAGGCGCTGACCCGGCAGCTCGGCAAGGAAGTGCTTCCCACGTTCTCGGTGGATCCGGAGATCCTGGGCGGGACTATCGTCCGGGTCGGGGATCGGATTCATGACGGTTCGCTGCGCAGGCGGCTGGTGAAGCTGCGGAGGCATCTGCTGGCGAGGTAGGCGGGTGGTCCCCCTCAGCCCGTCACCCTGAGCGCAGCGAAGGGGGCATGATTCAGGTTATGCCCCCTTCGCTGCGCTCAGGGTGACGGGCTGTCTTCCATCACGCCCCCGCCGTGCCCCGCCGCTGCAGGGCCCGGACGGGCGGTGCCGATGATTCTCGCGCCGGCCGCGACGCCACCTGGATCCAGAGCACCGCGCCGAGGATCAGCGCCATCGCCCCGAGCATCCGGCCGGTGATCGGCTCGTGCAGCACTAGCCAGCCGAGCACTACGGCCACCACCGGGTTCACGTACGCGTAGGTCCCGACTACCGTGGCCGACGCGTGCTCGAGCGCATAGCCGTACGCCGTGTATCCCACCAACGAGCCGAACACGATCAGGTACAGCATCGCGCCCAGCCCCTCGCCTTCAAGTCGGAAGGCTGGCGCCTCGCCGAGCATGAGTCCGAAAACGGAGAGGAGTGCGCCCGCGATGGTCATCTGCACCGCCGCCGCCGAGTATGGGCTCACGGCGGTCGGGTTCCGCTTCCAGTAGACGCTGCCCAGCGCCCAGCACGCGCTTCCGAAGGTGAGGGCGATGGGACCGCGCAGGTCGGCGGTGGCGATCTCGCCCGGCGTGATCCCCGCGAGGAGCGCACTGCCCAGGAAACCGATGCCGAGCCCCACGCCGATGCGCCACGAGAGCGGGGTCTTACCGCCGGGCCAGACGGCGTCGAAGAACGCCGTCCAGAGCGGCATGGCCGCGACGAACACGCTGGCGATGC
>JACCSZ010000379.1 GCA_013812695.1 Gemmatimonadales bacterium | reverse complement strand
GAGCCCGGCCCGCGCGGCATAGGCCGCGGTCACGAGACCGTTGTGGCCACCGCCGATGATGAGGAGATCGTAGGACACGGACATGGAATTCGCGGGGTTGAGGTCGCGAATCTTAGATCGGGGGCGGGAGGGGCGGTAGGGGACGGAGAGAGACGGACAGACGGACAGACGGATAGGCAGACAGGCGGAAAGTCGGAAGAGTCCAACCTGGCAACCCGCCTGTCCGTCTGTCCGTCTGTCCGTCTTCCGTCTTCACCGTGCCAGCTGAATCTCCGTCCGCGCGTACACGAACCTTCCGTTATATCCGAACGGCGACGCCGCGGCCCAGGGGAAGGTGCCGAAATTGTTGTTGAAGTCCCGGGAGGTGTCGCCGGCATCGTCCACGATGACCGAAGAGCTGGGCTGGTCGGGATAGACATCGAACAGGTTGCGCACGCCCAGCGACAGCTTGACCAGGTTGAACCGATACCCCACCTCAGCGTCCGTCAGGCCCTTCCCCCCGTAGTTCTCACGGCACAGGTCGCAAAACCCCGGCTGCGCCGAGGAGAAGCCGCCGTAGTAGGAGAACCGGCCCAGCGTCGAGAACCGCCCGACGCTGTAATTGGCCTGCAGGGTGCCGCGCCAGTCGGGCCGCTCGTCCTCGAGGCCGATCGCCGTGACCGAGTCGAGCAACCCTGGCTCGGTCGACCCCGCATCCACCAGCACCTGCGGCAGCGGATCGACCCGGATGATCTTGTTGCGGGTGACGTTGAAGCCGGCCGTCAGGTCGAGTGTGCCCGTGGACCCGGCGGGCACCCGGTAGCCGGCGGTGATGTCGACGCCTTGCGTGCGGGTATCGAGGCCGTTGGTGAAGAACTGCACGCCGCCGATGTCCCCGAAGCCGGCGTTGGTCAGCAGGGTGACCGTGGCCTCGTCGTCGAACGTGGCGCCCAGCAGGACCTGGTTGTTGATGCGGATGTGGAAGTAGTCGGCGGTGAGCGTCAGGTTCTCCACCGGGGTGACGACCACGCCGGCGCTCAGATTGTACGCGGTCTCTTCTTCCAGCTCTCGTGCCCCGAGCGCTTGAGCGGCCGGATTGTCGGAGGGGAAGACGCCCACGTCGATGAACTCCCCGGCGATCACGTTCGTGATGACCTTGCTGTACGTCACCTGGCTCAAGCCCGGGGCGCGAAAACCGGTGCTGGCCGCTGCGCGGAGGGTCACCTGCCGCGACGGCTGGAAGCGCACCGAGGCCTTGCCGCTGACCCGGGAGCCGAAATCGCTGTAGCGCTCGTAGCGGAGCGCGGCGTTCGCCAGGACCTTGTCGGACAGCTCGCTCTCCGCGTCCGCGTACAACCCGACGTTGGTGCGGTTCCGGTCGCTCGCGTCGCCGGGAGCGAACCCGGGGAACGACTGCGATCCGCCGGGCGCCAGGTCATCGCCATTTTGATCGGTGATGCCCCCGTTGACGTACGAGGCCAGCTCGCCCTCGCGGATCGCGTAGCGCTCCCGACGGAACGCGGCGCCGAAGGCGAGGTTGACCGGGTTCCGGAGGCCGAGGCTCACCGGCTTCGCGATGTTGAGAGCGGTGATGAACTCCTCGCGCAGGACTCGCCCCGCGAAGAACGATGTCTGGTTGGGAATCCCCGGATCGTCCGCCGTACCAAGCGCCCCGTCGGCGCCCGGCGCGCAAGCTACGTCGAGGCATGGTCCCAGGGAGGCGTTCAGCGTGTTGCTGATATTGTACTCGAAATCGTTGTGTCCGAACTCGGCGCCGAGGTCGTAGTTCCACCCGGAGACCAGCCCGCGGAGTCCGCCCGCCCCGGAGTAATCGGTGACCAGCCCGCCGATCGTGGGCAGGAAGCCGAGCGGATAGATCTGTTGCCAGTTCCGGCCGCTGTCGAAGTAGCGCCGGTAGGGATTACCTTCGCCGTCCCGGTGGCTGTACCCGCCGAAGCTGTAGATCTCGCTGGTGCCCGCCTCGTTGATCGGCATGCGGAAGTTGGCGAACGCCAGTGCGTCCCGCTCGAGCCCGTCGCCCCAATGGTGGTTCGGCTGCGGCACCGGGTTGTTCTTGTCGACGACCTGCCCCTTGTCGTCGATCACGTCGGCGGCGCCGGTGCCGGCCGACTCGAACGGATCCCCCCAGGCGCGGTTGGTGGCCTGGCGGTCGCGGAATTCGCCGAACAGCCCGAGCGAGCCGCGGCCGATGCCGATCCCGTAGCCGCCGTTCACGTTCACCGTCGTACCGTCATCCGGATAGTCGTCCGTGGTGTAGCGGCCCACGTCGGCATTGAGGAACGGCGTGAACGCCCCGTCCTTGAGTACCAGGTTCACGACCCCGGCGATCGCGTCGGAGCCGTACTGGGCCGCCGCGCCGTCCCGCAGCACTTCGATCCGGTCGAGCGCGCTCGACGGGATGGCGTTCAGGTCCACGCCGCTCGAGCCCGCCCCCATGCCGTACGTGAAGGTGTTCACCAGCGCCGTTTGATGCCGACGCCAGCCGTTGACCAGCACGAGCGTGTGGTCCGGACTCAGGCCGCGGAGCGTGAACGGACGCACCACGTCACCCGCGTCGGTGACGCTCTGCCGGGGAAAGTTGATCGAGGGCGACACCGACTGCAGGATGACGCTCGTCTCGGTGCTGCCCTGCTGCGCCAGCTGCTCCGCCGGGAAGATGTCCACCGGCACCGCAAGCTCTTCGGCCGCCGTGTGCCGGGCGCGAGAGCCGATGACTACGTCGATCGGCGCGAGCTGCACGGTGCTCTTCCCGAGCGTGAAGTCCTGTTGGGTCACCTCGGCTCCGGCCACCGTCACGCGGGACGTGGCCGCCTGGTAGCCGATCAGCCGGACCCGGACGGTGTGCTCGCCGGCCGGAACGCCGCGCACCTCGTAGCCGCCGTTGGCCCCGGTGG
>JACCSZ010000364.1 GCA_013812695.1 Gemmatimonadales bacterium | reverse complement strand
GATGATCGTCGAGGTGCGCCCGGGTGCCGGCTTCTCTTCCGGTCAGCCGAAGGCACTGTTCTCGACCGCTCCGTACGTCGCCATCGGTCCGGTGCAGTCGTTCGACGTGAGTCCGGACGACCGCCGGGTTCCTCATGCTGCGGGAGACGACGCCCAGCGAGCGGAACGAGCTGATCGTCACCCAGAACTGGACAGCGGAGATGCAGGCGCGGGCGAGACAACGGTGAGCGGGCTGCGGGGGACGATCAGATGGGTGCGAGCGGCGCGAAGGGGGCCATGTCGGCATGGCCCCCTTCGCTTCGCTCAGGGTGACGACATGCCGAACAGCAGCCGCACCGTCCAGACCGCGATGACCATGGCGGCGGCGTCCGCGAGGAGCCCCGCCGGCACCGCATGGCGCGTCTTCTTGATGCCCACCGCCCCGAAGTACACCGCGATCACATAGAAGGTGGTCTCGCTCGACCCGTACATGACGGCGGCCATCTTTACCAGGATCGAGTCCTCGCCGTACTGGTTGATCATGTCCACCACCAGCGCCGCTGAGCCCGAGCCCGAGAGCGACCGGATGATGGCCATCGGGAGCAGCTCGGCGGGGAAGCCGATCAGGCCCAGCACCGGATCGAGTGCCTTGGTCAGGACGTCCATGGCGCCGCTGGCGCGGAACATCGCGATGGCGAAGAGGATCGCCACCAGGTAGGGAATGATGCGGACGGCGACCTGGAATCCCTCTTTCGCGCCCTCGACGAAGCTCTCGTAGACCGGCACCCGCTTGTAGAGACCGTAGAGCGGAAAGCCCACCAGAATGAGCGGGACGACGAAAAAGGAGAGCAGACTGATGGCGTTGCGCGCGGCGTCCATGGCGGCCTCAGACCTCCGCGGCCGCGGCCGGCGGCGGCGGCGGGTTCCGGTTGGGATCGGACGCGCGATACCCCGGCAACCGGCCGAGCAGCCTGGTGGACACGATGGCGACGATGAGCCCCAGCACCGTCGTGGTGAGGATCGGGAAGATGAGCGTGTTGATCTGGGTGCCCATGAGCGCCAGGAGGAGCACCGGCGGGACGAGCTGGAGGCTGGCCGTGTTGATGGCCAGGAGCATGACCATCGAGTTGGTGGCGGTGTCCTTCGAAAGGTTGAGCTTCTGCAGCTCCTCCATGGCCTTGATGCCGAACGGGGTGGCCGCGTTGCCCAGGCCGAAGACGGTGGCGGTGAGGTTGAGCGCGATCATGCCCAGCGCGGGGTGGTCGGGCGGGATATCGGGGAACAGTGGCCGCAGGATGGGCCGGACCAGCTTCACCAGGGCGAAGACGATGCCCGAGTCCTCGGCGATCTTGAGAATGCCGAGGAACAGGGCCAGTACGCCGATGAGACCGATCGCGATCTCCGCTCCCGTCTTCGCGAAGTTCAGCGCGGCGTCGGCGATGGCGTTCAGCTTGACGAACCGGACCGGCTCGAAGATCAGCCCGGCCGTCGCTGTGGCGGGCGCCGGCCTGAAGCCGACCAGCCGGCCCTGCAGCTCCTCGTCGCGCGAGCGCGAGACTTTGCCGATGGTGGCGAGCGGCTCGGGGAGCTTGGCGCCGGCGCCGAAGCGGAGCCGCGATCCCTCCCGCGTCTGCAGCAGGTAGCCGGGATAGCTCGCGGCGGGCGCCTGCTCGGTGCGATAGAAGCCGGCGTACTGCCGAGGCTCGATCCGGATCTCCACCGGCACGCGGCGCGCGGCGGGGTCGTAGCCTTGGGGAAAGGCCAGCTCCACCGGGAGCGGCTGGCCGTTCCGGTAGCGGTCGCCGGTGATGTCGCGGATGTCGTAGCCGAGGGCGAAGACGAAGCTGGAGACGATCAGGCCTGCCCAGATGTAGTTCAGCATCGACCGGCCGGGTGGTGGTGGAGGCGTGGGCCTTTCCCGTCATCCTGAGCGAAGCGAAGGAGCCATGACCCGAGGCATGGCTCCTTCGCTTCGCTCAGGATGACGAGGGGGCGGTGCGCCAACGATGGTTCCCGCATCATGAACGCCTTCCCGTCACGCTCCGATGACGGCCACTGGATACCGCCCGAACACCGGATCCCGCGTGACGACCGTCAGCGCCTCGACCTCGGCCTGCGCCACCAGCAGGCGGTCGAAGGGGTCGCGGTGGTGCGCGGGTAGCACGGCTACGCGCGCGGTGTGGCGAAAGGTGACGGGCAGCTCGAGAAACCCCGACTCGCGGACCGCGTCTTCCACGGTCCGGCTCGGGCGGAGGCGGCCGAGGGCGGTCTTGATCGCGATCTCCCACGCGCTTGCCGCGCTGACGTACACGGCGTCGGCGTCCTCGATCGCCCGGCGCGCCGCGGCCGCCAGCCGGCGCCCCTCGTCCCACCAGATGAGCACGTGCGTGTCGAGCAGGAGGCTCACCGGCCGCCCTCGAAGTCGCGCAGGACATCGTCGGGCAGGGGGGCGTCGAAGTCCTTGCGCAGGCGCCACCGCCCTTTGCCGCGGCCGGACACCCGGTGCGCACGCGTGTCCTCGAGCGGCACCAGACGGGCACGCGGACGGCCGGACTTGGCGATCACGATCTCCTCGCCGGCGGCCGCGCGATCCACGAGCCGGGAGAGCTGAGTCTTGGCCTCGTACAGGCTGACGGTCTCCCGCACCACCGGCTTCCGCGGCATGCCGGCAATCTGGAGCGTTTGACCAATCTGGTCAAGCGCCCGCGAGCGCGAGGTCAGCGCCGCTCGCCGAGCCCTAGGGCAGTGATGCCTCCCTCACTTCCTCGCCAGCCCCCCCAGCTCCCCCAGCCAGTTCTCGGCGACGATCAGCTCGCTCTGCTGCGAGGTGTCCCCCTCGCGCACCATCAGGAACCGCTTGTCGTCAGGACTCAGGGAGAGCGACGGAACCGGCCCCGGGCGGGAGAACTGCGTCGCCGAGAAGAGGGGGCGTTGCTTCCCGACCGAGAAGGCGGCGCCCCGCTGGATCTCGGCGGACACCATCTCGCCCTTCCCGCTGATGTAGAGCAGCTCCCGGCCGGTGCTCGCCCAGACGGGCTCGGTGCCGCCCGCGGTGGAGACTTGCCACTTGGCCGACGCGGTCTCGGGAAACGGCCGCACGTAGACCTCCGACGTTCCCGATTCGTTCGAGGCGTACGCCAGCCAGCGGCCGTCCGGCGAGAGCGCGGGGAACATCTCCGCGGCCGGCGTGGCGACCAGCGGGACGAGCGTGGTGTCCCCCGCCTTCAGGCCCAGGATGTCGGCGCTGCCGGGCCCGATCGGGGCGGTTCGAAGGATCAGCCAGCGGCCGTCGCGCGAGGACCCGATCTGGCCGAAGTCGAGCTTGGTGGAGGCGACCAGCAGGCGCGCGGCCCCCGTGCCGTCCGCCCGGTGGGCGTAGGCCGGCCCCACGCCGGACCCCGAGCGGTCCACGACGTACCGGACCTCGCGGCCATCGGGAGACCATGACGGCCGCACGCTCGAGGTATCCCCGAAGGTGATGCGCGAGAACGGACCGTCCGGGAGCTGCTTGACCCAGATGTCGCGCCGTCCCTCGCGCAACAGGTCCACCGCCACCGCCTTCCCGTCCCCCGAAAGGCTGGCCGACGCGATGGCGCCCTGCGGATCCCACGCGGGATCCACCGGGCTCACCCCGCCCTCGCGGCTCACCCAGACCGCGCGCCGGGAACCGAGGGTGCCGCCCGTGGTGTACGCCAGCGTGCCGTTGCCGGCGAGCGCCAGGTCGAGGTTGAAGCCACCGTTCCGCACGCCCACCCCCTCGATCAGCGCGACGGGCGGGCCGGTCAGCTCGAGCTTCTTCATGTCGAACGGGATGGCGATCAGCTTCCCGTCGGCCGTGACCACCAGGAGATGCCCGGTCGGCGCATACCGGGCGTAGATGCCCCGGACGAGCGATTTCGCCTTGCCGTGCGGGAGCGACATCGCCATGATCTCGAAGTCGCCCGGCCCCTGTCCGACGTGGCGGAGGCGGAAGAGCAGGCCGCTCGCGTCGGGGAGCACGTGCACCCACTCGGTCGCGATCTCCTTCTGCTCCGGTGAGATCGTGTAGACCGGCTCGATGGCTCCGCCGGCGGCGCGCATCCGGGCGACGCCCGAGTCCACCTCGAAGTAGATGTACCCGTCGGCGCCCCAGTCGCCCGAGGTGGTGTTGGCCTTGTCGGTCAGCGTCACCGTCGGCGCGCCCGCGAGGGAGGCGATGCGCACCTGCGTCCCATCCTTGATGAACCCGATCCGCTGGCCGTCCGGGGAGAAGAACGGGCTCGCCGCGCCCTCGGTGCCCGCGATCGGCGTGGGGTCGAGCTGCTCGAACCGCCGGAGCCAGAGCCGGTTCCCGCCGTCGGCGGGTCCGCTGTAGACCAGCGCGCGGCCGTCCGGCGAGAGCGCGATCCGCGCGCCGCCCGTCCCCAGCGGCGGCTGCAGCGCCTGGTTCGGCCGGAGCGCGAGACTGAACTGGCT
>JACCSZ010000339.1 GCA_013812695.1 Gemmatimonadales bacterium | reverse complement strand
ATCTGGACGGTGTCGAGCCTGGGGAAGTACCTGCCGGGCAAGGTCTGGGCGGTGGCCGGGATGGCGCTGATGGCGCAGCGTGCGGGGATCGCGCCGTGGGCCGCCACCGGGTCGGCGATCGTGCTGCAGGTGCTCGCCATCGGGAGCGGAGCCGCGGTCGCCGGGCTGACGGGGCGGGGGGCCATCGAAGCAGCCTACCCGGGTGCCGGCCTCTCACTCGGGCTGCTCGTCGCGGCCGCGGTGGTCGGTGCGCTGCTCCTGCTCTGGCCCCCGTTCCTGCGCCGGCTGCTCAGGTTCGCATCATCCGACGATGCCTCCCGCGGCACACCCCCGGCGATCGGCATCGGGCTCGGGATCGTGGCGAACCTGGTCGCGTGGCTTGGCTATGGCGTGGCGCTCTGGATGCTGGCCCGCGGGCTCCTGCCGTCCGCGGGCCTGCGCCCGGCGCTCGCGATCGCCGTGTTCACGGCGTCGTATCTTGCCGGCTTCCTGGCGCTGTTCGCCCCCGGTGGCCTTGGCGTACGGGAAGGGCTGTTCATCCTCATGCTGCAGGGTCCGCTCGGGATCGGTGCCGCGACGGCGCTGGCGCTGGCCTCGCGAGTACTGCTCACGATTACCGAGGTCGGGGCCGCGGTCCCGTTCCTCATCCGACCGCACTGGAGAGCGCGTGTCGCACCCTGAGTCGGTTCGGCCTGGCGCCTTCGAGCCGCGTCGCCCGGCCGTGGTGGCCGGCGCGGTGTTTGTCGCGGCGGCCCTCACGCTGTGCTGGCCCATGCTCGCGGGGCGATGGCTCCTGGGCGACGATCAATACGTGGCGGGATACGGCTTCCGGTTGTTCGGCGCCGAGCTGTTCCGCGCCACCGGCCGCATCCCCGAGTGGAATCCGTACCTGTTCGGAGGCATGCCATACATCGCCGCCCAGCACGGCGACATCTTCTACCCGACCGCGTGGCTGCGCTGGTTTCTTCCCGTCGATACCGCCATGAACCTCGGGTTCTTCGCGCACCTCGTGCTGGCGGGCGCGTGCACGTACGCCCTCCTCCGCGCGCTGCGGGTGAGCTGGACCGGTGCGCTGGTAGGCGGACTCGCATACGAGCTCTCCGGCATCGTGGCGTCGATGGTGCGGCCGGGTCACGACGGGAAGCTGTACGTCTCCGCGCTGGCGCCGCTGGTGCTGCTCGCCCTCGTTCGCGCCATCCGCGACCGCCGTCCGTGGGGTTACGGAGTGCTGGCTTTGAGCGTAGGGCTCTGCATGCTGAGCCCGCACTACCAGATGACCTACTATCTCCTGGTGGCCGGTGGGCTCTGGACTCTGTATCTGGTGTTTTTCGATCCCTCTCGTCCTGCCGGACTCCGATGGCCCATCGAGCTCGGCCTGGCGTTCGGTGCGGTGCTCCTCGGCGTCGCGCTCGCGTCCATCCAGGTGCTCCCGTTTCTGCAGTACATTCCGTACTCTCCCCGCGGCGCGGGAGGGCCGAGCGGTGGATGGGAGTACGCCATTCTGTTCTCGATGCCTCCCGAGGAACTCGTAACGACCATCTTGCCGCAGTTCAACGGCGTGCTCGACGGGTATTGGGGGCGCAACTTCTTCAAGCTGCATACCGAGTATCTCGGGGCGGTGGTGGTCGGGCTGGCGGTCCTCGGAGTCGGCGACCGCGCCCGACGCAGGCTCGTGATCGCGCTCGGGGTCGTCGCGCTGCTGTTCCTGTTGGTTTCGCTCGGCGGCCACACCCCGTTCTATAACGTGTGGTACGAGCTCATGCCCATGATGGACAAAGTGCGCGCGCCGGGCATGGCGTTCTTCCTCGTGGCACTGCCCGTGGCCGCCTGCGCCGCGCTCGGTGCCGATCGTCTGCTCGGCGGTCAGGTGACCCTGCGCGCGCTACTGGTACCGCTGGTCGTCGCCGTGGCGCTCGGGGTGCTGGGCACGGCCGGCGCGCTTCAATCCGTGGCCACCGCACTGGCCAGCCCCGAACAGGCGGCGCGGGTCGCCGCGAACGCGCCGGCGCTCCGTAACGGTGCTCTGCGCCTGATGATGGTGGCGCTCGCCGGGGGTGGAGTGCTTTGGGCGGTGTGGCGCGGGCGCCTGCAGGGGAGCCTGGCTGCCGCTGCTCTCGCCGTCATCGTGGTCGGTGATCTCTGGACGGTCGACCGGCTATTCTTCGCGTTTCGCGATCCCGCCTCGGAAGAGTTCCGCGACGATCCCGTCACGTCGAAGCTCCGCGCCGAACGGATGCCGTTCCGGGTGCTCGACGCCGGTGTGTACCAGGGCTCGTACCTCATGGCGCACGGCATTCAGACCATGCTGGGCTACCATGGCAACGAGGTCCGGTTCTACGACGAGCTGCTGGGCGGGAAGGGCCAGTGGCCGAACGCGGGCAGTCCGGCGCTCCTGGACCTGCTCGGCGTCCGCTACCTGCTGCTTCCGCAGCCACAGGCGGTGCCCGGATTCCACCAGGTGCTTGGCCCAGTCACAACGACGCCCGGTTCGCCAGCCGTGCTGCTCGAGCGCGATACGCTGCCGTCCTATGTTCGCATCGTCCCAGGCGCGGCCAAGCTGCCGGAGGATCAAGTCGTGCCGACGGTGATCGATCCGCGGTTCCCCCACAACGCCATCGCGCTGTACTCGGACACGGTGTCCGGACTCGCACCGGAGCCGATCCGGGGCGGACAGGCCCCCGCGCCGGTGCCCGTGCGGCCGACGCTTGCGGAGTGGCAGCCGGGACGCATGCGCATCACCCTGGCGGGCTCAGCGGAGAAGCCCGCGTACCTCGTCATCGGGGAAACCTGGTACCCGGACTGGCACGCCACGATCGACGGAACGCCCACGCCGGTTCACCGGGCCGATCATGCGCTGCTCAGCGTGGTGGTGCCGCCCGGCGCGCGCGAGGTCACGCTGCACTTCGCCTCGGCGGCATACGCCCGTGGCAAGCTCGTGACGTTCGCGGCGGTGTTCGTGACAATGGCCCTGCTCGCCGCGCCGGCGTGGCCTCGGCGCCGACGCCAGCATGTGGAGAACCAGACACGTGGCTGACCGGGCGCTCGTGGTCATCCCCACTTATAACGAGCGCGTCAACCTTCCGCTCATCGTCCCCCAGATACTGCACCAGGATCCCCGTTTCGAGGTCCTGATAGTGGACGACAACTCGCCGGATGGCACCGGCCGGCTCGCCGACGAGATGGCCGCGGCGGAATGCCGGATCCACGTGCTCCATCGCCCTGAGAAGGCGGGGCTCGGGAAGGCGTACCTGGCCGGCTTCGCCTGGGCCTTGGAGCGCGGATACGACCTCGTGTTCGAGATGGATGCCGACTTCAGCCACGATCCCAAGTTTCTGCCCGAGTTCCTGGGCGCCATCCAGCAAGCCGATCTGGTGATTGGGTCGCGCTACCACTCGGGGGTCAACGTCATCAACTGGCCCATCGCCCGGCTGCTCCTCTCGGTCGGGGCGAACGAGTATGCCCGCCGGGTCACGGGGCTGCCGCTGACCGATTCAACGGGTGGGTTCAAGTGCTTTCGGCGCCGGGTGCTGGAGTCGATCGAGCTCGACCGGGTCCGCTCGAACGGCTATTCCTTTCAGATCGAGATGAGTTTTCGCGCGTGGAAGAAGGGGTTCAGGCTCGTCGAAATCCCGATCATCTTCACCGATCGCGTCGAGGGCCAGAGCAAGATGAACAAGCGTATTGTCCGCGAGGCGATCTGGATGGTCTGGTGGCTGCGCCTCCAATCGCTGATGGGCGGATTGTGAGCGGGACCGCGATCTACAAGATGACGGGATCGGGAAACGACTTCGTCATGCTCGATGGCCGCGGCACGACGCCGGCCGAGTGGCCCGTCGAGCGCGTCGTGCGGGTGTGCGATCGCCGCACCGGCGTCGGTGGCGACGGGCTCGTGATCCTGACGCCCGAGCGGCCGGGCGCAGTGCGCATGACGTACTGGAACTCGGACGGATCGCGCGCGGCCATGTGCGGGAACGCCGCGCTGTGCAGCATGCGGCTCGCAGTCTTGCTCGAGCTCGCCGCGCCAGGCCGGCTGTGCCTGCTCACCGACGCGGGGCCGGTGGAAGGGAACGGCGACGCCGACGATGACCAGGCGGAAATTCACCTGGCCGACTTCGTGCTGGACGCCGCGGTCCCGCCGGGGGTCCAGCCGGTCGATGGAGAGCACTGGATGGAGTTCGCCACGGTGGGCGTCCCGCATCTGGTCGTCCGGGTGGACGACGTCGAACGTGTGGACGTTGTGGGCCGGGGCGGGCGCCTCCGGTCCGACCCGAGCCTTGGCTCGGGCGGCGCGAACGTCAACTTCGTATCGCCGCCACTGTCGCCGAGTACGGACTGGCACATCCGGACGTTCGAGCGCGGCGTGGAGGGAGAGACGCTCGCCTGCGGGACCGGGACCGTGGCGGCCGGGGTCGCGCTGGCTGCACGGGAGGAGGCGGAGCTTCCGGTGCGGTTCCGGAGCCGGGGGAATCAGCCGCTCGGGGTGAGAGCGCGGCTCGATCGCCGGTCGGCGACGGACATCTGGCTAGGCGGGCAAGGTAGGCTCGTTTTCCGGGGGGTGTGGGAATCCGAGTAGGGGGCCTGGGCTAGAGTATAAGCCGCTCTTCGACACCGACTTACAGCCGCGTGTCCGAGGAGATTCCACATTTCTCCACAGTTATCCCCACGTTAACTTAACATAATACCTCTTATACGTCGTTCAAGATCAACGCAAAGTCTTGCCCGGCGTTGCCCTCAACAGAAACGCGGGCCCAAGCTAACGCCTCGGGCCCGCAACTGACCGCCGCTTACCGCCTTGAGCCCAGCTACATCTTCCCGTCCGTCAACTCCGCCAGACGAACCTTTGCCTCGGTGACGCTGGACGTCGTGGGATACTGTCGGATCACCGACCGATACGCTGAAACCGCCTCCTGAAGCTTGCCGCCTCCGCGGTACGCGCGCGCTGCGTCGATGAGATACCGCGCCCTCAGGTAGTCGAGATCCGCCGCCTTGGAGGCATTCGCGAAGGCCGCACCCGCGTCCGCGTACCTGCCGGCGTTCTCGAGCGCGGCGCCCAGCAGCCCATGGGCCGGCGCCGAGTACTGGGGCGCCGGTTCCGTGGCGAGGAAATTCCTGAGGCCCACCACCGCCAGCTCACTCTGCCCGTTGACCATCCGCACCTGGTTGAGCGTGATGACGGCCTCGTCCGCGGCATCGGTCCCGCCATAAGTCTGGATCAGCTTCTGGAGCTCGCTCGAGGCGAGCGGCAGGTTGCCGGCCTCGGCGGCGGCTCGGGCCTGATTCAAGCTCCGCGCCGCGAACTCCTCCTTCCGCCGCCCGCTCGAAACCAGGAACCAGCCAATCAGGCCGGCGGCCACCACCGCCACGGCGATGACCATCAGTTGCCGATTCCGGTCACGGTACCATGGCAGTGGCCCGGGCGTCGCCCCGGTCTGTGTTCGAGACGTTGCTTCCAAAGTCGTCGCCATGCGTGGTGTCATGCCTCTTGGATTGAGACCCGAACGCCGAGGTCTCCCGGCGCCCCGAAAGCTAATGTCTAGGCGCGGGATCCTGTAGCGGGCTCCGGCGGCATCGGGGACGCTACCTGGCGGGTGTCGAGTCGCAGCACAAGTAGGCCAATCGGACGTGAAACTCCGACAGAGCCAGACCCCGACGAACTTCATGCCGCCTCGTCTCCACTCCCATCGTAAGTGCCCCCGGCGTGACTCGAACACGCGGCCAACAGTTTAGGAAACTGCTGCTCTATCCATCTGAGCTACGGGGGCGCCTTCCGCGGCAACTACTTGCCGTCCAGACCTCATGTGGTTTGGTAAGGGTCGCGAAGCGGCGGCCAGGGGTATGGTAACTCCGTCCAGGCCCCCGACGAAAGTGCGAACCCGGCTCACCGGCGGGCCACCACGTGCGACACCGCCCCGGTTAGCTTCTCCGGCCCGCCCAGCCCCACGATCTCCAGCAGAAAGCTCCACCCCACGACCTCCGCGCCCAGCCCCCGCACCAGCTGCCCTGCCGCCTTGGCGGTCCCGCCGGTCGCGAGCACGTCGTCGACGATCAGGACCCGGGCCGGCGCGGGCAGCCCGTCGCGGTGGCATTCGAGCGCGTCCTTGCCGTACTCCAGGTCGTACGACTCGGTCACCCGGTCCCCCGGCAGCTTGCCGGGCTTGCGCGCCGGGACGAAGCCCGCCCCGAGGCTGGTCGCAACCGCGCCGCCCAGGATGAACCCTCGGGCCTCGATTCCCAGGACGTGACTCACCTGGTCGTTCCGGAACGGCTCGGCCATGGCCTCGACGATCGTCCTGAGGAGGCGTCCATCGCGCAGGACCGGAGTGATGTCCTGGAAGATGATGCCGGGCTTGGGGTAGTTCGGAATCGGACGGAGGGTGTCCAATACGTGGCGTGCCAGCGGGCTGACGGTCGTCATCGAATGTCGAAGCTCCTCATTGATTCGTGCGGGTCGTCCTGCCGATCCTCCCGCGCCACCGACCGCACGCGCGCCGCGGTCGGTCCCGCGCGCAGTAATACCTCGAATCGCTCGAGCGTCGCGACGTCATCGCCGGCGGCCAACACTTCCACCCGGCCGTCGTCCAGGTTGCGCGCATATCCGGCGAGCCCGAGCCCGCGCGCGTGCCGAGCGGCGTACCATCGAAAACCCACGCCTTGCACGTGTCCGGCCACGACGAAACGCCGGGTCACGCCGTCCGCCGCCGCCCGCGCAATGCTTCGACGGCCACCGGCAGGACCGAGAGGGCGACGATGGCGAGGATGACGATCGTGAAATTCTCGCGCACGACGGGGATGTTGCCGAAGAAGTAGCCCGCCGGCACGAGCAGGCCCACCCAGAGCACCGCGCCGACGACGTTGTACGCGAGGAAGTGCGGGTAGCTCATGGTTCCCACCCCGGCCACGAACGGCGCGAAGGTCCGGACGATGGGGACGAATCGCGCGAGGATGATGGTCTTGCCGCCGTGCCGCTCGTAGAACGCGCGCGTCCGGTCGAGATGCTGACGCTTGAGGAACTTGAAGTCGCCGCTGAAGGCGCGCGGCCCGATCGTCGCGCCCACCCAGTAGTTGACGGTATCGCCGAGCACCGCCGCGGCGATCAGGAGCAGGCACATGAACCACAGATCGAGCTGACCGAGTGCCGCGAAGGTGCCGGCGGCGAACAGCAGCGAATCGCCGGGCAGAAACGGCGTGACCACCAGCCCGGTTTCGCAGAACACGATCAGGAACAGGATGAGGTACGTCCATGTTCCGTACTCCGCGATCACCTGGCTCAGGTGCGTGTCGAGATGGAGAAACAGATCCACGAACTGCTTCAGCAGGTCCATGCGGCCACTCCAGGGTTCAGCGCGGGCTCACCGGAATCCGAATTCACCGAGCAGCGGCACGAAGCGGACGTCGGCCACGGTGCTGGTGCGGACGTCGGGGCCGACTCGCTGCGCCACGGTCAGGACCTGGGCGTTCCGGTCGCCGAGCGGGATGATGAGCCGGCCGCCAGGCGCGAGCTGCTCGACCAGCGGGCCGGGGATCTCGGGCGACGCCGCCGCCACGAGCACGGCGTCGTAGGGGGCGAACGGGCGCCAGCCGAGGGTGCCGTCGCCCACGAGCACGGTGACGTTCCGGATGCCGGACGCCTCGAGCGCGGCACGGGCGGCGTGCGCGAGGCTCGGGATCCGCTCGATCGCGAACACCGCGTCCGACAGCAACGCGAGCAGCGCCGTCTGGTAGCCGGAGCCCCCGCCCACCTCGAGCACGCGCTCGCGGCCCGTCAGCGCGGCAAGCTCGAGGTAGCGCGCCTGCACCCACGGCTGCGAGATGGTCTGCCCGCCGCCGATCGGCAGCGCCACGTCGTCGTAGGCCCGGTGGCGCACGCTCTCCGGCACGAACAGATGCCGCGGCACCGTGCCGATGGCGCGAAGCACCGCCAGGTCGCGAATGCCCTTCTGCTGCAGCGTCTCGACGAGCCGGGTGCGATAGCCGCCGTACCCATCCCCCTCCCCTACCCTTCCAGCGACCATCCCTTGACCGTTTCCAGCAGCGAGTAGTTGGTGAGGTCCATGTGCAGCGGCGTCACCGAGACATACCCCTCGGCCACCGCAAGATGGTCGGAGTTCTCGGTGCCCGTCCAGGTGATCGTCCCGCCGCCGATCCAGAAGATTTCGCGGCCCCAGGGATCCTTCATGCGGGTGAGCGAGTCCGAGAAGAACCGGCTGCCGAGCTTGGTGACCTGGATGCCGAGGATCTCGGACGCCGGAACCTTGGGCAGGTTGATGTTGAGCAGCGTCTGCTCGGGAAAGTTCGGGACCGTGGTGATCTGGCGGACCAGCTGCACCAGCATGTCGCGGTAGGTGTTCAGGGTCTCCGGCTGGCTGCCGGCGAACGAGATGCCGATGCCGGGAACCCCGAGCGTGACCGCCTCCATGGCGGCCGATACCGTGCCCGAGTACAGCACGTCCTCGCCCATGTTCGGACCGTGGTTGACTCCCGAGAACACGAAGGCCGGTCGCTCCGGCATCAGCGCCTGGATGGCGAGCATCACGCAGTCGGTCGGCGTGCCGTCGATCTGCCACGCGCCGTCGGGCCGCCGCGCGGGCCGGAGCGGCCGATGCAGCGTCAGCGAGTGCGAGGTGCCGCTCTGCTCGCGGTCGGGCGCCACGACGGTGACGGTGCCGACTTCGCGGCAGACGTCGGCGAGCAACCCCAGGCCGGGCGCCAGAATGCCGTCGTCGTTGGTGACCAGAATGTTCATCCGCGCGCCGCGCTGGGGCGTCCGTCCGCGCGGCCGTCGAGCACCTTCACCACGTCCTCGATGGCGGCCCGCACTTCGGCGGCCAGCTCCACCTCGAACGCCTTCCGCGCGGACGCGCGGAGCTCGCCGGTGCGCCGGTATTGGTCCATGCGCTGGCGGGCGCCGTCGATCGTGAACTTCTCCGTGTACAGCAGGTGCTTCACCAGCATGATCAGCTCCACTTCCCGGCTCTTGTAGACCCGGTTGCCCGAGCGGTTCTTGGCCGGATTGAGAAAGCGGAACTGGCTCTCCCAGTAGCGCAGGACGTGCGGCTTCAGATCGGTGAGCGCGCACACCTCGCCGATGGAATAAAACTCCTGGACTGGCCGCGTGGTGGTCATCGCCACTGCTCCGATTTGAGTTCGCGTCCCATCAGCTCCGGGACCGCGTCGCGCGCGGATTTCCCGCCGAAGAGCACCTCGCAGACCTTCTGGACGATGGGCAGCTCCACCCCCATCCGGTGCCCGAGTGCCGCGCCCGCGCGGGACGTGTCGGCTCCCTCGGCCACACTCCGGTGCGTGGCGCGATAGTCGTCGAGCGTTTCGCCCCGGGCGAGCGCCATGCCGAGCGCGCGATTCCGGCTCAGGCTGCCGGTGGCGGTGAGCACCAGATCGCCCATGCCCGCGAGCCCGGCGAAGGTGAGCGGATCCGCCCCCATCGCCACGCCCAGACGGGTAATCTCGGCCAGCCCCCGCGTGATCAGCGCGGCGCGCGGGTTATGTCCGAGGCCCAAACCCTCGAGGATGCCGGCCGCGATGGCGATCACGTTCTTGAGCGCTCCCCCCAACTCGACGCCGATCACGTCCTGCCCCGAGTAGACCCGAAATGCCGACGTCGCGAACAACTGCTGCGCGTCGCGCGCGGTGCGCGGGTCGGTGGCCGCGGCGACCACCGCGGTCGGCTGCCCCTGGCAGACCTCCACCGCGAAGCTCGGTCCGGACAGCGCCGCGAACCGTGCCTGCGGCAGGCAATCGGCGAACACCTGGGACATGAGCGCGAGCGTGCCGGTCTCGATGCCTTTCGTGGCGCTGACCACCAGTGCGCCCGGCGCGACCGCATCCCGCAGCCCGCTCGCGACCGATCGCACCGCGTGGCTCGGCGGCGCGCTCACGATGACCTCGGCGTCCTCCGCCGCCTCGGGCGCATTCGAGAAGGCTCGGAGCCCGTCCGCCAGCCGCACCCCGGGGAGAAACACCGCGTTCTCGTGACCGGAGTTGACCGACTCCACGACCTCGGACTCGTACGCCCACAGCCGCACGGTGTCGCCCTTGGCAGCGAGCAGATTGGCCAGGGTCGTGCCCCAACTGCCGGCCCCCAGGACGGCAACGACCGTCACGGACCAGGGGCGGCGGGCGCGCGCCGGCCGAACCGATTCTCGGTGCCGTCGAGCAGCCGCCTGATGTTGCCACGGTGCAGCCAGATGATCCCCGCGGCTACAGCGGCATCGAGCCAGAGCATCGCGGGACGTACGGGACGGTCGATCAGATACACCGCCAGGGGAAACAGCGCCGCCGCCGCGATGCTGGCGACGGACACGTATCCGGTCAGGAAGACCAGCGCGACCCACGCCGCCGCCGCGATGCCGAGTGCGGCCGGCGTCAGCCCGAGCATGACCCCCGCGGCGGTGGCCACACCTTTGCCACCCTTGAATCCCACGAACACCGAGAAGGCATGGCCCAGCACGGCCACCAGTCCGCACACCAGCGCGAACAGCTCCGAGGACGACACCCGGGGCGCGAACGCCACTACGGGGATGAGCCCTTTCGAGGCGTCCAGCAGGGCAACGGGAATGGCGAAGCGCCAGCCGAGGACTCGGTAGAGATTGGTGGCGCCAAGATTCCGGCTGCCGTGCTCGCGCAGATCGATGCCCCGAAAGAGCTGCCCCGCCAGATAACTGGTCGGCACCGCCCCGAGCAGATAGGAGGCGACCAGCCAGGGCAGCGCCGCCATCAACGCTTCACGCCGCGGGCCGTGAACTTGAGCCGGAGCGGCGAGCCGGAAAACGGCCACGCCTCGCGAAACCCGTGCGCCAGGTAGCGCTGGTAAGACTCAGGGACGTCATCCGGCCGGTTGCTGACGATGGCAATGGTCGGCGGCGCGACGGCGATCTGCGAGGCGTAGAGCAGCTTGACCTCCTCACCTGGCTTCTGCGGCGGCGCATTCCGCTCCAGCAGCGAGGTCAGCACCCGGTTCACCTCCGCGGTCGGCACTCGTTGCTCGCGCCCCTCGGCAACCTCGAGGATCAGGTCCAGGATGCGCCGGACCCGCTGCCCGGTCAGCGCGCTCACGTAGACGAACGGCACGTACCCGAGAAACGGCGCCTTGTCGATCAGCTCGTCCTGACCCTGCCGGGCGGTGTTGGTGTCCTTCTCCTCGACGAGGTCCCACTTGTTGACCACGACGATGAGTGCACAGCCCTGGTCCCACGCCTGAGTCGCGATCCGGAGATCCTGGTTGTGCATGCCCAGGGTGGCATCCACCACGAGCACGCACACCTCCGAACGCTCCATCGCCCGCTCGGTGCGCAGTGTGGAGTAGAATTCCAGGTCATCTTCTACTTTAGCACGGCGCCGTAACCCAGCGGTGTCAACGAACTTGAGATTCTTGCCCCGATACCGCAAGAGGGAATCTACCGCGTCGCGCGTCGTCCCGGCCTCGGGCGCCACCACATGCCGCTCCTCCCCGAGCAGCCGGTTGACCAGCGAAGATTTTCCCGCGTTGGGCCGGCCCACCACCGCCACGCGCAGCGTCGATTGCTCCTCCGCCGGATCGTGGTCGGGTAGATGCTCGACGACGGCGTCGAGCAGGTCTCCGCTCCCCTTCCCGATGGCTGCACTCACGCCCATGGGGTCGCCGAAGCCGAGCTGGTGAAACTCGTGCTGGGCCGTGCTGCGTTCCAGATCATCCAGCTTGTTCACGGCCAGCACCACCGGCCGTCGAGCCTTGCGAAGGCGCTCGGCGATGGCCTGATCGACGGGGTTGAGGCCGTCACGGCCGTCCACGACGAAGATCACGACATCGGATTCCGCGAGCGCGAACTCGACCTGCTGCCGGATGGCGCGGTCCATCGAGTCGTCCGACTCGGGAACCAGTCCGCCGGTATCGATGAGCCAGAATTGCCGACCCTGCCACTCGGCATCCCCGAAGTGGCGATCGCGCGTGGTGCCGGGCCGGTCCGAAACGATCGCCGGGCGGCCGCCGATGATCCGGTTGAACAGCGTGGACTTGCCCACGTTAGGCCGCCCGACGATGGCTACCGTCGGTTTGTTCATGCGGCGACCGGGTCGTGGAGCGCGTCGATGAAATCCTTGGACAGGCGGAGCTCCATCGGCACGGCGGCCTCGAGCAGCTCGAGGCTCATGTTGTCCATGAACAGGCCCTCGTCGTTGATCGCCTCACCGGGCACCAGTGCCAGCTCCAGGTCGGTCCGCGCCGCGAGCGCTCCTTGCAGCGCGGTGCCCGGCAGCAGGCCGGCCGTGGTGACCGACCCGCCGAACAGGGTGTTCGACACGGCAATCAACTCGAAGATGGCGCCGGTCGCTCGGGCG
>JACCSZ010000336.1 GCA_013812695.1 Gemmatimonadales bacterium | reverse complement strand
GGCGCTCACCGCGGCCGTGCGGGCGCTGGTGAGTTCCCGCTGACTCCGACCGGAGCCGCATGAACGATCTCTTTCTTCGCGCCTGCCGCCGCGAGCCCGTGGAGCGCCCGCCCGTCTGGATGATGCGCCAGGCCGGCCGCTACCTGCCCGAGTATCGCGCGGTTCGCGAGCGTGCGGATTTCCTGACCATGGTGGGCACGCCGGAGCTGGCCGTCGAGGTCACGCTGCAGCCGGTCGACCTGCTCGGGGTCGACGCGGCCATCATCTTCAGCGACATCCTGGTGATCCCGCAGGCCATGGGCATGGCCCTGTCGGTGGACGAGGGCATCGGCCCGCGCTTCCACCAGCCGCTCCGCACGCCTGCCGACTTCGAGCGCGTGCGCGATCCGTCGCCCACGGAGGATCTGGGCTACGTCCTCGACGCGCTGCGCCTCGCGCGGCGCGAGCTCGCGGGCCGGGTGCCGCTCATCGGGTTCGCGGGCGCGCCGTGGACGCTCATGAGCTACATGATCGAAGGGCAGGGGTCCAAGTCATTTATGCATGCGAAACGGCTGCTCGTGCAGGATCCCGGGCGGGCGCACGCGCTGCTCGCGCGGCTGGCGCGCGCCGTCGGCGCGTTCCTCGTCGCCCAGGTCGAGGCCGGCGCGCAGGCGGTGCAGCTGTTCGACTCGTGGGCGACCGCGCTCGGCCCGCGCGACTTCCGGGAGTTCGCGCTGCCGTACCTGGCGGAGGCCGTGCGGATCGCGCGGGGAACTGGTGTGCCGGTCATCGCGTTCGCGCCCGGGGCGGGGTGGGCGCTCGAGGAAATCGCGGCGGCCACCGGCGCGGACGTCATGGGTATCGATTGGCAGACCGACGCGGCCGACGCGCGCCGCCGGCTCGCGGACCGGCCGCTGGCCCTGCAGGGGAATCTGGATCCGTGCTGGCTGTACGCGCCGCCGGCCGTCATCCGGAAGCGCACGCACGAAATGCTGGCGGCGTTCGGTGGACAAGGGCACATCGCCAACCTCGGGCACGGCATCAATCCGGACGTCCCGGTGGCGAACGCCCGCAGCTTCGTCGACGCGGTGAAGGAGTGGCGCGCGCCGTGAGCGACCCCGGCGTCCGCGCGCGGGTGGCCGGGCTGCTGGAGCAGCTCCATGACGACACCACCGCCTTCTTCACCCGGCTGGATCGGGGCGGCACCTTCCGCGAGGATCGGTGGGACCGGCCGGGCGGCGGCGGCGGCGTCGCCCGCGTGCTCACGGGCGGCACCACGTTCGAGAAGGCGGGGATCAACCGTTCGGCGGTGAGCGGCAGGCTGCCGCCCGGCGCGGCGCAGCGGCTGGGCGCGCGGGTCGCCGCCGACGACGAGACCACCTTCTACGCCACCGGCGTGAGCCTCGTGGTGCATCCGCGGAGTCCGATGGTGCCGACGGTGCATCTCAACGTCCGCTACTTCGACCTGACCGACGCGGCGGGCCGGAGGGTGGACGTCTGGCTCGGCGGCGGCACCGACCTCACGCCGACGTATCCGTTCCCGGACGATGCCCGCCATTTCCACCGCGCCCTCAAGTCGATCTGCGACCGCCACCATCCCGGCTTCTATCCGCGCTTCAAGAGCTGGTGCGACCATTACTTCGTCAACACGCACCGGGGCGACGAGCGCCGCGGGATCGGCGGCGTGTTCTTCGATAACCTGCGCGATGGCGAGAGCGGGCTCGGCCTCGACCGGCTCGTGGGCTTCGTGCTCGATATCGGCGGCGCGCTGCCGGCGGCGTACGAGCCGATCGTCGAGCGCCGGCGGGAGCTGCCCTACAGCGAGCGCGAACGGCGGCTGCAGCTCACGCGGCGGGGCCGCTACGTGGAGTTCAATCTCGTGCACGACCGCGGCACAACGTTCGGGCTGCAGACCAGCGCGCGGATCGAAAGCGTGCTGATGAGCCTGCCGCCGCTCGCGGCGTGGGAGTACGCGCCGGTCTACGAGCCCGGATCCTTCGAGGCCGAGCTGATGGCGATGCTGGAGCCGCGGGACTGGGTGGGCGAGACGGGGTGACACATCCTTAGGCTCCATGCACCGGCGGCGACCCATGCGCCGGAATC
>JACCSZ010000319.1 GCA_013812695.1 Gemmatimonadales bacterium | reverse complement strand
AGCTCGTGGTGCACGGTGCGATGGGCGCTGGCGCGGGCGCACGCATGCGACGCGGGCTGCTGGCCGGGGGCGGGTGCACCGGCTCGCACGCGGGAGCGGGCATCATCGCGGGGACGATCGTGGCATTCGGCGCGCTGGGCGCCGCCGCGGGTCTCTGGTCCAAGCGGGGCACGATCGTGGCGCTGGGCGACGTGGCCATTCCGCCCACGTACCGCTACGCCTGCACCTACCAGCCGACCCATCTGCGGGTCGTCCTGACCAGGCTCCGAACGGTCTACGGCCTGCCCGTCGACGAGCGCCACCTTTCGGGCCACTACCGCCGCTACAGCGGCGACCTGGCCGAGCTCGGCAAGGGAGAGATTCTCGCATGGACAGCGGCATGACCGGACTGCGGATGAACGAGCTGGCGACGGACCTCGCCGACGCGCTCGAGGAGAATGCCCCCCAGCTCCGGGTGCGGGCGCAGGCGCTCCCGGGCGGGGCCCGCGTGATCGACGCCGGTGTGGAAACCGACGGCGGGTACGACGCCGGGCTCGCCCTCGCCGAGATCTGCATGGGCGGCCTGGGAAGCGTGGCGTATACGCCGCTCCAGATCGGCGGCGCCGCATGGCCCGGCGTGACGGTGTGGACGGATCATCCAGCGGTGGCCTGCATGGCGTCGCAGTACGCGGGGTGGGCCGTCACCGTGGACAAGTTTTTCGCGATGGGCTCGGGGCCGCTGCGCGCGCACGCGCGGGTCGAGCGCGAGCTGTTCGAGAAGCTCGGGTATGCCGAGGAGGCTATGCACGCCGTGCTCGTGCTGGAGGGCCGGACGCTGCCGACCGACGCCGTTGCCGCCTGGGTGGCGCAGAAGGCGCGGCTCGAGCCCTCGCAGCTCACGTTCGTGGTGGCGCCCACCGCAAGTCTGGCCGGCGGGGTCCAGATCTCGGCCCGCATGGTCGAAACCGGCTTGCACAAGATCGAGACGCTCGGATTCGACGTGCGCCGGGTCGTAAGCGCGATGGGCACGGCACCGATCCCGCCGGTGGCCAAGAACGATCTGCGGGCCATCGGCCGCACCAACGACTGCATCTTGTACGGCGGCCAGGCGCGCTATACGATTCGCGCCGGCGATGCCGAGCTGGCCGAGCTGGTGTCGCAGGTGCCCGCCTCGGCCTCGCGCGATTACGGCACGCCATTCTACGAGATCTTTCAACGTTACGGCGGCGACTTCTACAAGATCGACCCGCTGCTGTTCAGCCCGGCCGAGGTCTGGCTGACGAGCACGGAGAGCGGGCGGACGTTTCATGCCGGCGGTCTGAACGCCGACGTGCTCACGGCGTCGTGTTACGAGACTTGAACTTCCCCCACCAGGAGCAAGCAATGCGAAGGTCTCCGAGCTGGCTCATTCCCGCGATGGTCCTCACGGCGGCGTGCAGCACCCCGGCGGACAAGCCCGCCGACGCGCCCGCTGCCGACACGACCGCCGCGATGTCGCCCGCGCCGGCCGGGCCCCAGGCGCTGGTGACGGTCATCTACAACCCGCCCAAGAACATCAAGGCGTTCGAGAAGTACTACAGCGAGACCCACGTACCCCTCGTGGTGTCCAAGCAGCAGGAGATCGGGTTCACCAACGCGGAGCTGACCCGGTTCACGAGCACCCTGGACGGCAAGAAGCCGACGTTCCATCGCCAGGCCGAGCTGTACTTCAACTCGCTCGACGATGCCAAGCGGGGAATGGCGACGCCCGGCTTCAAGGCGGTGGGCGACGATCTGGCGAAGTTCGCCACCGGCGGTCTGCTCGGGATGACGGCGGTCGAGACCGGCGACAAGGGCACCGCGGCCTGCCCCGCGCTGGTCACGGTGATCTACAACATGCCGAAGGACACCGCCGCCTTCGAGTCGCACTACTCGGCGACGCACTTGCCGCTGGTGGTCGCCGGCCAGCGGGAAATCGGGTTCACCCGCGCGGACCTGACCAAGTTCGCGGCCAACCTCGACGGCTCGGCACCGGCCAAGTACCGCCAGGCGGAGCTCTGCTTCGACTCGATGGACGCGTTGAAGAAGGGTGCCGCGTCGGCGACGATGAAGCAGGTCGGCGAGGATTTTCCGAAGTTCGCCACCGGCGGGCTCACGGCGCTGATCGGCGAGCAGCAGTAGCCTGCGACTCGTCATCCTCGCCGCCCGCGAGGGCTGGCATACCCGGGAGCTGGCCCGCGCGCTCGAGGCGCGCGGGCACACCGGGACGATCGTTCCCTATGAAGGGCTGGTGGCCGCCATCGGCCGCCGGTCCGGTCTTCGAAGCCGTGCGGCCGACCTCGACCGCGCCGACGCGGTGCTCGCCCGCATCATCCCATCCGGCTCGCTCGAGCAGATCATCTACCGCGTGGACGCGCTGCATCGCCTCGAGGACCGTGGCGTGCGGGTCATGAATTCGCCGCGGGCCATCGAGCGCACCGTCGACAAGTTCTGGACGTCCGCGCTGCTCGAGCAGTGCGGGCTGCCCACGCCGGACACGATCGTATGCGAGACGCCCGAGGAGGCGTTCACCGCGTTCCGGGAATTCGGGGACGCGATCGTGAAGCCGCTGTTCGGGTCGATGGGACTCGGCATGGTGCGGGTGAGTGACGAGGAGATGGCGTTTCGCGTCTTCAAGGCGATCGAGCAGATCCGCGGCGTCTACTACCTGCAGCGCACCATCGACCATGATGGTCGCGACATCCGCGCGTTCGTCGTGGGTGGGCGGGTGCTGGCCGCCATCGAGCGGCATTCCAGCGGCTGGCGGACCAACCTCTCGCGCGGCGGCACCGCGCGGGCGGTGCAGCTCTCGGAGGCGTGGGCCGGGATGGCTGTTCGCGCGGCGGCGGCCGTCGGGGCGGAGTACGCGGGGGTGGATCTGCTGCCCGCGCGGGACGGCAGCGTCTACGTGCTCGAGGTGAACGGCATCCCGGGCTGGCGGGGGCTGCAGGCGACGACCGGCGTGGACGTGGCCGGCGCGGTGGTGGACCAGTTGGTTCACCGGGCGACGTGACGACCCCCGAGGAAACCGCGGCGGCCGGCCAGCTCGCATGCCTGCTCGAGGTCAGCGCCCCCAAGCCCGGTAACGTGTCACCCGATCGTCATTTCCACGACACCCGCTACGAGGATTTCCTGGCGAGCGCCATCGCCATCGGACCCGCCCTGGCGGCCGCCGGGAGCCGGCCGCTCGGCGTCACCATCCTGGCGGCGGTCGAGGCCACCGTCCGATGGACGCGGTCGAACACGAACCTCGGGATTGTGCTCCTGCTCGCGCCGCTCGCCCGGGCGGCGCAGCGGGACAACGCGTCCCTTCGGGACCGGGTGGGCTCCGTGCTGATGGAAACCACTGTGGCCGACGCGGCCGCGGTCTACACCGCCATCCGCCGGGCTCGGCCTGGCGGCCTGGGCGCCTCGGCCAGCGAGGATGTGGCGGGCGCGCCATCCTGCTCGCTCCGGGATGCGATGGCGCTCGCTGCCGACCGCGATAGCGTCGCCCGGGAATACGCAACCGATTTTGCCACGACCTTCGAGATCGGCGCGCCGGCGCTCCGTGCCGCCCGAAGCACCGGGCTGGACTGGACCGACGCCACGGTCGAGACCTACCTGCACATCCTGGCCGCCATCCCCGATACCCTGATTGCCCGGAAGCTCGGCGGTGAGGTCGCGGCGGACGTGTCCCGGAGCGCCCGGGAGGTCGAGGAGGCCGGCGGCGTCCGCACGGAGGCCGGCCGCCGGGCGATCGACGCGTTCGACCTGGCGCTCCGTACCCCGAGCAACGCGCGGAACCCCGGCACCACCGCGGACCTCACCTGTGCCGCGTTGTTCGTTGTTATACTAGAGGGCAGTTGGCCCCGCTGAGGAGACCGTCGTGCAGAGCAACTTCCGCGTGCAGGTCAGCAAGGACTACCTGGTGTTCGCCTCGGCCCACTTCATCACGTTCCGGGGCCACCAGTGCGAGTCGCTGCATGGCCACAACTACCGGGTCGGCATCGCCGTCGAAGGCTCGGTGGACGCCGAGGCGTTCTTCGTGCTCGACTTCAGCATCCTCAAGCAGATCACCCGGGGCCTCGTCGACGAAATCGACCACAAGGTGCTGCTCCCGACGCGGAATCCGAAGCTCGCCTATCACGAGGACGGCGACCGGGTGCGCGTCGACTATTTCGGCAAGCCGACGTACGTCTTTCCCACGCGCGACTGCGCGATGCTGCCGATCCAGAACAGTACGGCCGAAATGCTTGCCCAATATCTTGGCACCCGCGTGCGCGACGAGCTGAACGGCGCCGGCCACACTCACCTGACCCTGCTCGAGCTCGAGGTCGAGGAGAACTACGGCCAGTCGGCGACCTACCGGGAGACGCTGGGCGACTGAGGCTCTACCGGCTCGCCGGCCAGGCTCGCGAGATCCCCCGCCGTAATCGTGCCGGCGTGAATAGCGCTCGCGACGAGCGCTCCGTCGCAGCCGGCCTCGCGCATCCGGTCCAGATCCCTCCGGGCCAGCACCCCCCCGCCCGTAAGCAGGCGCACCGACGGAAACCGTGCCCTCAGCTCTCCGAGCAGGCCGAGGTCCGTGCCGCACCCCGTGCCGATCCGCGCAAGATCGAGCACGAGCAGGCCACGCACCCCGGCCTCGACCGCCTGGGCCGCGACGCTCAGGACATCGGGCGGGCCGGTGCCGGCGAGATCGCGCATTTCCTCGTGAAGGATCGGGCGGCCAAGGCGGAGATCGACGCTGAAAATCACGCGCTCACCGCCGACCGCGCGGACGATGTCGGCAAGATCGGTGAATGCGCGAAGCGACTCGAGACCGATCACCACCTGACCGGCGCCGCAGGCCAGCACCTCGAACGCGCCCTCGGCGGAGTGCGCGCCGGCATCGACCAGGATGGTTCCCGAGAACCCCGGCTCTAGCCCCGTCAGCTCGCGCAGCATGGCGCACTGCAGTGCCCCGCCCTGGATCGCGTCCAGATCGGCGATATAGCACGACGCCGCCCCGAGGCGGTGCCGGAACGCACGGATCAGCGCGACCGGGTCGCCGACGGCCTCGGGAGCCAGCGCTGAGGATACCGGCCGGTAGCGCGCGCGGTCGCCGGCCCGCGCGTGCACCGCGAGCCCACGCGCGAGATCGAGGACCGGGATGATATCCATGGCAGAAGGTACCAGCGGCGCGAGCCGGGTGACCAGCCAGCCGCGGCCGACCGTGATCGGCTGGGACATCGGCGGCGTGAACACCAAGGCGGCGCGGATCGACAGCCACGGCGACGGACCGCCCGCGGTGCGGACCGCCTCGGTGGCATACGAAATCCAGCGCGATCCCGGCGCGCTCGCGGCCACGCTTGCGGCTCTGGCCGCGGATCTTGGCGGCAGCCAGGGGTGCGCGCATGCGGTCACCATGACCGCCGAGCTGTCGCAGGTGTTCCGCACCAAGCGCGAAGGCGTGGGCTTCGTGCTCGACGCGCTGGCTGACGCATTCCCGGGCGATGCGCTGCACGTCTATACCGTGGACGGCCGGTTCGTACCCCCGGCCGCGGCGCGCGTCCAGCCCCTGGCAGCCGGGGCTTCGAACTGGGCGGCCACGGCCGCGTGCGTCGCCCGAGACATGCCGAGCGGCATCCTCATCGACATCGGCACGACTTCCACCGACATCATTCCGATCCAGGCCAGCCGCGTCGTGGCCCGGGGTCGCACCGACCCCGCCCGACTGCTGACGGGTGAGCTGGTCTACACCGGGGCCGTGCGCACGCCCGCCGAAGCCCTGGTGCGCGAGGTGCCGCTGTGGGGCGGTGCCGCCGCGGTCTCGTCCGAAGGGTTCGCCACCATCGGCGACGCCCACGTGTGGCTGGGGCGGCTCGACCCGGCCGACTTCACGGTGCCGACGGCGGACGGCCGCCCCGCGACGCGCGAGTTCGCGGGCGAGCGGCTGGCGCGTGTCGTGTGCGGCGACCGGGAGATGCTGGACGAGCAGGCGATCGACGGCATCGCCCGGGCGCTCGCCGAGGCGCAGATCGAGCTGGTGGCCGCCGCCGTGTGCCGGGTGGGTGCGGGGTTCGCGGGCACCGCGAATGCCATGGTGGCCGGGCTGGGGGACTTCATCGCCGCCGAGGCTGCCCGGCGCGCGGGGCTCACCCTCCTGCCGCTGGCGGCGCGGCTCCGGACGGCCGCCCGCACCGCACCGGCGGCGGCGGTCGCCTGGCTGCTGGCCGACGAGCTGGCGAACCGGTGAGCCGGCACGGAGGACTGAGTGTCGTCAAAGTGGGCGGAAGCCTGAGCGCCGTTCCCGGTGCCCTGGATGCGGTGGGCGCCACGCTCGCGGCGGCCGGGCGCCGCCACCGGATCGTGGTGGTCCCGGGCGGCGGGCCGTTCGCGGACGCCGTGCGCGAGTTCGAGCGCCGCGACCGGCTCTCGCCCGACGCCGCGCATTGGATGGCGATCCTGGGCATGGATCAGTATGCGCACGTGCTCGCCGAGCGGATCGCCGGCGCCGTACTGGTCGAGGAGCCGGGATCGATCGGGGTCGCGGTCGGCGCGGCCGGCATCGCGGTGCTGGCGCCGTCTCGCTGGATGCGCGCCGCCGACGTGCTCGAGCATAGCTGGGCGGCGACCAGCGACAGCGTGGCGGCGTTCGTGGCCGGAGCGCTGGACGCGGAGCGGCTGGTGCTGATCAAGCCGGCGGACGGCGGCAGCGGAACGGAGCTGGTGGATTCGTGCTTCGCGTCGGTGCTGCCCTCGGGTTTGCCCTACGCGATCATCGGATGGGAACAGGCCGGGGAGCTGGAGCGGATGCTGGAGGGAGCGTGAGCGTGGCTCCTACGCGCTCTTGAGTCGTCGGGCCGGTCGAGCGACCACCGGCCGCTTGGCCAGCAGTGCCACGAGATCGTCCGCCGGCACCGGCCGGCTGAACAGGTAGCCCTGCATCGCGTCGCACCCCTGTTCCCTGAGCACCTCGCGCTGCGCCGCCGTCTCGATCCCCTCGCCCACCACCTTGAGCCCGAGCGCGTGCGCCATCGCGATGATGGCGGTCGTGATGGCCGCATCGTCAGGCGACGTGGCGATCTCGCGGACGAACGAGCGGTCGATCTTGAGGGCGTCCAGCGGCAACTGCTTCAAGTAGCTGAACGACGAGTAGCCGGTCCCGAAGTCGTCCACCGCGAGGTGCAGTCCCATGGCGCGGAGGGCGTGCAACGTGTCCGTGTCTTCCTTGTGATGGTTCACGAGCAGGCTCTCGGTCAGCTCGAGCCCGAGGAACCGAGCCTCGAGGCCGGTGTCCTGCAGGATGCTGGCGACGGTGTCGGGAAGCGTGCGGCGGAGCTGCCGGCTCGAGAGGTTCACGACCACGCGAACGGGCGTGAGCCCTGCCGCCTGCCACGCGCGATTCTGCGCGCACGCCTGGTGGAGCACCCACTCGCCCAGCGGGACGATGAGGCCGTTCTCCTCCGCCAGCGGAATGAACTCCGACGGCAGCAGGCGGCCCAGCTCCGGATGGCTCCACCGGACGAGTGCTTCCGCGCCGATGATCTGACCACCCCGGCCATCTACGATCGGCTGGTAATGGAGCTCGAACTCCGAGCGCTCGAGCGCGCGACGAAGCGCGTTCTCGAGGGTCAGCCGCTGGAGCGCGCTCGCGTTCATCGTGCGCGAGTAGGTCTGGTAGCTGTTTCCGCCCTGTTCTTTCGCCTTATACATCGCGGTGTCGGCGTGCATCAGCAGCGTCTCGATATCCTCGCCGTCGCCGGGGTAAACGGCGATGCCGATGCTCGCGTTGACGAAGATCTCCTGGTTGGCCACGCGAATCGGATGCGCGAGACTGTTCAGGATCCGCCGCGCCAGCTTGCCCGCGTCTTCGGGACGCGTCAGGCCCGGGATGATGACGGTGAACTCGTCGCCGCCGAGCCGGGCGACGTCCGGGGTCACGGCGTCCTGTGCGGGGCCGACCTCGTCCTCGCGGTCGCGGCAGCACGCGCGAAGGCGCAGCGCCACCTGCTGGAGGAGCTGGTCGCCCGCTTCGTGGCCGAGCGTATCGTTGATGCGGCTGAAGTGATCGAGGTCGATGAAGAACGCGGCCACGAGCTTCCCCGAGCGCCGTGCGTGCTCGAGGGCGTGGGCCAGCCGTTCCTTGTACGACAGCCGGTTCGGCAGTCCCGTGAGGCTGTCGTAGTACGCGAGCGACTTGACCTGCTCGAGCATCTGCGCGTTCACCAGCGCGACCGCCACCTGATCCGCCAGCCGCCGAAGCTGAACATGCTCGTCGGGGCTCGCCACGGACGTCGACCGGTAGCCGATCGCGAACACGCCGACGAGCTGGCGCCGGAACCGGAGCGGCAGCACCAGCACGGATTGCGGCTCCAGACGGAACATCGGATCGAGGTAGGCCGGGAACCCGTCCCCAGCCCCATCGAGCGTCACCGAGTCCGGACCGCCCAGCAGCTCCTGCACGTCCTCCGAGCGGAGCTCCACCCGCGCCGAATGGCGGACCTCGTCGCAGTAATCGTACACCACACTGCTCAGCGACTTGCCGCCATCGGTCGCCACCAGCGTGACACCCACCATGTGGCAGGGGACGATGTCCCGCGTGCGGGCCAGCAGCGTGTCCACGATGGACGCCGCGTCGGTGGCCGACAGCACCGCCCGATCGAGCTCGGCGGCGGTCGAGAGCGCCTGGAACTGGCGGCCCAGCTGCAGGGCCATCGCGTTGAACGAGATGGCCAGCTCCTCGAACTCGTCGCCGCTCGAGACCGACACCGGCTTGGCGAAATCGCGCTGCGCGATGCGGCGGGTGCCCTCCCGAAGCTCCACCAACGGCACCAGGCTCCGCCGGATCTGGGTGCCGCTGAGCAGCAGCACGGCGACACCGGAGCCCAGAACCACCCAGATGAACGTGCGCGAGAACCGGAACACGGGGCCGAGCACCGCTTCCTCGGTTTCACTCAGCACGAGGGTCCAGGCGGGCGCCGAGAACACTTCGTCGAGCACCAGCGGCCACGAGGAGGTGACGAACGCCTGCGCCGCGGAGTCGGGCAGCGCCGGGGACGCCTCGGGCAGCGGCGCCGCCTCATGGATCGGATCGAGCCGCAACACCAGCTCGGCCTGCGTCGACCGGAACACCACGCGACCCGAGTCATCCATCACCGACACCATCGTAGCGGGTGACGGCATGCTCGACGCCAGCGAACTCCACAGGAACTCGGGACTCACCTCGCCCACCAGCGTGCCCCTCACTTCCCGGCCATGCATCCGGCGGAGCATGAAGGTGCGCGAGGAACCCCCGTCGACGTGCGCGTTCACAATGACCGGCAGACCGAGGGCGAGGTCCTCGCGGGCGTCCGGGGTGAGCACCGGCCGCTCCTTCAACTTGCCGAAGACGGGAAGGCGGACAGCATCGTCACCGACGAACTCGAGCGCCACGAATCGGCGGCTGACGAGCAGGTCGAGGCCGGCGCCGAGGAGCCGGCTCGCCTCGGCGGGACGATCGGCGCCCTTGAGGTGGAGCACCACTCGCGGCGGGATGCCGCGCAGGGTCGCATCGAGCAGCAGCAGCCGCTCGTATACCGCGAGACTGAGGGCTTTGTTGGCCTGGTGGAGGCGACGTTCGCTCTGGCTCCGGAGCTCACCGGTCACGTGGGCGTACGACATCGCCGCAACCACGGCCACCGGCAGCAGCGCACAGCCGACAAACAGCATGAGAAGGCGACGCCCAAACCTGCTCTGCAGCGGTGCCGGAGCTAGCGTCACCAGAATGACCTGTCGCGTGGAGGTAGAACGGAAGCTCAGGCGACTATCGCGCAATGACTTGCGCGTGCTGCAGTCGATTTCGTAACTGGCAAGGCCCGTGCCCTAGGCGGGGTCGGAACAACTGCTTACGGGATGGAGAGTTGGACGCGAGGCGGCGGCGGGGAGCAAACGCGGGTGCTGCATTTCGCGTCAGGCGGCGAGCGGGCGGCGCGGGATCCTGAGCGCGCCGTCATCCTGAGCGAAGCGAAGGAGCCATGCGTCCGGTCATGGCTCCTTCGCTTCGCTCAG
>JACCSZ010000290.1 GCA_013812695.1 Gemmatimonadales bacterium | reverse complement strand
GCGCTCGAGGCCATGCGCGAAGGGTTCCGCTACATCTTCGGCAGCCGGTGGCCGCGCGCGATCATGACGATCATCGCCACGTTCGCGGTGTTCGGCTTCTCGTTCATGACGATGATGCCGGTTTTCGCGCGCGACGTGCTGCACGTCGACGCCCGCGGCTACGGGGCGCTGGTCTCCGCGATCGGCGTCGGCGCGGCGGCGGCGGCGTTCTTCATGGCGGGGCTCGGCGGGCGGGTCCGGCGGGCGCGGCTCGTCCTCGGCTCCTCGGTGCTCTTCGGGCTCGTGCTGACCGGGGCGGCGCTGGCGCCTGGATTCTGGTGGGCGATCGTGCTGTTCACCGTGGCCGGCTGCCTCATGGCGCTGAACGGTATCGCGGCCAACACGATGCTGCAGCTCCAGGCGCCGGACCGGCTGCGCGGCCGGGTGATGGGCTTCTACTCGTTTGTGGTGCTCGGCATGGCGCCCTTCGGGTCGCTGCAGGCGGGCTGGCTGGCGGAGCGCTTCGGGGTGCGGACGGCCGTGGCGGCCGGAGGGGCGATGTGCCTCGTGGTGTCCGCGGGCATCGCGTGGCGAATGTGGCGGATGCGGGGGGTGGGGGTCGAAGGGGATGATGGCAGCATGACAGCATAACAGCCCCGGCGCCCTCTTTCCCGTTCCTCCGCCGCCCCGCATCTTAGCCCATGCTCATCACCATTTCACGCCAGTTCGGCGCCGGCGGTTCCGAGGTCGCCAGGCGGGTGGCAGCGGCCCTGAGCTGGCGGGTCGTCGACAACGAGCTGATCGAGCAGGTCGCGGCGCGCGCCGGTCTCCCGGCCGAGCGCGTGGCGGAGCGCGAGGAGCGCGTCCCGACCTTCGTCGAGCGGCTGGCCCGGACCCTCGCGGCCGCCACCCCCGAAGTCTTTCCGCGGCCCAACTCGGCCGGCGCCGTGCTGGACACGTCCGAGGCCGAGCTGGTGAAGATCACCGAGCGCGTCGTCGCGGAGATCGCGGCGCAGGGCCGGGTGGTGCTCGTCGGCCGCGCGGCCCCCGCCGTGCTGGCCCGGGAGACCGACGCACTCCACGTGAAGCTCGTCGCGCCCCGGCCGTTCCGGATCCAGGTCGCCGCCGCCCGGCTCGGCTGCACGCCCGAAGAGGCGGCCGCCGTCCTCGACGAGACCGACAAGATGCGCGCTCGGTACAGCCGGGAGTACTACCGGCGGGACTGGAACGACCCGGTGAATTTCCACATCGTGCTGAACACTGCCGTGCTCGGGTTCGACGGAGCGACGGAGGTGGTGGTGGGACGCGCGAGGGGGATGGGGTGGGGGTAAGGGGAACGGAGTGGGTCGCGGGATCCGAGCATCACTCTCGCACTCCGTCGTCGGCCTCCCGCCGACCGCCCCGGTCCTCACCCGAACGAAATGCCCCCCTTGCCATACCCCGGCTCCCGCCGCTCCGGCTTCATCCGAGCGTAGCCCAGCTCTTCGCTCCGGCTGATCCGCTTCTGCGCCGCCAGCCCTTCGAGCACCAGCTCGCACGCGGCCACGACCCGCGGATGGTCGCTCTTGGGCGACAGGCCGAACTCCGCGACGACGTCGATCAGCCCGGGCACCACGCTGAAGCCCTGAAAGCACAGCTCCGCCCGCTCCTCGCCGGGCACCTTGAGCGCGCCGCCCTGGTCGAACCAGGCGACGATCTTGCCGAGGTCGGCGCCGCCCATCCGGTCCTCGACCACCTTGCCCGCCGCGCGGCGGATGAGCTCGCGCGCGATGGCGTCGGCGCCCTGCAACTCGCCCTCGTACTCCAGCTCGAGCTTGCCGGTGATCGACGGCACCGCCGCGTACACGTCGCTCACGCGCGGCACGATCCGGTTCTCGCCGAGGAGCGAGGTGCGCCGCTCGGCGTTCGAGATCGCGTTCTCCAGCACGCTGATCGGGAGCCGCTGGCTCACGCCCGATCGTTTGTCCACCCGCTTGTCCTCCCGCGCCTCGAACGCGATCCGCTCGACGATCTCGAGGATGAAGTCGGGGATGTCGAGCGGACGCCCGCCACGCCCGGTCCACGCCTCCTGGGCGGTGATCTCCATTCCGAGCTGCACGGTGCGCGGGTAGTGGGTGATGACCTCCGAGCCGATGCGGTCCTTGAGCGGCGTGATGATCTTGCCGCGCGCGGTGTAGTCCTCGGGATTCGCCGTGAACGCGAGCAGCACGTCCAGCGGCAGGCGGACCGGATAGCCTTTGATCTGCACGTCGCCTTCCTGCATGATGTTGAACAGGCCGACCTGCACTTTGCCGCTGAGGTCGGGCAGCTCGTTGATGGCGAAGATGCCGCGGTTGGCGCGGGGGAGCAGACCGAAATGCATCGTGAGCTCGTCCGAGAGCAGGTGCCCGCCGCGCGCGGCCTTGATCGGGTCGACGTCGCCGATGAGGTCGGCGATGGTGACGTCGGGCGTGGCCAGCTTCTCCACGTAGCGCTGGTCGCGGCGGAGCCAGGCGACCGGGGTCGCGTCGCCGCATTCGCCGAGCCGCTCGCGCGCGAACTTCGAGATCGGCGCGAATGGATCGTCGTTCACCTCGCTCCCGGCGACCACCGGAATGCGCTCGTCCAGCAGCCCGGTCAGCTCGCGCAGGATGCGGCTCTTGGCCTGGCCGCGGAGACCCAGCAGAATGAAGTGGTGGCGCGCCAGGAGCGCGTTGACGATCTGGGGCAGGATCGTGTCGTCGTAGCCCACGATTCCGGGAAAGAGCGAGCCGCCGACGGTGAGCCGGATCAGCAGGTTGGCCCGGATCTCGTCCCGCACGGTGCGTGTGCGGAGCGGCGCCTCCGCCCACGGGCTGTTCTTGAGGTCGCCGAGGGTGCGAGGCTTGGTCATATCGGTCGTCGCTCGTTGGTCGGGAGTTGAGTCATCGTCATATACGTTCTAACTGGAAGCCTGGCGTCCACTTACGAGCCTCGCACCGGCTGCCCGGCCCAACCCGGCACCGCTCGCTCGCCTTGACAAAACGATGTCCCCGTATAGGTTCGGCGCCATACCCTCGGCGACACTGTGGCTCGCGACCGCGGTTCACTGCAAACCCTAGCGTAGATGGAGCAACAATGAAGAAGACTCTGATGCTGGCTGCCGTGCTCGTGCTGGTTGGCTGTGGCGAGAAGAAGGCCGATGGCATGGCCGGCGATACGGCGGGCATGGCCCCGTCGGGAACGATGTCCGACACCGGGATGGGCATGGGTGGGATGAGCGACAGCATGTCGATGTCGTCCGACTCCACCATGGCTCGGGATACGATGCACAAGTAGGCTGCCGGTCCACTGTCGCATCGGGCCCCGGGCATCGCTCGGGGCCCGTTGTGCGTCGGTCACCCGTCCACCTCGTCCACCCCGAAGGGCAGCGCGACCACCTTGGCGCGACGGCCGCCCGCCGTCACCTCTTCGCCCGGACCGATCTCGCGGCGCAGCACGCCCAGGCCGAGCACACGATCCTCGAGCGTGAGCGTCGTGCGCACGCTGCCGACGTCCTTCTCGCCGTGGACGACCGCGCGGCCGTCGAGCGGCTCGGCGTCGAACCAGTGCAGGCCGCGCAGCTCGCGGTTGCTGTGCCCGCGGAAGTGCAGGCGGGCCACCGTTTCCTGGCCCGTGTAACACCCCTTGGTGTACGAGACGCCCCCGATCTCGTCGTACCGCACTTCCTGCGGAAGGGTCCGCTGATCGATCTCGACGCCGAGGGCGGGCCAGCCCGAGAGCACGCGCGCGGCATGGAGGTCACCGTCGTCACCCTCTGCGGCGCCGGCCGCCACGACCCGCCCCACGATCGGCTCGACCGCGGGCGCGAACCCCGCCGCGAGCGCGACGAATGGCGCCGACTCGGGCGCGAGCGCGATGGCGACCGGGCTCAGCTCGCCGCCCACCGAGACGACCCGTCCCGCCGACTCCGGCATGCCGACGCCCGACTTGGCGAGCACTTGGAAGCCGTGGGCGCCCAGCACCCAGGCCACGGTGACCTGCCCGGTGAGATCCGTCGTCCGCGCGAGCCTGGGGGGGAGCTGCCGGGTGAAGAGCTCGAGCGCGGCGGCGTGCCCGCCGTTGGGGAGGATGAGCGTGAACGCGTCGGCCTGGCGGATGACCCAGGCGTCCACCACGATCATCCCTTTCGGCGTGAGCAGTGCGCCGTAGACCAGGCTGCCGTCGCCGGGCTTTTCGAGATCGTTGGTGAGGAGACCCTGCAGGCACGCGAGCGCCCCCGGACCTCCGACGCGGAAGACGGCGGGCGATGTCGGGACGATCGTGGCGCCGTGCCGGACGCGGTCGAGCCGGGCGCGGTCGAGCCGGAGGTCGAGCTCAGCCATGCGCCCAGGGCAGCTCGGCGGGGTGATGGCCGCTCAAGTCGCGCCAGACGAGGTCGGCCCCGACGCACGCCTCCTCGCCGTGCGACGTGGCGAGCATCGCGCAGCGCAGCCCCGCCGCGCGCGCGGCCTCGAGGCCCGGCAATGAATCCTCGAGCACCATGCACCGCCCGGGTGCGAGCGCGAGCAACGCGCGAGCCCGGTTGTAGCCCTGCGGGTCCGGCTTGCACGCGCTCACGTCCTCGGCGGCGACGATCTCGCAGAAATGCGGACGGAGGTCCGTCAGGTCGAGCACCAGCTCGATCTCCCGGCGGAGCGCGCCGCTCACGATGGCGAGTTGGAACCCATCGAGCGCGGCACTCTCGATGAACTCGGCGGCGCCGGGCACGAGCCGCATGGACGCGCGGACGGCGCGCTCGTAGTGCGCGTTCTTGCGATCGATCGCTTCCAGCAGCGCCGGCTCGTCCGCCGCCCGGCCCATGCGGCCGAAGGAGAACCGGAAGCATTCGCGATCGTCGAAGCCGAGGTACTCCCGGTAATAGGTGTCGCGGTCGAGGGCGTGTCCGTACTCGCCGAGCGTGGCGATGAGGGCGTCGCAGTGCTGCGGCTCGTCGTCGATGATGACGCCGTTGAAGTCGAACAGGATGGCAGCCGTCATATCGGAAGGTATAACGGGGCGGCGGGGTGAGGGTAGGCATGCCCCCTTCGCTCCGCTCAGGGCGACTCGTACACCCCTCCCACCCGGTAGCTCTCATCCAGCAACTCGACCGGATGCGCCAGCCGGATCGGCAGGCCCGCGGCGCGGACGCCCCCGCCGATCTGCATGAGGCAGCCGGGATTGCCCGTGGCGACGACGCCCGGCATCGGGTCGGCGGCGGCGAAGCTCTCGATCTTGAGGTCGAGCACCGCGCGCGCCATCGCCGGCCGCACGAGCGAGTAGATCCCGGCGCTGCCGCAGCACTTGTCCGAGCTGGTCAGGACCCGGAGCCGGAGCGACGGAATGGCGCCGAGGACCGTGAGCGGAGCCGCGTGGACCCGCTGCGCGTGCTGCAGGTGGCAGGGTGCGTCGTACGCGACATCGAGCGGCAACGAACCACCGGGCCGGGGTCCGCGCTCGGCCAGCAGCTCCGACACGTCGCGAACTTTCCCGGCGAGCGCGACGGCGGCTTCGGTCTCCAGCAGCCGGCCGTACCCCTTGAGCAACGCGCCACAACCGGCGCTGTTCACGACCACGTACTCCGCCGAGTCGGCGAGCGCCGCCACGTTCACGCGCGCCAGCGCCTCGGCCGCGGCACGGTCGCCCGCGTGCTCGTGCAGCGCCCCGCAGCACGCCTGGCCGTCGGCCTCGACGACGGTGTAGCCGTTGGCCTCGAGCGTGCGCCTCGTGGCGTCGTGCACGTGGCGGAACAGCGTGTCCATCACGCAGCCGCGGAACAGGGCGACCGTGGGAGAAGGACTCGGAGGCGCGGGGGGATCCGGCATGCCGGACGCGGTTGTCATCCCGAGCGCAGCGAGGGATCTCGTCCGTGCGGGGGTCGAGCCATTCCCTGGCAAGTTCCCTCCCTGCGCTCGGGATGACAACCGCGCTCGGGATGACGACCGCGCTCGGGATCCCGTAACGGTCGCTGCCAGCATGCCCATGGCGAAGCCCAGCCGCCCGCGGCCGGAGAGCAACTTCGGGATGCCGGTCGCTCGAAAGACCCGGCTCAGCGTGAACAGCGGACGCCACAGCCATTCGTGCCGGAACACGCCAAGGACCACCGACCCCATCGGGGACAGCCGCCGCGCCGCGAAGAGCTGCTCGCGCGCGGTCTGGATGCCTTTGCCGTACCCCACGCCCGACGGGCACGCCGGTTCGCAGCCGAGGCAGCCGAGGCAGGCGTCGAGGTGCTGGGCGAGCGCCTCGTCGTCCGGGCCGAGCTCGCCGCGCTCGAGCGCGCGCATGAGGACGATGCGGCCGCGGGGACTGTCGGCCTCGTCGCCCGTGGCGAGGTAGGTGGGGCAGGCGGGAAGACAGAAGCCGCAGTGGACGCACGGGTCGAGCGAGGAGTAGTCGGCGGTGGCGCTCATGCGATCACGCTCACGCGCCGCCTTCCAGCGCCACCTGCAGGCACTGTCCCGGGTCGAACGTATCCCGCAGCCGTCCCACGATCTGTCCGACGCCCTCGCGATAGGCCCCGAAATGTCCGAGGGCGCGGCGCACCGCCCACGGCGCGCGCTCGAGCGTCATCGGGATCTCGCGCGCGGCGGCCGAGCGCCGTACGGCGCGGAGGCGCTCGACGGGCGCGTCGCCGGTCCACCGGATCATGCCGGCCCCGGCTCCGGCGGAGAGCAGCCCCTCGTCGAGATCGTGCGCGAGCAGGTCGATCGTGTCATCCACGCCGTCGCCGAGGACGCCAAGCCGGAGCGTGATCGGGCCGCCCTGGCTGCCGCGCGCCACCAGCCCCCAGAACCCGGCCGTGCGGTCGGGCGGCAGCGGCTGCCAGGCGAGTCCGGCGATCGGGGCGAGCCGCCGTACGTCGCTCTGCACGGCGGCATCCGTCCCGAGGAACCGCGCGGCGAGGGACCAGTCGGCCTCGGCTCCGAGCGCAGGCGAGAGCAGCTCGAGTGCCGCCGGTACCAGCTCCGCGGCCATGACGTCGCGTGCCGCGGAGGTCAAGGTGTCGCGCGTACCGCGGGCCACCAGCGTGACGTCCGCGCGGGGCAGGGCCCGCAGCCGCAGATGCACCTCGGCGATGATGCCGAAGCCGCCGAACCCGCCCACCTGCAGCTTGGTCAGATCGTATCCCGCGACGTTCTTCACCACGCGCCCACCGGCCTTGACCAGCCGTCCGTCGCCGGTGGCGACGGTGCAGCCGAGCACATGGTCGCGCACCGGCCCGAAGCCGTGGCGGAGCGGGCCGGCGGAGGCGGTCGCGACGATGGACCCCAGGCTCCGCTCCGGCCGGCCGGGCGGGTCGAGCGCGAGCCACATCCCGTCGTCGGCCAGCCGGCGTCGCAGTGCCTCGAGCGGCGTGCCCGCCTGCACGGTGGCGACGAGGTCCGCCGGGCTCACCGACAGGACCTGGTCGAGCGCGCGCGTGCTCACGGCGAGGTCGGCGGGCGCGTCCGCGGAAAGCCAGGTGCCGTGGCCTTCGATTCGAATCTTCCAGCCCTCCTCGTGCGCCAAGCGGCAGACCAGCGACAGCGCATCCGCCGTGTCCGGGATGGCCCGCGGCAGGCCCGCCGGATCGCGTTCGACCCCGCCGGTCCCGAGCAGCGCCCGAAGACGGCCGTGGACGACGTCGCTCACCGGACGCCGCCGACCAGGGAGTGTCCCCGGGCCGCGCGCCATTCGCGGCAGGTGTGGATCGGGACGACCTTGCCCGGATTGGCGCGCTCCGCGGGGTCGAAGACCCGGCGCACGGCGCGCATCGCGGCGAGCGTCTCGGCGTCGAAGATCCACGGCATGTAGTCCAGCTTGTCGGAGCCGACGCCGTGCTCGCCGGTGATGCTTCCCCCAGCCGCCACGCACGCGGCCATGATCTCCGTGCAGGCCACGTGCACGCGGTGCGCGACCTCCGGGTCACGACGGTCGAACGAAATATTCGGGTGCAGGTTGCCGTCGCCCGCATGGAAGACGTTGCTGATGCTGAGCCGGTGGTGGTCGCGGATCTCGGCGATGCGGTCCATGATGTCGGGAAGCGCGGAGCGCGGCACCACGGCATCCTGGACGGCCAGGTCGGGCGCGATCCGGCCCATCGCCCCGAACGCTTTCTTCCGCCCCTGCCACAGGCGGGCGCGGTCGGCCGGGGACGACGCGCTCCGCACCGCGCCGGCGCCACGCTCGAGCAGGATGGCTTCGACGATCCGGGCCTCGGCGTCGACGGCGTCCGGCTGGCCGTCCAACTCGACCAGCAGCACCGCCGCGGCGTCCGTCGGGTAGCCCGCGGCATAGATCGAGGCCTCGACGGCGGCGACGCACGCGCGGTCCATCATCTCCATCGCGGCCGGCACGATCCCCGTGGCGATGACCGAGGAGACCGCTTCGCTCGCCGCGCGGACGGTCGGGAAGTCGGCGAGCATCGTCCGCACACTCGGCGGCATCGGCTCGAGCCGCACGGTGATCGCCGTGGCGATCCCGAACATCCCCTCACTGCCGACGAACAGGCCGACGAGGTCGGGGCCCCAGGGTTCACCGTGAGGCGAGCCGAGCGTCACGGCCGACCCGTCGGGGAGGACCACCTCGAGCTGCGCAATGTGGTTGGTGGTGACGCCGTACTTGAGGCAGTGCGGGCCGCCCGCATTCTCCGCGACGTTTCCGCCGACGGTGCAGGCGGCCTGGCTGGACGGGTCGGGCACGTAGTACAAGCCGAGCGGGGCCACCGCTTCGGAGAGCCGTGCGTTCACGACCCCCGGCTCCACCACGGCGCGCCGGCGCCCCGGGTCCACGCGGAGAATGCGGTTCATGCGCGTGAGGGCCACGAGCACCGCCTCTCCATCGGCGACCGCGCCTCCGGACAGTCCCGTGCCGGCACCACGGGCGACGAACGGAACGTCCGTCAGGTGCAGCAGCCGGAGGATCTCTCGGACTTCGGCGGCGGTGCCCGGCATCACGACGAGGCCGGGATATGACTCGCGCGTGGGCAGGCCGTCCATCGTGTAGGTCTTGAGCTCCGCCCGCCGGTGTCGGACCCAGCGAGGTCCGACGATGCGTCCGAGCGCCTCGACCAGCGCGTCGACCATCATGGGGTCGGCAGGCTCGGCTGCGCGTTCCCGTGCCCGTTGGTCTGCGCACGCCGGTGCACCAGGAGCGCCCGGTCCACCGCCGCGGTGAGCGACGGCAACACCAGCAGGAGCGCCATGACGCGCCGCGCCGTCGAGCGCTCGGCGAGAAGCCGCTGCTTGATCGAGGTCTCGACTTCGATCCCCGCGGCGACGTGGAACGAAAGCGCGAGCGCGTCCTGGGGCGCCTCCGGTGCCTCGGGCGCGACGTCGCTCAACTGCCGCACCAGCGCGGCATAGCGGTCGAACGCTTCGCGCAGCTCCGCCGTGCGCTCCTCCGGCGGCCGGGTGTCGGGATCGTCGTCGAACGGATCCACCGACGCGACGCGGTACGGCACTGGCTCGTCGAGCAGCTCGGCCACGACGAAGCGATCACCGCCCCACACCACGATGTTGGAGCGCCCGTCGGGCAACACCTGGTTCACCCGGATTTCGGCGGTGCAGCCCACCATGCCGGGGTCAGGTGCCTGGCCATCCGAGCCCGGCGGCGTGATGCCGAAGCGCCGGTCGGCCGCGAGGCAGTCGGTCAGCAGCTGCCGGTATCGCGGCTCGAAGATGTGCAGCGGGAGCGGCGTACCGGGGAAGAGGACGACGGAAAGCGGAAAGACCGGCAGGCGCGTCGGCATGCTCGGGAATCTAGCATGGCGGGGAGGACGGAAGGACGGAAATATGGAAAGACGGAAGGACGGAAAGACGGAGGTTCTGTCATCCCGAGCGGAGCGAGGGATCGGCCGATGCATGCGGGAGAGCCCGGGGGGTCATGCGCGCCGCGACCCGATCCCTCGCTCGGCTCGGGATGACAGTACCTTCGCCTTCCGTCCTTCCGCTACGCCGCGCCCCAGAACCCCCGCAGCGACCGGACATCCGGCGAGTCCCGCAGCTTCTCGAAGGCGCGTTCGCGAATCTGGCGGATGCGCTCGCGGGTGACGCCCAGCAACTCTCCGATCTTCTCGAGGGTCAGCGCCTCAGCCCCTTCATCGAGGCCGTAATAGAGCGAGAGAATCTTGCACTCGCGCGGGGTCAGGTGGCGCTCGAAGATCCGATCGATGAACTCGCGCTGCAGCCGGCAGTCCGTCATCTCCTCGATCTCGCTGCCGCCGGTGCCCGCCACGCGCTCGCCGAACGTGCTCGTGCCGCGGTCCTGGCGCTCGACCGGCGCGTCGAGGGAGACCTCGGTCGAGCTCATGCGGCGCGCACTGCGAATGTTGTCGACCGTCTCGTTGAGCGCGGTTGCGACCTCCTGGTCGGTCGGCTCGCGGCCGAGCTCCTGCGCCAGGAAGCTCTGCGCCCGGCCCATCCGGACGAGCGCGGAGTTCTGGTTGAGGGGAATCCGCACACTCCGCGTCTGCTCCGCCAACGCCTTGAGCACCGCCTGGCGCACCCACCAGACCGCATAGGAGATGAACTTCACGCCGTGATCGGGATCGAACTTCTTGACCGCCTTGAGCAGCCCCTCATTCCCGATGGCCACCAGCTCGGAGAGGTCGAGTCCATGGCCCTGGTACTTCTTCACGTACGAGATCACGAATCGGAGGTTGGCGGTGACCAGCCGTTCGGCCGCCGGCTCGTCACCCGCGAGTGCCCGCCTGGCCAGACGCTTCTCTTCCTCGGGATCCGAGATCATCGGGAGCTTCTGAATATCGAGGAGGTATTGATCGAATGCACCGGACGGAGCGGAACGGACCAGCATACGAGCTTTCGCACGGACCTGCGCCATATACAACCCCGGGGGTGAGTTGGACAAACGGCGATGGCTACGAAATGGGCGGCCGGGCAGGCCGAGGAGAGAGCATTGAATATAGGAATCGCCGTGGGCACGGTCAAGCAAAAAGTGGTTTCCACATCACAAATCGTTCT
>JACCSZ010000258.1 GCA_013812695.1 Gemmatimonadales bacterium | reverse complement strand
ACGACACCATCACGCCGCTCGAGGCCGGCCTCGGCTGGATCGTCAAGCTCGACAAGGGCGCGCCGTTCCTCGGCCGGGACACGCTCCGCGCGCAGAAGCAACGCGGCGTCACCCGCCGGCTGGTCGGGTTCCGGCTGGACGGACGCGGGTTCCCGCGGCACGGCTTCCCGACGCACCACGAGGGACGGGAAGTGGACATCGTCCGGAGCGGGACGCTGAGCCCGTCGCTCGGTGCCGGGATCGGGACGACCTATCTGCCGGCCGCCGTGGCGAAACCCGGCACCAGGTTCGAGGTGGAATGCCGCGGGGAGCGCCTGCCGGCGGAGGTAGTGAAGCTGCCGTTCTGGACGAAGGGGAGCGTGAAGCGGTAGGCCCCACCATGCGCCTCGCCATCCTCACCATCTCCGACGCCGGCCACCGCGGCGAGCGCGCCGACACCTCGGGCGACGCGATCGCGGCCTGGGCCGCGGAGCGCGGGTTCACGCTGGCCGAGCGCGCGCTCGTCCCCGACGAGACGGTCCGCATCGCCGGCGCGCTCGCGGCCTGGGCCGACACCGACCTCGCCGACCTCGTCCTCACCACCGGCGGCACCGGCCTCACCCCGCGCGACGTCACGCCGGAAGCCACCCGCGCCGTCCTGGACAAGGAGGCGCCGGGCATCGCGGAGGCGCTTCGGATGGCGGTCTACCCACGCTTCCCCCGCGCCGCCCTCTCGCGCGGCACCGCGGGCGTCCGGGGCCGCACGCTCATCGTGAATCTCCCCGGCAGCCCCGCCGGCGTCCGCGATGGGCTCGCGGTGCTCAGTGAACTTGTCGAGCATGCCGTCGACCTGGTGCGAGGCGAGCGCACCGGCCATTAGGTTGGAGTGGCCGCGTCCCTGACGGCCACGCCCGGCTGCCCACCTGGCCGGCCCCAGCGCACCAATCTTTGAATCACAGGAGCGTGGCCATGTCCATCGGAGCGGGCTTTCTCGCGCAGGTGAACCGGTCGTTTGATCACGCGGCCGCGTTCACGCCGCACGATCCCGCGCTCCTCGCCAACATCAAGACCACCAAGAACCTCTTCTACACCAGCTTCCCCATCAAGCGCGACGACGGCCGGATCGAGGTGATGCACGCCTGGCGGGCGGAGCACAGCCACCACAAGCTCCCCTGCAAGGGCGGCATCCGCTATGCCGAAACCGTCGACGCCGACGAGGTGCAGGCGCTGGCCGCGCTCATGACCTTCAAGTGCGCGCTGGTGGACGTCCCGTTCGGCGGGGCCAAAGGCGGCATCCGGCTCAACCCCAAGACCTACTCGCCCGGGGAGCTGGAGCGGATCACCCGGCGGTACGTCTTCGAGCTGGTCCGGAAGAACTTCATCGGCCCCGGCCTCGACGTGCCCGCACCCGACGTCGGCACCGGCCCGCGCGAGATGGCCTGGATCGCAGACACCTACACTCAGCTCCGCCCCGGTGAGGTCGACGCGCTCGGCTGCGTCACCGCCAAGCCGATCAGCGCGGGCGGCATCCACGGCCGGACCGAGGCCACCGGCCGCGGCGTGTTCTTCGGCGTGCGGGAGCTGTGCGGCATCGCCGAGGACATGAAGGCGATCGGGCTCACGCCGGGCGTCAAGGGCAAACGGGTGGTGGTGCAGGGGCTCGGCAACGTCGGGTACTACGCGGCCAAGTTCTTTCAGGAGGCGGGCGCGATGATCGTCGGGCTCGCCGAGGCCGACGGCGCGATCGCCAATCCGGACGGGGTGGACATCGAAGCGGTGATGGCCCACCGGCGCGCGCAGGGCTCGCTGCTCGGCTACCCCGACGCCACCTACCTGGCCCGCCGGGACGACGCGCTCGAGCTCGACTGCGACATCCTGATTCCCGCCGCGCTCGAGCGGCAGATCACCGCGGAGAACGCGCCGCGGATCCAGGCCAGGATCGTGGTCGAGGCCGCGAACGGGCCCACGACGCCCGAGGCCGACGAGATCCTGGGGGAACGCGGCGTGCTGATCGTCCCCGACGCCTACATCAACGCCGGCGGGGTGACCGTGTCGTACTTCGAGTGGGTCAAGAACCTGGGCCACGTCCGCTTCGGCCGGATGCAGAAGC
>JACCSZ010000256.1 GCA_013812695.1 Gemmatimonadales bacterium | reverse complement strand
ATGGTCGGGCGTTCACGGTCCAGGCACCCCATTTCGTGCTGGCGGCCGGCGGCATCGAGAACGCTCGGCTCCTGCTCTTGTCCGGCGACCCGCCGGACCGGGCCCCCGGCAACTCGCGCGGCCTGGTCGGCCGCTACTTCACCGAGCATCCCTTCGTCGACCCGGGTGTCCTGGTCCTGGCGGACCCGGGCCTGCGGCTCGACCGCTACTTCCCCCAGCCCGCGACGGGCGGCGAGCCTGCGGCACGGGTGCGTTGTGCATGGTCGCTCGATCCCACGGCCGCCGAGCGCGAGGGGGTCGGGAATGCCGCCTGTTTTGTCTATCCCCGCTACGAGTCCCACGAGGCGTTCGCCACCGCTGAGGTCAAGGCCTTTCTGGAAGGGGTGGCCAAGCTGACCGGCAAGGCGGTTCCGGGCAACGCGACGCGGTACTTCGCCCGCGCGCTGCGCGCTCCGCATCACGTGGCGGTCGCCATGCTCAGGAAGGCTGTGGTGCCCAACCGTCCTTCCCCGCGCTGGCGGCTCCGGGCGATGTTCGCGACGGCGTCACGGTTCGAGAATCGTGTCACGCTCGGTCCGAGCCAGGATCGCTTGGGCCGGGCGTGCGCGCGTATCGAATGGCGGCTCAGCGACCACGATCTCTGGAGCATGCGGCGCGGCATGCAGTTGGTGGATCAGGCTGTCCGCCGCGCGGCCTTGGGGCACGTCGCGCTCGCCTTCCCGGACGACGCGTCCGCCTGGCGCGCCGCGGCCTGCGGCGGCAAGCACCAGATGGGGACGACCCGTATGCACCCTGATCCGGCGCAGGGGGTCGTGGATGAGAACGCGCGGGTGCACGGGATCGGCAATCTGTTCGTTGCCGGCAGCTCCGTGTTTCCCAGTAGCGGCTATGTCAATCCGACGCTGACCATCGTTGCGCTGGCGATCCGGCTCGCTGATCATCTCCGGGGCGCCGTGTGGCGGAACCCGCGGGTGGAAGGGGTTCGTCCTGAGGAGATTCCCACCCGGCCTCAGTGATCGAGGGAGGAGTAGCTCAGGTTCGACCTGCTGGGGGCCGTCGCCCGGCGCGGGGGCGTCGGGATCGCTCCCTTCGGGCGCCGCAGTAGCCGCCACGCATGCGTTGAGAGACCACCGACGTTGGAGTGGGGTGGCGGCTACTGACGCGCCCTGCGGGAGCCATCCCGACACCCCCGCGCCCGGACATCCCGGAACGCGAGGACACGCCCTCCCGGACCTAGGCGCGTCGTCGCCGGCCGCGCGCCGACACGCGTCGTCGCCGTCGCGTGCCGGCACCGACGCACCCGCGCGCCCATTGCCAACTGCTCACGCGCATGGATCGCATCCGCCGGCGCGCCACACCGCCCGCCGGCTCCCTCGTGGCTTCATCCCTCCATCGGCGGCGAGGCGGACGCCTCGGGGCCGAGCCCCGGCACCGCCACGTCGGCCTCCTGGAGCACGCGCCGAATCGCAATCGTGAGCGGCAGCGCCAGGATCGCGCCCGTCGGCCCGAGCAGATAGGCCCAGACCACCAGCGAGAGGAGCCCCACGAGCGGGGGCACGTCCAGTCCGCTCTGCATGAAGCGCGGTTTCAGCAGGTTGTCCACGACGAAGTTGACGACCAAGAACCCAGTCAGCACGACCAGCGCCCGCTGCCAGCCCAGCTCGAGCAGGGTGAGGATGACCGGCGGGACCACCGACAGGATGATGCCGACGTTGGGCACGTAGTTCATGATGAAGGCCAGCACCGCCCAGACCAGGGCGAGGTCCGTCCCCACCGCCAGCATGAGGACGTAGACCACGACCGCGAAGCCAAGGCCGGTGAGCGCCGTGATGACGAGGTACTGGCGGACGTCCCGCGCCACCCGGGCGGTGGTACCGCCGGGCCGGAAGGTATGGTCTCTGATGCCGCGCTCGGCCAGGAAGAAGGCCACGATCAGGATCAGCAGCAGGGCCTGGCTCAACACTCGGCCGAGGCCCGAGAGAAAGCCCGCCGCGAGCCCCAGCAGGCGGTTCGGGTCCACCAGTTCGATCGAGAACACCCGTTCGGGCTCGATGCCCCGGCTGACCAGCAGGTCCGCGAGGCTCTTCTGCAGTGACTGCGCGCGGTCCTGATAGTCGGGAAGCACCTGGATCAGGCGTGTGCCCGAGAGCCCCAGGATGCCGAGCAGCACGATCAGCACGCCCGCCAGCAGCAGGGTGGTGAGGGCAACGGCCACGCCTTTCGACGCGCCCCGGCGGCGGAGGGCGTCGAACGCCGGCACCACGGTGACGGTGAGGAGCATGGCGAGGAGGATGCTGTTGAGCACCTGCGCGGCTTCGCGGATGCCGGCCGCGATGATCACGAAGGCGGCGCTTCCGATTAGCAGGCGGTAGTGCTGATCGGAGCGAGTCGGGGGGCTGGCGGGAGAGATCATCGCTTACCCTGCCTCTGACCGGCCCCGGCGTCAAGCCTCGTCACGCTGCTCTCATGTGTTGTCGGCAGCCCTGGCGTCGCGCTTGCCCAGTTGGTATGCTCGAATCTCCACTGATTTGCCGGGCGCGCGGCTTCGCCCTCCACGCTCGGTCCACGAGGTGATAGCCGGAGGAAACGCCATGCGAACCGCGATTGCATTCCTGGGTGCGCTCGGGCTCCTCGCCGGGTGCGAGCGCAGCGATCGGACGGCCGGAGCGGACCTCAACCGGTCGGGCGCCGATACGATGACGACTGCCGCGATACCTGCAGACTCCGCCGCAAGCGAAGCGCTCCAATGGGGCCCCGCACCTCCGGGACTTCCTGCCGGCGGTCGCATCGCGGTGGTGGACGGCGATCCGACCAAAGCTGGCGCGTTCACGATTCGGCTCGACGCGCCGCAAGGCTACGAGGTGCGGCCCCACCACCACCCGGCCGGCGAAAAGGTCCGGCTGATCGAGGGCGCCTTCAGTGTCGGGCATGGAAAGCGGTGGGAGGATGGCAAGCTCGCACCGCTGGCGGCGGGCACCGAGCTGGACCTGGCGGCGAAAGAGCCTCACTTCGTGCGGGCCACGGAGCGGAGCATCGTGGAGATTCGGAGCGAGGGACCGTTCGAGATCACGTACGAGAATCCGGGCGACGATCCACGGAAGGCGCCGGTTCAGTAGCGGGCGTCGCTAGGCGGAGGCCGAGCCGCTCGCGCTCCTCCACGAGCGAGTACCGCCCGGCGCGGGGGCGACGGGATCGCTCCCTTCGGGCGCCACAGTAGCCGCCACGCTGCGTCGAGAGACCACCG
>JACCSZ010000244.1 GCA_013812695.1 Gemmatimonadales bacterium | reverse complement strand
GCCTGGCCGACTCAGCGCTGGGCGCGATTCCGCTGAGTGGGACGCTGGATCGCACCTTCACGGACGAGCGGCTCAATTTGTTTGCAGCATCACTGGGCCTCCAGCAGGCGCGGAGTGGCCGCGTGGTGACGCTTTCACGTATTCAACGTACGTCTCCCTAGGCACCCCGGCGCTCTTTTCCCCGTCCGCCCCAATCGATGGTTAGATCCGTCTCGTGAGTAGACAAGCCCCTAGCGCTCCATGATCTGCGAGTGGAAGGCTGTCGATTCGACCGGAACGCAGGACTCCACCTAGTAGAGTCGCCTCCGCCAAAAGTCGCAGCTTGCCGAGTCACAGTCGCGTGCTCGCCTCCCCCAGGGCATGCCCGTCGCGCCCATTGGAGTCCGCACGCCGCTGGTTCCCCGTTGTGAGCTTTCCCAACACAGATCTCGTGCGCAACGTGCTGTCTCTTGTGTGTACGAGATCGGTGTGACCTAGTCGTTATCCCGGTGTAGTCTCTCCGGATGCGACCGCCTCGCAGCCAACGATCCAGAACGGAGGGCCGTCATGCGGCAACGCGTATTGCTCGCCATGCTCTTGATCATGACGACGGTGCCGATGCGTGGGACAATGGCGCAGAGCTCACAGATTGCGATCGCTACGCCGCATCCCCACTTCGTCGCGACTTGGGCGCCAACCAAAGAGCACGCCGCAGAGCGAGCCGCCGCGCTGGCCCACCGCGTATCTCTGGTGCTCCAAGACGTATCGCTGGATGCGGCGCTCAAGGGGCTTATCAAGCAGGCGGGTCTTCGGCTCACGTATACACCCTCGGTGCTCCCCGAAGGCAAGCGGGTGACGATCAACGCCAACAACATAGCCGTCGTGACGGCACTGACCGAGATGCTATTTCGCTCAGGTCTGGACGTGGTGATGGATCGAGACGACGCGATGGCGCTAGTGGCCTGCCGGCATCCCCGCCCGGAACCCGCGGCACAGGATTCAGGGAAGATCGTTGGACGGGTGACCGACGACGTGACCGGAGCCCCGATCGCCGGGGCGACCGTTGTAGTGGAGGGCACTCGTCTCCTGGCTACGTCCGCCGGCGATGGTCGCTACGATTTGCCAGGGGTCGCGACGGGTACGCACTCGATCAGAGTCCGGTACATCGGATACACACCGGCGGTGGTGCTTGTCACGCTAGGCTCAGATCAGCCGGAGGTGGTTGCCGACTTCACGATGACCAAGTCCGCCCAGCAGCTGGAGCAAGTCGTCGTGACGGGCACGCTGGCTCCTACCGAGGTCAAAGCGCTGCCCACACCGATCAGCGTCATCAGCGGTGACCGGCTTCGCGACGAACGCCTGTCGCGCGTGGACCAATTGTTCCGCGGAGAGATCCCCGGCAGCATTGCATGGGATCTTGGAGCTTATGATTACTCGAGCACGGTCCAGGTGCGCGGGCGCAATTCGCTTACCGCGACACCGAGCATCAAGACGTACATCGACGGGGTGGAGGTCGCCAACCCTGTGTACATAGCGAGCATCGATCCGAACAGCATCGAGCGAGTGGAGATTACGCGCGGGCCTCAAGCCTCTACGATCTACGGCTCCGATGCCAGTGGCGGTGTGATGCAAATCTTCACGAAAGGCGGATCCGCGGGGCCGACCCCGCAGGCCTTCGCCAAGGCCGGCTTCGGCGCAATCGAAGGTCCGTTCAGCAGCGGCCTTCCCCTTCGCCAGGACTATGCCCTGAGTGTGTCCGGCGGCGCCGACGATCTGTCATACCACGTCACAGGCTCCTATCTCCAGACGGGTGAGTGGATGCCGGGGTACTACTCCCGAGCCCCGAACCTGTCCGCAAAGGCCGCTTGGTCCCAGGGACGCATCCGGGCAGAGCTCACGGGGCGTTACTCCGCCAAAACCTTTGCGTTCGTACACCCGCCTGCCCTGCGGCACCTCTCGTACTTCTCGCGCCCAGCCTACGAAGAAGACCGGCTTCGGCAGCAGACGCTAGGGCTGGCGCTTTCGTGGAGCGCCTCCTCCCGCTGGGAACACAATCTGATCGCCGGCGTGGATCGGATGGGATACGACCTGAACAACACGAGAGCTCGTCTCACGACCGAGGCCGACACGTTTCTGCAAGTGCTCACGTCGAATACTGCGAAACCGTCCGTGCGATACAATACGACCTACCATGCAGACCTTAGCCCGTCAGTCTCTGCTGTGGTGACCGGCGGAGCGGAGTACTATCACGCCGATTTTACCAACGATTACACCGCCGATGCGACCCGCTCGCAGGGAACCATCGACGGTACCCATTTCGTAACTCGCACATCCTATGGGAATACAGGGTTCTTCGGACAGCTTCAGGTCGGAATACACCAGGCCCTCTTCCTTACCGGCGGCCTGCGTGGAGAACGAAACGACAACTTCGGACAGGACTATGGCACCGCGTGGTCTCCACGCGTCGGCCTCGCATATTCGCGCCCGGTGGGTCCAGCCATGATCAAGCTTCGAGGATCCTACGGCAGTGCTATTCGCGCGGTCGATCCCCAACAGAGGGAGGCGTTCCGCAATCCCTTCAGCAATCAGATCGCCAACTCCCGACTGGGTCCAGAGCGGCAGGACGGCTGGGATGCTGGCGTCGATGTGTACTTCACAGAGCGGGTGAGCCTCGGCGTGACATACTACGATCAGACCGCGAAGGACCTGATCGACATCGTGTACCTCGACGCGTCGACTTCCCCTCCTGTCAGCCAGAATCAGAATGTCGGGAGGATCAAGAATCGTGGATGGGAGCTGGAGAGCCGCGTCGAACTCGGGCAACTCAGTCTGGGAGGGACGTACTCGCATGCATCGAGCACCGTGCTGGAGCTCGGCCCTTCGTACGCGGGCGACCTGCGCGTCGGGGATGCCCTGCTGGAGGTGCCCGCAAACACGGCCGGCGTCACAATCAGCTACGCGCCTTGGCCCGGTACCCACCTGAGCAGTCGAATGACGCGCATTGGAGGGTGGACCGGAACCGACTGGCTTGCGCTCTATGGCGTATTCTTCGGCTCAGACGTCTTTCGGGGGTCAACCAGGGACTATTGGATCGACTACCCGTCCGTGACGAAACTCAATGCCTCGGTCACCCAGCGACTCACCCGCCGGCTGAATGCCTTCGTCCAAGTCGATAATCTGGGAAACAATGGGCGGTTCGAGCAAAGCAACATTGTCACTCCAACTGGGCGCACCACCACGGTTGGGATGGAGTTCCGGTACTAGAAATGGACGCGCTCGCCCCATGCGCACCGCCGCCCATCCGCTGGAGCCGAGCCGGCTCCGTCTGCAGAAACCTCCGTGCCGGACAGTTCTTCCTCGCCAGTGCGTGCACGCTCATCCACTCTACGGTGGCGAGTGGTCAGGTCGATAAGACATCCGCTCCACTGAGCATCGAAGACGCCGTGGGAGTGTCAACGATTGTCCCACCGATCAGCGTGTCGCCAGACGGTGAGTGGGTCGCCTATACCCTTCAGAATCCGCGCCGGCGTCGGCCGCCCGGGGAAGATCGTCGGCTGGTATTCAGCGAAACTGGTGCCCCGCAGACAGTGACCGCCTGCGACGTATGGATCATCCATACAAAGACGGGCGAGTCGATCAACCTTGGAGTGGATACTGCGACGAGCTGGAGCCCGGTCTGGTCGCCCGACGGCGAGCTACTAGCCTTCTACTCCGACCGCGGCGGTCAGATAGGGCTCTGGATCTGGGAGAGGGAAAGTCAGCGGTTGCGGCCGGTGCCAAATGTAGTACCGCGACCCCTGTTCTCATGGGACGTGGTCGAATGGCTACCTGATGGTCGGCGCGTAGTCCTAAAGATTCAGGCCTTGCAGCCGAGCGGCAATCAAGGCGCGCACGGTAGCAGGCTTCAACCGGGCGCGCACCAGGAATATCGGCCGGATGATCAAACACGTCCATCGGTGCTGCTGTATGGGGGTCCGGCCGATACGCTCGGCAGCGCCACCATTCAGGCGCAAGCCGCAGCACCTTGGATCGACGAGGCCTACGCCGATATCGGAGTAGCTGATGTCCGAACAGGGCGCCTTGATCGGCTTCTAGGCTCGGTCCGGTCCAAAGGATATGCGCTCTCACCCAATGGTTCCCATCTGGCGATTTCAGTCTACGCAGGCCGCAAGTCCGGCACGCTGCGCCACGAACTGTTCGACCTCATGATTGTCTCCACCAGTGACGGATCACGGCAAGGCATCGCCCCACGAATCCCGCAAGGATTTATGGGCCAGTCACTGAGCTGGTCTCCAGACTCGCGAATCCTTGCCTTCGTGACCTCCGGACCCTTTGGAGTCGCGGATTCGACGTTCGGTGAGTTGCTGCTGCTGCGGATCGGCGCCTCCGTCCCCGAGCGGCCCATCCGACGGAATCATGTATCGTTCGCGGACGACAACGACGGCCGCCCGCCTCTGTGGCTACCCACGGGCGAGGGGTTGCTCGTGACCGGTGCCGACACCTTATGGCAGGTTACCCTCCGCACGGGGACAATGCACTTGGTGGCGAGCCTGCCGCACACGGCAATCCTGGGAGTGCTGACGGCCGCCAGAGGACGCCGGCTCCTCACCTCACCAGCCCGCCGGTCCGTGTATGTGCGCATCCGAAACCGTCGTTCACAGCGTGCAGCCACGTACGAAATTGGATTGGACACGGGTCGAAAGGTCCATGTGTCCACCGATGACGTCTATTACGGAAGTCAGATCCAGCTCAGCACGGACGCGTCGGCCGACGGTAGCGTCATCGCATACACGACTCAATCCGCCTCGCGCAGCGAAGACATCTGGGTGAGCAGGATTGGACACGAGTCCGCACGTCGTCTCACCACCGTCAATCCCGTGCTGAACAGATACCAGTTCAGCCGGAGCCGGCTCGTATCTTGGCTATCCGCCGATGGAGAGCGAGTTCATGGCGCTCTGTTGCTGCCCGCGGAGTATAGGCGCGGTGAGCGGTATCCTCTCGTGGTGCGTGTATACGGCGGCCTGCGCTATTCGGACCTGCTAAATCGCTTTAGTGTTGCCGGCGACGGCGTCGATAACGCCCATCTCTTCACCACGCGCGGGTACGCGGTATTGCTTCCGGACGCTCCGTACCGAAACGGCAGCACACTCATGCGGGATCTCGCCGCATCCATAATCCCCGGAGTTACGCGAGTGATCGAGATGGGCGTTGCCGATCCCACGCGCATCGGCGTCATTGGTCACAGCTTCGGTGGCTATACCACCCTCGCCCTGCTGGTGCAGAGCCGGATCTTTCGCGCGGCAGTCGCCAGTGCGACGACCGGCAATCTGGTGGCTACCTTCGGGGCGCTCGACCCGAGCACATCAAGTTGGGTAGAGGAAGGGCAGCTCGGGATGAATGGCACGCCGTGGAGTGCCCGAGAGCGATACATCGAAAACTCACCCGTATTCTACCTCGACCGCGTCGAAGCTCCACTCCTCCTGGTGAGCGGCTCCCTTGACGGTCTTCCACCACACCTTGCGGAAGAGGTTTACGTAGGGCTGAAGCGGCTCGGCAAACCAGTGGCCTACGCGAAATATGTAGGGGAGGAGCACTACCAAGGCGAGTGGAGCTTCGTCAACAAAATTGACTACGTCCACCGGCTTCTGGGCTGGTTCGATGCGCACCTCCAGTCGCCAGGCACGAACCACTGAGAGGTGGACGTGACCGGCGGCACGGGGAGATGGACGTTACCCCGCGCCGCCGGCCGCCGGTGTGATCGAACGCGCCTCCCACTAGACTTATGCGGGTCGCTTTGCGTTCGGCTCGATCCCGCCACTCAGTACGCCAAGCGTCAGACTCGAAGCCCCACCGAGGTTAACCACGACGGGCGAAAAGTATTGCTTGTTGGTCATCTGATGTCACCTCCTTTCGAGGCGGCAAGATGCCGTCCTCGTGGCGCGGACACGCGCCGGTTCGAGTAGTTCCTACCACTAACGGTCCACCGGCCGGACCGTACGAATAACCAGGTCTCCAGCCCAAGGACGCACAGCATCATCACGGTGGCGGGAGCTCGGCCGTGGCGTGCGTCTTCGACCGCACGAGCCAGGCTCGCCGCAGAGACGGCGCCCACTTCTGCCAGCATTGGAGCGCCCATTATCTCGTCCAGCCGCTCCCGTTCCTGCGAGAAGGCCCATAAAAGTCTCGCGTCAATTCCGCCTTTTCCTGTCCGCAGTCGGACCATTTCCGGCAACAAGCCAACCATCGCCTCTCGAAGGATCCACTTCTGCGCCAGCGGTCGGGCGCGCAGGAAGGGAGGCAGCTGTAACCCGAGCTCGATCAGAGGGCGGTACAGGAACGGGTATCGTGGCTCGAGACCGAGTTCATAGCTGCCGCGCGGGAGCCATCGTGTCAGTTCCTGGAGATTGTTGGCCACCTCGCGCTCGAACTGGTGTCCGCGCGGTGCTCTTGCCGCTCGAGCAGACGCCAATCTTGCCGCGAGCCCTGTCCGGCGCGCGAATCCTGGTTGAATCCAAGCAGGAATCCGGTCCCAGGCGGGTGCGAAGCACTGCCGACCCAGCCCTGGAAGCAGTGGTGCCAGCGCCTCGCGGGCTACAGTGCCCCAAAAGGACTTCCGTTCCGCCACCGACCACTGCCTGGCAAGCCGGAGCATCGACACGGGTGCGCCGCGAGCGAGCACATCCGCCATGAAGAGCTTGCTGCAATACAGGTAATGGTCGGCGCCCCAGCCGCCAAGCAAGACCTTACCCCCCGCGTTGCGTGCCAGGTCACAGATGGCGCGGTCGCGCGAGAAGTAGGGATAGTGCGCTCGCGGTTCGTCGGTCAGGGGCGGAGCCTGTCCATCGTCACGCCAGGGCCAGGGATTGAGTACCACCTCGTTTCTTAGGTCACATTGGGCCGCGACCAATTGCGAATATGTTCGCTCATCGCCGTCGCCTAGCTCGTCGGCCAGGGTGATCGTTCCGGCAATGCCAGTCGCTACATTTCTGCTGATCCGCAGGTGGTGCGCCATGCATACCACCGACGAGGAATCGAGCCCACCGGACAGTTCCGCCCAGGTCTCCGACTCGGTGCCGAGGCGAATCCGAACAGCTTCAGCGAACAGCGCGCGGAACTGTTCGACTCTTTCACCTTCTTTGACCTCATTCGCAATCGAGAACGCATGCGGCGTCCAAAAACGCGAGTTCGCGACTTTCCCGTTCTGGGTAATGAGGAGAGAGCCTTGAGGTACGGCCTGCGAGTCAGCCCAAATCGTCCGCTCCGGTCCCGGGTCACCCCCAATCAGGAAGTCCGCGAGGAACTCCTCATCGATGGTTTCCACGTCGTGCACCGCCTCCAGGTGCGAGCTGAGGATCAGATCACCCCGGCGCTTGCCAACGTACAGCGCCTTCACGCCGACCGCGTCACGCGCTGCCACGAGCACTTGCGTCGCCTCGTCATAAATGACCAGGCAGAAGTCGCCGAGCATCTCTCGCAGACAACACTGCCCGCGAGTCTCGTACGCGCCCAACACGATTTCGAGCGAGGACGGCCTGGGCTCCCGCGTCCCACCCCACCGCCGCACCTCCTCCGGATGGTCCAGCCGCACATTCCCCACCGCCACCCGCCCGCCCCGCCTCGCCCACAGCGGCCGGAGCGGCACCCGCGCCGGCACCACCCACGCCACGAACGCCCCAACGTCGATCTCCTCCACCGCATCGCCTTCCGCCAGCGAGCGCACCCGCCCCCCGTACCGCGCCCGCACCTCCGGACTCACCGGCTCCCCGTCCAGATTCAGCACGCAGCAGAACATCGCTACACCCCCAGCCCTTCGAAGGGCACGAACTTCCCCACCCGGTCGCGGCTCTCGCCGACCGGCTCTCCCTCATACTCCACCCACGCATGCGCCGTGAACGGGTAGGGCTGTGCCCCGAGCAGCAGCCGGACGCCCACCCCCGCCCACCGGAGGACCGCGTAGAGCGCCAGCGACTGCTCCAGGCAAAGCGCGCGGCCGGGGAAGAATGCCGCCGCCGTGTCCACCCTCCGTACGACAGCGGCCAGATACGCCGGCGTCGGCACCGCCACCGCCGGCACCCGGCGGCCGAGCCGCCGCGCCACTGCCAGAC
>JACCSZ010000238.1 GCA_013812695.1 Gemmatimonadales bacterium | reverse complement strand
TCAGTCCACGAGGCGGAGCGGCATCACCAGGGTGAGATAACTCGACGGATCGTTCCAGCCGACCGGCTCGCAGGTGGCCGCCCGCTCGGGCGCCTTGAACGTCAGCCGCACCTCGTCGGTCGGGATGTACTTGAGAATCTCGAGCAGATACGACGCATTGAAGCCGATCTCGAGGGGATCGCCGTCGTAGCTGACCGTGATCTCCTCCTGCGCCTCGCCCAGGTCCGGCGTCTGCACCGACAGCTTGCACGACCCGTTGGCGAACGCCATCCGGATCCGGTGGGTCTGGTCGCTGGCGACGATGCTCATCCGGCGCAGCGCCGAGGTGAACGCAGCCTTGTCGGCGGTGGCCGACTTGTCGTTCTCCCGCGGGATGACCTGCTCGTAGTTGGGATACGGTCCCTCGATGAGCCGCGTGTAGATCAGGGTGGACGCCGACCGGAAGCCGAGGTGGTTCTCGCTCCGGGCGATCTCGACCTCTTCCTCGGCCCGGAACAGCCGGCGGATCTGCTCGAGCGCCTTTGGCGGCACGATCAGGTCCGCCTGCGCCGAGCTCCCGGAGGGCGGGGTCGGCACGTCCATGCGCGCCAGCCGGTGCCCGTTGGTGGCCACCATGCGCATGCGCTCGGGGCGGAGCTCCCAGAGCACGCCGTTGAGGATGGGCCGACTCTCCTCCGTACTGGCCGCGAAGGCCACATGCGCGATCAGCTTCTGCAGGTCCTTCGACGACGTCCGCCAGCCACCCTCGAACTTGACCGTCGGGAACGCCGGGAACTCTTCGCGCGGGAGGCCGAGGAGCCGGAACTTGGAGCGGCCGCACTCGATCGTCACCCGCTGCTCGCCCGAGGCGGTCAGGCGGATGGCCGCGCTCGGGAGCTCCCGCACGATCTCGACCAGCTTCCGCGCCGGCAGCGTGATCGCTCCTTCCTGGTCCACCGATGCCGACACGGTGGTGCTCACCGAGATGTCGAGGTCGGTTCCCGAGAGCCGGATACCGTCCTTCGTGGCCTCGAGCAGGATGTTGGACAGGATGGGCAACGTCGTCTTGGCCGGGATGCTGGCGGCCACGGCGACGAGCCCTTCCTGGAGTTGCTCCCGCGTGATCGTGAGCTTCATCCGCTCCTCGAGGAGGAAAAAGCAGTACTACTCTTCCATCTTATAATACTTAGTAGCAGTAGTAGAGGCTCTGGAAATGTGGGCCGCCTCCGTAACACCACCGCACCGCCGCAGTTACTCGCTCGACCGTCTGTCGATACGCTGTGGGCCATGGGGATGTTGACTGCCATCTTCCCACCGCAATCCAGAGTTCCCACACCGCGCGCGGCGCGCGGGGATCATTGTGCGCACAACTCCTGGCGGGCGTGATCGACCCGCTCGCGGAACGTGCGATCGCGCGACATCTGGCGGCTCACCTTGTCCACGCTGTGGATGACGGTGGAATGATCGCGGCCGCCGAACGCCTGGCCGATTTCGACCAGCTGCATCTCGAGCAGCTCGCGCGCGAGATACATCGCGATCTGCCGCGGCACCGTGAGCGTCTTGATGCGCGCCTTCGAGCGGAGCCCCTCGGGCGTCACTCCCCAGCGCCGCGCTACGACTTCCTGCACCGTGTTGATCGACGGGAGCGCCTTGCTCCCCGCCAGCCCGTCCTCCCCCGGCCGGATCTTGTCGCTCAGCGCCTCGCGCGCCAGCTCGATCGACACTTCCTTGTGCTTGAGCGAGGCGAAGAGCAGCAGCTTGATGATGCAGCCCTCGAGCTCGCGCACGTTCGACCGGACGTGCTCGGCGATGAACCGGAGGACGTCGTCCGGAATCGTGAGCTCGAGGTGGTCCTGCTCCTGCTTCTTCCGGAGGATGGCGATCCGGTGCTCGAGATCCGGCTGGCCGATGTCGGCCACCATGCCCCACTCGAACCGGCTGACCAGGCGGGCCTCGAGACCCGGGATCTCCTTGGGCGGCCGGTCCGAGGTCAGCACGATCTGTTTATTGCCCTCGTACAGGGCATTGAAGGTGTGGAAGAACTCTTCCTGCGTCATCTCCTTGCCTTCCAGGAAATGCACGTCGTCCACCAGGAAGAGGTCCACGTCGGCGCGGTAGCGGCGCCGGAATTCGGGCATGGTGCGGCTGTGGATGCTCTCGATGACTTCGTTGATGAACTGCTCGGCGCCGACGTACAGGATCCGGGTGTCGGGATGGCGCTGGCAGACCACGTGGGCGATCGCCTGCATCAGGTGGGTCTTGCCGAGCCCGGTGGCGCCGTAGATGAAGAGCGGGTTGTACGTCTTGCCGGGCGACTCGGCCGCGGCGTGGGCCGCCGCGGCGGCGAGCTCGTTCGACTTGCCGATGACGAAGGTGTCGAAGGTGTAGCGTTCGTTGAGCGGCTGCGTGCTCGGGTTGACCGGCACCGCCAGCGCCGCCGGCGCGCTGGGGGCGACGAAGAAATCCATCTGCGGGCGTTTTTGCCGGTCTTCGTGCACACGGAACACGACCGAGGTGGGCTGGCCGACGACCGGTTCGGCGAGCCTGGATAGCAGTGTGGCGTGTTTGCTCTCGTTCCATTCCACCGCGAACTGATCCGGTGCGCCGACGATCAGGCGCCCCTCGTCGAGGGCGATGGCCTCGGTAGGCTCGAGCCAGGTCCGGATCGTGTGATCAGGAAGTTCGCGATGCGCCTCGTCGAGGATGCGCTTCCATGCGTCTTTAGCGGACAGCGGCATCGGTACTCGAAAACGGTGGGGGATTCATCAAGGGCGAGAGATGTTACGGAACGCGTGTGGAAAAGTCAACCACGCGTCAACGCGCGTGATTGCGCTCTTGACAGAGTGTGGTCGGTCATCCTGAGCGGAGCGAAGGAGCCATGACCCCAAGCATGACTCCTTCGCTCCGCTCAGGATGATGCGCTGACACCAAGGCGCCCGCACGCCGAGAGCATCACACGGCACCTCGATGGCTCGCCGCTTGACCAACCCACTCGCTCTAACTAGCTTCCCGGGCTCACTTTGGAGGAACGCACGCAATGAAACCGTCGTATCGGCCGCGCAACAAGCGCCGGATCAACAAGCACGGGTTTCGCGCCCGCATGGCCACGCGCTGGGGGCGGGCAGTCCTCTCACGCCGCCGGAAGAAGGGCCGCAAGCAGCTCACCGTCTCGCTGCCGTCGAAGCACGGGGGTTCCTGACACCGTCGGCGCACCTGCCGCGCGCCCACCGGCTCGCGCGCGCGTCGGACATTCGCCGATGCCTGAGCCAGGGACGGCGCCGCCGCTTCGAGCACCTGGACATGATCTGGATGGACAATTCGACGGGCCACGCGCGGATGGGACTGATCGTTCCGAAATATCAGTCCACCGCGGTGGCCCGCAATCGCCTGCGGCGACGGCTGCGCGAGATCTGGCGCCGGGAGCTGCACGCGCATCAGCCCGCGTGGGATCTCATCATCCGGGCGCGGCGCGAAGCCTACGGCGCCCGCTTCGACGGCTTGCAGGCCGATCTCCTCGCCTGGCGTCGGAGCATCCTGAGGGCCGGATGACCGAGCCTGCCGTCCGCCCGCTCGCGGGCCGTCCCGGTTTTCCCCGACTGCTCCTGGCCACGCTGATTCGAGGGTATCAACGCTTCCTGTCGCCGGGGCTGCCGCCGAGCTGCCGGTTTCATCCGTCGTGCTCCCAGTATGCGCTTGAGGCCGTTACCCGCCATGGCGCCGCGAGAGGCTCATGGCTGGCCGCCCGTCGACTCGTCCGGTGCCACCCGTTCCATCGCGGCGGGTTCGATCCTGTCCCCTGACCCAGTGAACTGAGCTCATGGACCGTCGTACCGTGTGGGCGATCCTGCTGATGATGGTCATCGCCATCGTGCCCGCCATCTTCATCAAGCGGCCGCCCCGGCCGGCACCGGGAGCCACTGCGCTCGACACCGGATTGGTCGCGGCGCCCGCCCTGGAC
>JACCSZ010000222.1 GCA_013812695.1 Gemmatimonadales bacterium | reverse complement strand
GTCATGCCCCCTTCGCTGCGCTCAGGGTGACCCCGCTGCCCTACCCCCGCCACCTCCGCGGATGCACACGCTCGACCTTACCATCGTCGGGTTGTACTTCGCCTTCACGCTGGGCGTGGGGCTCTGGGTGTCGCGCCACCAGCGGAGCGCCACCGACTACTTCCTCGGCGCGCGGGACCTCCCCTCCTGGGCGATCCTGCTTTCGATCGTCGCCACCGAGACCTCCGCTCTCACCGTCATCTCGATTCCCGGTATCGGGGCCCGCGGCGATCTGACGTTTCTGCAGCTCACGGTAGGTTACCTGATCGGGCGCATCGCGGTGGCGCGGTGGCTCTTGCCGGGCTATTTCCGGGGCGACCAGGAGACTGCCTATGCGCGGCTGGAGTCGCGCTTCGGTGTGGGCACCCGCCGGCTCACCTCGCTCATTTTCCTGGTGTCCCGGTTCCTGGGCGACGCGGTCCGGGTGTTCGCGAGCGCCATCCCGCTCGCGCTGATCACCGGCTGGAGCGTGTCGACGGCCATCGTCGTCATGGGCGTGGTGACGATGATCTACACCTGGTTCGGCGGCTTTAAGGCGGTGGTCTGGACGGACGTGCTGCAGCTCTCCGTCTACCTCGCCGGCGGCGTGGGGGCGCTGCTCATCGCCTGGAACCTGGCGGGCGGCGCGTCGGAGGCGCTGGGCCTGGCGCGGGCGGCCGGCAAGCTCCGCCTCCTCGAGCTCGAGCCGAGCCTGACGACGCCGTACACGCTCCTGAGCGGCATCGTCGGGGGCGCGCTCTTGTCAGCGGCCTCGCACGGCGCGGATCACCTGATCGTGCAGCGCCTCCTCGCCACCCGCTCGCTCGGCGACGCGCGCGTGGCGCTGATCGGCTCCGGCGTCATGGTGATGCTGCAGTTCACCCTCTTCCTCCTGGTCGGCTCGGCGATCTGGGCCGCCGGCCTCGCCCCCGCCGACACGCCGAGCGACCAGCTCTTCCCGGCGTTCGTGGTCAACCATCTGCCCGCGGGCCTGGCGGGCCTCGTCATCGCCGGGATCCTCGCCGCGGCAATGGGCACCCATAGCTCGGCGATCAACTCGCTGGCCTCCTCGGCCACCCACGACCTCTACGCCTCGTGGACCGGCCGGCGCGATCCGCAGCACCTTCTCAAGGTCGGACGTCTGATCTCAGCCGTGTGGGCCCTGGCGCTGATCGGCGGCGCACTCCTCTTCCACGCGACCGCCGGTGGGGGACAGACGCCGGTGGTCGTGCTGGCGCTCTCGATCGCCTCGGTGACCTACGGACCGCTGCTGGGCACCTACTTCCTGGCGGGACGGTGGCCGCGGGCGCGGGGGCGGGATGTCGTCGGCGCCGTGGGTGTGACCGTCGCCGTCATGTTGGTGGTGATCTTCGCCCGGCGCATTGCCACGGCGTCGGGACTCGAGTGGCTCGAGCCGGTGGGACGTCTGGCCTGGCCCTGGTACGTGCCGCTCGGCACGCTGCTGGCGGTCGGCACCGGGATGTTGCTCAGCTATCTTCCGGACCGTGCACCCTCTCCCTCCCCGCCGGTAGACGGACCGTGACCCGGATCCTGATCGGCGCCGACGTCGGCGGCAGCAAGACTGCGGTCGGAGTCTCCGATGGCCAGCGCATCGTGGCGCGGGCGGAAGGCGCGGGCGCGGCGTTGCGTCCGGGCCGCGCGCTCGCGTCGGCCGCGGTGATCGCGGAAACCGTCCGGCAGGCGCTCGCCGGCACCGGCCGCCTCACGGGCGACCTGTTGTACGTCGGGGCGGCCGGCGCGGGCCGTGAGCTCGAGCGCGAGGAGCTCAAGCGGGCGCTGCAATCCGAGAACCTGGCGCCCACGATCGTGATCACCACCGACATCGAGCTGGCGCTGGCCGCCGCGTTCGACGAGGGCGCGGGCATCGTCGTGAGCGCCGGCACCGGCAGCGTGGCGGTGGGCCGCGACCGGACGGGCGCCCACCACCGGATGGGTGGGTACGGCTGGCAGATGGGCGACGAAGGCAGTGGTTACGCCATCGGGCGCGCGGCGCTCGGCGCGGTCAGCCGCGCGAGCGATGGCCGGAGCCCACGCACCGCGCTGAGTCAGCGCGTGCTCGACGCGTCGCGCTCCGAGAATTTCGATGCGCTGGTGCGCTGGGCGGCGGGCGCGTCGCCCGCAGAGGTGGCGGCGCTGGCCCCGCACGTGCTCGAGGTCGCGGTGCATGGCGACCCGCTCGCGCAAGGCATCGCGGACTATGCGGCGCGGGAGCTGACGCAGCTCGCGATCTGCCTGCTGTCGGTCATGGAGGTCGAGCCGCCGGTGGGCGTGGCGATCGCGGGCGGGCTGCTGTCGACGGATGGACCTCTTCGCCGCAGCGTACTCGCCCGCCTGGGCGAGCAGGCGGCCCTCAGCCCGGTCGAAGCGCCGGTGGACGCGGTCGAAGGGGCGATCAGACTGGCAGGTCGGGTGGCGGGGAGTCACCCTGAGCGGAGCCCAGGGTGACTCGTTTGTCCTCCTCGGTCACTCCCTCCGTGCCGCCAAGCGGCTGTGCCGCATACCGTAGAGGAAGTACACGACCAGTCCCAGCAGCAGCCAGATCCCGAACCGAATCCACGTCAGCGCCGGCAACTGCCACATGAGGTAGAGGCACGTCACGATCGAGATCATCGGCGTGACCGGCACCCAGGGTGCGCGGAACGGGCGGACGCGGTCGGGCTCGACCTTCCGCAGGACGATCACCCCCGCCGACACCAGCACGAAGGCGAACAGGGTGCCGATGTTGGTCAGGTCCACCACCTCGGCGATGTTGGCGAACGCCGCGAACGTGGCGACGAACAGCCCGGTGATGATGGTGCCGATGTAAGGCGTCTTGAACTTCGGGTGCACCCGCGCCAGAAACGGCGGCAGCAGGCCATCGCGCGCCATCGACATGAAGATCCGTGGCTGCCCGAGCTGAAAGACCAGCAGCACGCTGCTCATGGCGATGACCGCGCCCAGCGAGACGATGAACCGCGAGATCGCGATCAGTCTCGGCGAGCCCTCGGCGGACGCCAGGGCCGTGATCATCGGCTCCGCCGTGCCCAGCTTCTGCCAGGGCGCCATCCCGGTCATGACCAGGGCCAGCACGATGTAGAGCACCGTGCACACCACCAGGCTCATGATGATCCCGAACGGCATGTCGCGCGCGGGATCCTTCGCCTCCTCGGCCGCGGTGCTGGTGGCGTCGAAGCCGATGTAGCTGAAAAAGATGATCGCCGCGCCGGCGCTGATGCCGGCAAACCCGTTCGGCGCGAAGCCGCCGGTGGCCGGATTGTTCCAGTTCTCCGGGCGGATCAGCGTGCTGCCCACCGCGCAGAAGAACAGGATGATGGCGATCTTGAGCACCACCATCGCGTTGTTCGAGTTCGCGCTCTCCTTGATGCCGAGCACGAGCACCACGGTGATCAGGCAGACGATGAGAAAGGCCGGAAGATTGGCGATGAAGCGGACACCGAAGAGCTCGGGCGCGCTGGACAGGGCCGACGCGAGGTACAGGTTGGCGGCATCGGTCGCGCCCCCCGCCACCGCCTCGGCCGCGAGACCAGCCGATCGGAAGTCGGTCGCGAGCCAGGCGGGCATCGCGAGCCCGAAGTGGCTCAGCAACTCCCGGAAGTAGCCGGACCATCCGATGGCGACGCCGATGTTCCCGACCGCGTACTCGATGATCAGGTCCCACCCGATGATCCAGGCCACCAGCTCGCCGAGGGACGCGTAGGCGTAGGTGTACGCCGAGCCGGCGATCGGCACCATCGCCGCGAACTCCGCGTAGCAGAGCGCGGCGAATCCGCAGGTGAGCGCGGTCAGCAGGAACGAGAGCACGATGGCCGGACCGGCTCCGGGCCGCAGCGGATCGCCCACGATGGCGGTGCCCGTCGTGGCGAAGATCCCGGCGCCGATCGTCGCGCCGACGCCAAGGGACGTGAGGTGCCACTTGCCGAGCGAGCGTTTGAGCCCGCCGCGCTCCTGGAGGTCGTTCTCACAGTCCTGCACCGATTTCCGGAGGAAGAGCCGGTTCATGACGTCCTCAATGGGGGAAGCTACGAGCTGCGCTTGCCGGGCAGCGTGAAGGTGACCGTCGTCGTGCCCGCCACCCGCCTGCCGTCCGGCGCGCGGGCCGGCGTGAACCGGAACGCCCTGATCACTTCGTCGAACTTGCGGGCGTAGTCGCGGTCGCCGATGACCGGCTCGACCGCGTAGCGCTCCACCTGGCCGTCGACCCGCACCCAGAAGGTGACCGCCAGCGATGCGCCCCGCAGTTCCTTGGGCGGCGTGTCGAACGGAAAGGCCAGGTCGCGGAGCTCGGGCGGGCGGATCGCGCCACCCTCCCCGCCGCCGCCATCGCCCGGCCCGGCGCCCGGCCCCTGTCCCGGGCCGATCCCCTGTCCCACGCCACCACCGGTGCCGCCGCCGGCCCCGGGACCGGCGCCCGGAGCCAAGGCAGTGACCGCATCAGTCCTACCCGGCGCGAGGGCGGGTGGTTGCGTGTCGACCGTCGGCGGGGGCGGAGCGGATACCTCGGGCGTCGGAGTGGGGGGCGGCACGGCCGGCCTGGGCGTCGGGTCGGGTTCGACCCGCATCGGCGGAACCGGCGCTGCCGCGATCGTCCGCCGCGGCATCACCGGCTCGGGCGCCGGCGGGAGGGTAATATAGGTCACCCCGGATGCCCCGCCACCGCCGCCGCCGCCGGGCTCGCGCGTCATGGCACCCGGCGCGAAGGTGTGGGGCCACAACCGCTCGCCGCTCCGCACCGCCAGCGCCACGATCAGCACGTGCACCAGCACCGAGATGAGGAGGCTGCCATAGCGCCGTCGCGAGCCGGGCAGGGTGAGGCGGGGAGGAACTGGCGCGCGCGTAAGACCCTCGATGGGCATGGGTGCTCGGGAAGCGTAAGATAACCGGCGCGATGCGGCCGCTCTGGCCGGAAGGACGCTTCGATCGTCCCTGCACGCACGATCGAGAACGCACGCGCGGGGACCGAAGTCCGGTCCCCGCGCGTGACACTACAGCCGGCGCCCGTCTAGCGCGTGGCCCTGGCTTCCTCTGGCGTGAAGCCGATGATCTGTACCCCGGCCCCACGGGCGACGTCCATGGCTTCGACGACGTCCTGGTAGATCCGGTTGGCGCCCGCCTTGATGAACAGGAGCTTGGCCGGGCGCTGGTCGTAGATGGCGTGGATCTGGGTGTCCAGCTGGTCCTTCGGGACCGGCTGGCCGTTGATGGAATATCCGCCGTCGTCGGCCAGCTCGAGCACGATCTGGCTGGGCGGCGTCTTGGTGGTGACGGGCTCGTCGGGCGGCGGCACTTGTACGTCCAGCGCCATCCGCGAGAGCGGCTGGGTGATCATGAAGATGATCAGCAGCACGAGCAGCACGTCGATCATCGGCGTCACGTTGATGTCCGACTGGAGGCCTCCGCT
>JACCSZ010000201.1 GCA_013812695.1 Gemmatimonadales bacterium | reverse complement strand
GGCGGCACGTCGAGGGAGCGAGGTGGTGCTCACCGTGGAGCGCGCGGGCATGAGTGGCGAGGTCCATGCCGAACAGGTGCTCGTCGCCACGGGGCGGCAGCCGAACACGGCGGACCTGGGCCTCGAGACGGCCGGCGTTCGCATGGACCGGCGCGGCTTCATCGCGACCGACGAGTTCATGCGCACCTCGCATCCGGCGATCTACGCGGCCGGCGACGTCACCGGCGGGCCGGGCTTCGTCTACGTGGCGGCGCTTCAGGGAGGGATCGCCGCCCAGGCGGCGTTGGCGGGTCGGACGAACGAGGGACCGATCCCGGTCGACCTCACAGCGACGCCGGCGGTGACCTTCACCGACCCGCAGGTCGCCACCGTGGGGCTCACCGAGGCCGAGGCCCGGAAGCGGGCTACGATCCCAGGGTGACGACGCTCCCGGTCGCGGCGCTGTCGCGGGCGGCGGTCTCGTACCGGCAGCGGGGACTCATCAAGCTCGTGGCCGACGCGGCGTCCGACCGGCTGCTGGGCGCGCACCTCGTGGCCCCGAATGCCGGAGACGTCATCGGCGAGGCGGCGCTCGCCATCAGGTTCAGGCTCACGGCCCAGAACCTCGTCTCCACGCTCCACCCCTACCTCACCTGGGGCGAGGGGCTCAAGCTCGCCGCGCGGACCTTCACCAAAGACGTCGCGCTGCTGTCCTGCTGCGCGTAGGTCCATCGGCGTGTCGCGCACGCTCACCTCGTGGCGATTCAGGAGGTCACGATGGCATCGCGACTGATTCAGGTGAAGGCGAGCGGGCTCATGTGCTCGTTCTGCACGATGTCGGTCGAGAAGGCGCTTGGGCGGCTGCCCGGCGTTCACAGCGTACAGGTCAATCTGGTGCACGGGATCATTCTGGTCGATGCGGACCCGGCCCGGGTCACCCAAACGGACGTTTCCCGGAGGGTGGAGGACCTCGGCTACACGGTCGTGGCCACCGAGGCACAGCAGGTCGAGACCGACGAGGCCATCTTCGGCACCATCAAGCGCCGGGGATTCCTCGCCATGGGCGTCGCCGTGGCGGATCTCGCCCTCGACCCGCTGAACCTGCTGCGAGTTGATCCACGGGCGCGCGCCATCCTGAGCGGCCTCCTGGCCGTGGCGGTACTGCTCTGGATCGGCTCCCCGATCCTCCGCAAGACGCTCATGGCCCTGCGGCAGCGGGTCGTCAACGCCAACGTGCTGCTCTCGACCGGTGCGTGGGGCGCGTTTGCGATCGGCGTGGCTCACCTCGTCGCGCCCACGGTGTGGCCCGACTTCTTTCCCGTCGCCATCTGGCTGATGGCGCTCCATCTCTTCTTCGGCTATTTCAAGCTCGGCACGCGGAAGCGCGCTGCCGAGAGCGTGCGGCGTCTCCTGGCCCTGCAGGTGAACGAGGCGCGGGTCGTGCGCGGCGGGCGCGAGGTCGAGGTGCCGGTCGCCGAGGTCGGTCGTGGCGAGACGATCGTCATCCGGCCCGGCGAGCGGGTGCCGCTCGACGGGCGTATTCGAAAGGGCCGGTCGAGCTTCGACTGCTCGAGCGTGACCGGCGAGAGTATGCCGGTGTACCGCGAGGCCAGCGAGGGCCACGAGGACGGGCCAGGCGCCGGCGTACGGAGCGAGGTGATCGGCGGGACCATCAGCCTGGACGGCATCGTCTGGGTCGAGGTGACGCGCCCGGCGAGCGAGGGGTACGTCGCGCAGGTCGTGGGGCTCATGCGGCAGATCGAGGAGAAGAAGCCGCCCATCCAGCTCCTCATGGACCGACTGATGAACTACTACGGACCGGTGGTGTACGCGGTGGCGTCGCTTGCATTCGCGGGATGGTGGCTCGCGACGGGGAGCCTCCCGCAGGCCACGCTCATTGGACTCACCACGATCATCATGGGCTATCCGTGCGCGCTCGGGATCACTACACCGATGGTGCTCGCCATCGGCGGCGGGCACGGGATCGCCCGGGGGCTGCTGGTGCGCGCGGGGGAGTTCTTCCAGGCGCTGGCCGGTGTCGATACGGTCGTGTGGGATAAGACCGGCACGATCACCTACGGCCGCCCGACGCTGCGTGAGGTCCTGGTGTTTCGGGGCGACGAGACGGACGCATTGGCGCTGATCGCGGCCGCCGAATCCGGCAGCGAGCACCCCCTGGCCGGCGCCATCGTGCGCTACGCGGAGTTTCACGAGATCCGGGCCCCCGAGGCAACGACCTTCCAGGCTGTTCCGGGCCAGGGCGTCGTGGCTACCGTGGCGGAGCGCCGGGTCCTCGTCGGGCGCCGGGGCTGGCTCGAGGCGGAAGGGATCGCGATGCCTGAGGTCGCCCTGAGTCGGGCCCGGATGCTGGAGCGCACGCATACCGTGGTGTACGCAGCCGCGGATGGCGAGCTGCTCGCCGCCCTGGCGCTCCAGGATCTGCCGCGCCCCGGCGCGGCCGACGCCGTGCAGGACCTCGCGCGGCTCGGCGTGCGCTCGGTACTCCTCACGGGCGACAGCCGTGCGGTCGCGGAGGCGGTGGCCGCGGAGATCGGTATCGCCGAGGTGCACGCGGAGGTCCTGCCCCACCAGAAGGCCGAAGTGGTGCACGCGCTTCAGGCTGCGGGGCGCCGAGTCGCGATGGTCGGAGACGGCATCAACGACGGGCCCGCCCTCATGCAGAGCGATGTCGGCATCGCGCTCGGCGCCGGAACCGACGTGGCCATGGAGTCCGCGGGCGTCGTGCTCGTGAGCGACCGGCTGGACAAGGTTGCGGCGGCCCTGCGCCTGGGCCGGGCCTCGCATCGCAAGATGCGGCACAACATCGCCATCGCGGTGTTCGCAAACCTTAGTGGGATGACGCTCGCCGTCGCGGGGGCGATCACCGTGCCCATCGCGATCGGCATCATGTCGGCCTCGGTGGCGGCGGTGCTGCTCTCGACCCTGAGTCTGATCCGCCTCGATCTCGGTGGTACGAAGGAGGGTGTAGGTGGAAGCACGGCGAATGTGGTCGAAACGGTGATTCCCGCGCGGCGGATACACTGCCCGACCTGCACGGCCCGCATCGAGGAGCATCTCGGCCGTTCGCGCGGCGTGCGCAAGGTGGTCGCCGACGTGATCCGGAAGGAGGTCCTCGTGGTGTATGAGCCGTCCGCCGTGAGCGAGGACGCGCTCCGCGGCCAGTTGGAGGAGCTGGGCTACCGATGAGCCGCTGCTGAACCCATGGATACCTGGATGCTGCTCGTGCTGCCGCTCGGCCTGGGGCTGCTGGGCTTCCTCGAGCCGTGCTCGATCGGCTCCAGCGCGATCTTCCTCCGGACGCTGGAGGGCAGGGCGCAGCCGGCGCGGTGGAGGGCGGTCGTGACCTTCACCCTAGTGCGGGCCCTGTCGCTGGGGATGTTGGGAGTGCTCGCGGCACTGATGGGCACGGTCTTCGTCAGCCTGCAGCGTGCCTTCTGGGTGGCGTTGGGCGCAGGTTATGCCGGTCTTGGGCTCGTGTATCTGCTGGGCTTGGAAGGCGTGTTGCAGGGGACGCTCGGCCCGTCGCTCAGGCGACGGGAGGCGGTGTCCACAAGCGCGGGATTGGGACTGCTCTTCGGCCTCAATCTGCCCGCCTGCGCCGCGCCGATCCTGGCGGCCGTCTTTGCGGCCACGCTTGGAGCCGGGACCCTGGCCCAAGGCTTCCTGGCGTTGGCGGTGTTCGGGGTGGCTCTGTCGTTTCCGCTGCTCGTCCTGATTGCTTGGCCCCGGGGTGCGGAGGTGCTGGAGCGCCTGACCGCGATGGCACACCGCGTTCCGCGCGGGACCGGTGCCGTCTTCCTCGTCTTGGGCGTCTGGGCGGTGTACTCGGGACTCGCGCCTTGAGCAGCGGAGAGGCCCTCATCGCCGGGGCCGCCGCACGCGAACTCCAGGTGGGGCATCGCGGGTGCAGGGCTGCCTGCCGCCG
>JACCSZ010000192.1 GCA_013812695.1 Gemmatimonadales bacterium | reverse complement strand
AGCCTGTTCCATGATGCGCGCCGCCGCCGCCGCGCCGTCCGCGAGCGCCGCGGCGGTGAGCGGCCGGTCGACCGCGGCACCCACCGCGGCGGCCATGCGGTCGTAATCGAGAAACAGAAGCGTGTTTCCCGCGTCGAAGAGCACGGCTCGAAGGGCCACGCGTCAGCGGAACCGCAGCAGCCCCGCCAGGCCGTCCACGGTGTCGAGCGCCTCCTGGTCATACACCACGTCGACGTTCACCCGCTGCCGGAGCGCTTCCTCGATCGCGTCGTCCACGACGTCAAGCACGGGCACGGGCTGCCCCTCGTCGCGGCACTCGCGCTCGGTGCGGGCCAGGCGGCCCGACTGGCCGCAGCGAAAGCCGGGCTCGCTGGCGTCCGCGTGGACGAGCAGCGTGCGCACTTGGCCGCGCGCCAGTGCCTGGAGCGTCGCGTCGATGCCGTTGACGCTCCAGCCGCTTCCCAAGCCCTCCAGCATCTCGTGCGCATGCGCCCGCTCTTCCTTCCGCTCCCAGGTCTCGCGGACCGCCAGCGTGGCCGCGTGGACCGCCGCCGGGGTGGCGTCCTTCGGGTTGAGCTTCGCGGTGCCGATGACCCGCTCGGCGAGATAGTTGTGCAGGAACGGCTCGACTGCCCCCGCCTCCGTGCCCGTGCCCGCGAGCACGATCCCGTGCGCCGGCTGGCGCCGGTCGATGGTGAAGAGTTCGCGCGCGATCGCCTCGAAGTGGCGCTGCTTCTCGGTGCGGATCCGATTGTGGTAGGTGTGCTCGCCCATCATCGTGCCGCTGCCATCGCCGTGAAATCGCTTGCCCCGGGTGCTGTCCGCGCGCAGCCCCGGCAGCTCGCGCGTCTCGTACGCGGTCACCTCGAAGAACCGCGCGCCCATGCGGTCGAGGACCACGGTGAGCAGCCGCCCGAACTCGTCCTCCACCGACGCGAGCTCCCGCACCAGGGGCGTGGTTTCGACGGCGAGGCGCGAGCGATGTACGACGGGCAGCGGCACCGCCTCGAACAGGCCGATCCCCTCGCAGGCGAAGATGGCGAGCCCCTGCGTCGAGGGCAGGTTGGCCGGGACCCGCAGGTATTGCTGCACGCGGTCGAGGTCGCGCGCCACCTCCTCCTGCGTTTCGCGATCGTGGCCGAGCCCCGGCAAGGCGTGCATGGCGGCACGTACCCGATTCTTCACCTTGATCAGGTACTTGCCGCGGCTCCGGTCCCTGGGCTCGAGCTTGATATAGCAGGTGACCACGCAATGCGAGCCGGGATCGACCGTCGTGAGACGCTGGAGCCGCTCCCCCACCGCCGGCACCGCGTCCCTCGATTGGCCCCGCCCGGTGCTCCCGCGCCCTGCCGTGCGGCTGCGGTCAGAAGAAGATCGGCTCCCGATAGCTGCCATAAATATCCTCGAGCACATGCCGGATCTCGAACAGCGTGCAGTAGGCACGCGCACAGTCGAGCATGGCGGGTATGATGTTCCGGTCGGCGGCGGCGGCGTTGCGGAGCTCGGCCAGACGGGCGTGGACCGCCAGGTCGTCGCGCTCGGCGCGCACCCGGGCGAGCCGCTCGCGTTGCGTGCGCTCGGCGGCGTCGCCCACCTTCAGGATCTCGACCGTCGCCTCCGAGTCCTCGACGAACTCGTTGAGGCCCACAAGGGTTCGGCGGCCCTGCTCCATCTCGCCTTGGAAGCGCATCGAGCTGCCGGCGATCTGACGCTGAAACCAGCCGGATTCGATCGCCTTGACCACCCCGCCCTGCGCGTCGATCTCCGCGAACAAACCTTCGGCTTCACGCTCCAGCCCGTCCGTCAGCGCTTCCACGTAGTACGACCCGCCGAGCGGGTCGGCGACGTTGGGCACGCCCGTCTCGTAGGCCAGAATCTGCTGCGTGCGGAGCGCGATCCGGACCGACTCCTCGGTGGGCAGCGCCAGCGTCTCGTCGAACGCGTTCGTGTGCAGCGACTGAGTGCCGCCCAGGACCGCCGCGAGGGCCTGGTATGCGACACGCACGACGTTGTTGAGCGGCTGCTGGGCCGTGAGGGTGACACCGGCGGTCTGGCAGTGAAACCGCATCCGCCAGCTTCGGGGGTCCCGGGCACCGTAGCGCTCGCGGACGTGCCGCGCCCAGATGCGGCGGGCGGCCCGCAGCTTGGCGATCTCCTCGAAGAAGTCGTTGTGCACGTCCCAGAAGAACGAGAGCCGAGGCGCGAACCGGTCCACCTCGAGCCCCCTCGCCACCCCGTGCTCCACGTAGCAGAAGCCGTTGGCCAGCGTGAACGCCAACTCCTGCGCGGCCGTGGCGCCGGCCTCCCGGATGTGGTAGCCGGAGATCGAGATCGTATTCCACTTGGGCGTGTGCTCGGCCGCCCACTCGAACAGATCCACGATGATCTTGAGCGCGGGCTCCGCCGGGTAGATCCAGGCGTGCTGCGCCATGTACTCTTTCAGAATGTCGTTCTGGATGGTGCCCTGGAGCTCGGCGAGGGGAACGCCCTGGCGTTCCGCGGCGGCGACGTAAAAGCAGAACAGCATGGCCGCGGGGCCATTGATCGTCATCGACGTCGAGACCCGGTCCAGCGGGATGCCCTCGAACAGGGTTTCCATGTCGGCCAGGCTCGAGATGGCGACGCCGCACTTCCCGACTTCGCCCTCGGACCGCGGATGATCCGAGTCGTATCCCATCAGCGTCGGGAAGTCGAACGCGACCGAGAGCCCGGACTGTCCCCGCTCGAGCAGGAACTTGTAGCGCGCGTTGGTATCGTCCGCGGTGCCGAAGCCGGCGAACTGCCGCATGGTCCAGAGGCGGCCGCGATACATCGTGGGGTGGATGCCGCGGGTGAACGGGAACTCGCCGGGAAGGCCAGCGGCGCCGTGCAGATTCGAAGCGACGTCGAGCGGGGTGTACACCGGCTCGACGGACCGGCCCGACACGCTGGTAAAGTCGGAGTCGGTGCGGGTGGGCAACGCCGCCGCCGCGGCACGCCAGGCCGCGACTTCGGCGCGGAGCCGCACGAGCTCGCGCTCCTGCTCGGCCAGCCTGCGCGCCGTCTCGGCGTCGCGCTCGGCGCTCCAGGTCGTCACAGGCGCTCGCCTTGCTTGAGGCCGTCCAGCACCTCGGCGGCGACGTCGTATGGACTGAGACGGCCGGCCACGATCTCGTCGAGGCGCTCGGCGATGCGCTGATCGGCCCGGGTCTCTTCCCAGATCCAGCGGCGCGTGGCCCGGTCGACGACCTCGCGCGTGCGATCGAGCAGCCGGCTCCGGCGCCGCTCACCGAGCGTGCCGCTGTCGGCGAGCCACGCGTGATGCCGGTCGAGGGCTGCGAGCAACTCCGGCACGCCGTCGCCCTTGGCCGCGACGGTGAGCAGGACGGGCTGTTCCCACGCGTCGTCTCCCGTGTCGTCCGCCTGAGCGAAGCGAAGATGGCGGACTTCGGGCGATACCACCTTCGCTCCGCTCAGGGTGACACCCGCCGGGCGCGCCGCCCTGCCCTTCAACCCATGGTGGGCCGGCACATTCCGGTATGCATTGCCCCGTCGGATGCCGAGCGTGACCTCGATCTCCTGCCGCAGCTTCTCAGCACCGGGGCGGTCGGCCTTATTGACCACGAACAGATCGGCGATCTCCATGACTCCGGACTTGAGGGTCTGAATCCCGTCACCCGACTCGGGGACCAGCACGAGGACCGTCGCGTCGGCCATTCGGGCGATGTCGAGCTCCGACTGGCCCACGCCGACGGTCTCCACCAGGATGCGGTCGAATCCCCCGGCGTCGAGCAGGTCGCACACCTC
>JACCSZ010000163.1 GCA_013812695.1 Gemmatimonadales bacterium | reverse complement strand
CGGGGTTCGCCACGTCCTGCGCGAGTAGCGAGCCGATGACCTCGCGCTTTTCCTGCCGGCCCTCGAGCTTGCCGGTGATATTCAGTTCCTTCGTCGCGAAGAACAGCTTCAGGATGTCCGCGTTGTTTCCGTGGCCGAAGGCGCGGAGCAGCGCCGTGGCCGGAAACTTCTTCTTCTTGTCGATATGGACGTAGATCACGTCGTGGATGTCGATCGTGAACTCGACCCACGAGCCCCGGAACGGGATGATCCGCGCCGAGAACAGCCGCTGCCCGTTGGGATGCGTATCCTCCTCGAACACCACCCCCGGCGACCGGTGGAGCTGGCTCACCACCACGCGCTCGGCGCCGTTGATGACGAACGTCCCGAGCGGGGTCATGATGGGCAGCTCGCCCAGGTAGACCTCCTTCTCGATGGCGTTCTTGAGCCGCTTCTGCCCTTCGACCTCCTCGTAGACGTCCAGGCGGAGCTTGGCCTTGAGCGGCGCGGCGTAGGTCATGTCGCGCTCGATGCACTCCTCGACCGCGTACTTGGCCTCGCCCAGCGCGTAGCCCAGGAACTCGAGCTTGTACTTCTCGTTGACGTCGGTGATCGGGAACAGGTCCCGGAAGACGCGCTCCAGCGAGACGTCCTGGCGTTCGCCTTCGACGTCATCGGGTACCAGCAGGGTCTGGAACGCCGCGGTCTGGATGTCGAGCAGGTGCGGCATCGGCATGCCGCCCTCTCGCTTGCTGAACGTGATAACCGATCGGGTCGTCTGAGGCATCAGTGGCTCACTCCCACGCAACACAAATGGCCCCAACGCGGGTCCCCCGCCGGAAGACGGGGTACCCTTGGGGGCTCGGCAGATACGGGAACTTCCGAGAGCTATGAGCGTGCATTCGTCTCACTGAAATAGGTGGCAGGTCTCCCTCCCCGCCGTGCGCCGGGCCGGAGCGGCCCGCCCACGGTCGGGGATGGGGGCTGCGCCCTACCTCAGCTCGACTTCCGCGCCCTGCTCTTCCAGCTTTTTCTTGATCTCCTCGGCCTCCGCCTTCGAGATCCCTTCCTTGAGGACGGTGGGTGAGTTGTCCACGGCGTCCTTCGCTTCCTTGAGGCCCAGGCTGGTGATCTCGCGGACTGCCTTGATGACCTGGATCTTCTTGGCGCCCCCCGCCTTGAGCACGACGGCGAACTCGGTCTTCTCTTCGACCGCCGGCGCCGCGGCGGCGCCACCACCGGCGCCACCGGCCGGGGCCGCCGCGACGGTGACGTTGAACTTGGTCTTGAACGCGTCGATGAGGTCCGCGAGCTCGAGGACGGACTTGTTGCCGATCGCGTCGAGGATCTCTTCGTTGCTCAGCGTGGTCGTTGCCATGTCACTATCTCCGTACGGTTAAGAAGCGGTATCGCGCTGTTCGCGGAGGGCCTCGAGGGCGCCGACAAAGGAATACAGGATGCCGTTCATCGACCCGGCGATCTGGGCCAGCAGCACCTCGCGCGACGGGATCTCGCCGAGGCGCTTGACATGGGCGGGCAGGACAGCCTTGCCGTCCACCAGCCCCGCCTTGACCGTCGGCCGCTCGAACTCTCTGGCGAAATCGCCGAGGACTTTGGCCGCCGTGAGCGCATCCTTCGTGAGCACCAGCCCGGTCGGTCCGGCCAGATGCTCGTCCAGCCCGGTGATGCCGTTGGCGGCCAGTGCACGCTGGGCCAGCGTGTTCTTGACGACCACGTACGAGACCCCCGCGGCGCGAAGCCGGCGGCGGAACTCGGTCATCCGCAGCACGCTCATGCCGCTGAAGTCCGTCACGTAGACGTGGGGCGTGTCCTTGAGCAATGCGCTCAGGCTGTCCACCGTCTCCTGGCGCTCGGTCTTGTTCATCGGTATACCGCCGTATCGAGCCGCACGCCCGGGCCCATGGTGCTCGAGATGGTCGCCGAGCGGATGTAGGTACCCTTGGCCGCCGACGGCTTGGCGCGGACGATCGTGTCCATGAACGCCGTGACATTGTCGGCTAGTTGGGCCGGCGAGAACGACACCTTGCCGACCGGGGCGTGGACGTTGCCGGTCTTGTCCACGCGGAACTCGATCTTGCCCGCCTTGATCTCGCGGACCGCCCGACCCACGTCCATCGTGACCGTGCCGGCCTTGGGGTTCGGCATCAGGCCGCGCGGGCCGAGGACGCGGCCCAACTGGCCGAGCTGGCCCATGACGTCCGGGGTGGCGACGATGACGTCGCACTCCAGCCAGCCGTCCTTCAGTTTCTGGATGTATTCGATGCCCACGAAATCCGCGCCCGCGGCTTCCGCCTCGCGGACCCGCTCGCCCTGCGTGATCACCAACACGCGAACCGGCTTTCCGGTTCCGTGCGGGAGGACGACGGTGCCCCGGACGACTTGGTCGGCGTGGCGAGGGTCGACCCCCAGGCGGACGGCCACGTCCACGGTCTCGTCGAATTTGGCGAACGACGCGCCCTTGACGAGCGTCACGGCGTCGGGGATCTGGTACTCGCGCGTCCGGTCGACCCGCTCGGCCGCGGCCTGGAACTTCTTACCCTGGGTCGCCATCAGTCCACCACGTCCAGGCCCATGGACCGGGCGGTGCCGGCGATCATGCGCATGGCGCTGTCGAGGTCGGCGGCGTTGAGGTCGGCCATCTTGATTTCCGCGATCTTCCTGACCTGCGCGCGCGTGACCTTGCCGACCTTGGTCCGGTTGGGCTGACCGCTGCCCTTGTCCACCCCGGCTTCCTTGAGCAGGAGGTTCGGTGCCGGCGGCGTCTTGGTGATGAAGGTGAACGTACGGTCAGCGAAGATCGTGACGACCACGGGGATCACCATCCCGCTCTGACTCTGCGTCCGGGCGTTGAACTGCTTCACGAATTCCATGATGTTCACGCCGTGCGGACCCAGCGCCGTGCCCACCGGGGGCGCGGGCGTCGCCGCGCCGGCCGGACACTGCAGCTTGACCATTGCCTGAATCTTCTTTGCCATGACTCTCCTCGGTTCGGCGGACGCTCCAGCGCGTCCGATCCTGCCGCGATGACCCGCGCGGTCGCGGGTGGTGCCGTGTCATCCGGAGCGAAGCGGCTGTCATCCTGAGCGAAGCGGCTGTCATCCTGAGCGAAGCGAAGGATCGGGCCGGCGGCAGCAGTGAGCATCCAGTCTCACTCGCATGTCCTGGCCGATCCTTCGCTTCGCTCCGGATGACCTGCTAATGCCCCCGGAGCTGCAGGTAATCCAGCTCCACCGCCGTCGGCCGTCCGAACAGGCTGACCGACACCTTCACCTTGCCCTTGTCCGCCAGCACCTCTTCGACCGTGCCGCTGAAGTCGGAGAACGGGCCCTCGGTGATCTCGACGACCTGGCCGATCATGAACGGGATCTCTTCCTTCGGCTCCGATTCCGTCACCGCCTCGGCCACGCCGAGCAGCCGGTTGACCTCGTCCTGCCGAAGCGGCTGCGGGAGCTTGCCCGTGCCGACGAACTTGATCACGCCCTGGATGCTGTTCACGACGTGCAGGGCTTCCTGGCTCATGGCCATCTCGACCAGCACATACCCCGGGTAGAGCTTCCGCTCCACCGTGAGCTTCTTGCCGTTCTTGATCTCGATGACGTCCTGCACCGGCACCAGCGCCTGCCGGATCAGCTTCTGCTCGAGCGGGCGCGGATCCTCCTCGATGCGGCGCTGCAGGAGGTTCCGCACCTTGTTCTCGTGCCCGGCCGTCGTCTGGATCGCGTACCAGCGGTATTCCATAGGCTTACCGCGCGAGGCGCGCGATCCCCTCGACGAGAATCAGCTGCAGCAGGTAGTCCATCAGCCCGATGGTGATCCCGAGCACGATGCTCAGGATCACGATCATCCGCGTGGCCTTGATCAGCTCCTCGCGGGTGGGCCAGGTGACCTTCTTCAGTTCATCGCGCACGCCGACCAGGAAATGCCGGCTCCTGTCCACCCACCCGGTCACGCGGTTGGTCGGCTGCGCCACCTGCACACGGTCCATGATTACTTCGACTCTTTGTGCACGCGATGCGTGTCGCACCGGGGGCAGTACTTCCGCCGTTCCACGCGCTCCGGATGCTTCCGCTTGTTCTTGTCCGCGAAAAAGTTGCGGTTCTTACACTCGGTGCATTCGAGCGTGATCTTGTCTCTCGGCATTGCTTCCTCTACTTCAGGATCTTGGTGACCACCCCGGCGCCGACCGTGCGGCCGCCCTCGCGGATGGCGAAGCGCAGCCCCTCGTCCATCGCGATCGGCGTGATCAGCTCGATCGTCATCTGGATGTTGTCCCCCGGCATCACCATCTCCACCCCCGCCGGCAGCTCCACCGACCCCGTCACGTCCGTCGTCCGGAAGTAGAACTGCGGCCGGTAGCCCTTGAAGAACGGCGTGTGCCGCCCGCCCTCCTCCTTCGTCAGCACATACACCTCCGCCTCGAAGTGCGTGTGCGGCGTGATGCTCCCCCCCTTCGCCAGCACCATCCCGCGCTCGATCTCGTGCTTCTCCACCCCCCGCAGCAACAGCCCCACGTTGTCCCCCGCCTGCCCCTGATCCAGCAGCTTGCGGAACATCTCCACCCCCGTCACCACCGTCCGCTTCTGGCTGTTGAACCCCACCACCGCCACCTCCTCCCCCACCTTCACCACCCCGCGCTCGATCCGCCCCGTCGCCACCGTCCCCCGCCCCGTGATCGAGAACACGTCCTCCACCGGCATCAGGAACGGCTTGTCCGTCTCCCGCACCGGCT
>JACCSZ010000149.1 GCA_013812695.1 Gemmatimonadales bacterium | reverse complement strand
CGGTCTACGAGCCCGGATCCTTCGAGGCCGAGCTGATGGCGATGCTGGAGCCGCGGGACTGGGTGGGCGAGACGGGGTGACACATCCTTAGGCTCCATGCACCGGCGGCGACCCATGCGCCGGAATCGGTCGAGCGCGGTACGGATCCCAGTAGGACTTCCGCTCCATCACGTAGTCCAGGTGCACGTGCTTCGACTCCCGGAACGCATCGAGTCCCTCCTCGCCCAACTCTCGTCCGATCCCGCTCCACCACATCCCCCGAATATGGAAGCTCGGCTGCAGCTCTCGACACGCACGACGGGCGGCACGGTGGGTGCAATCGACCCTGTTCAAGGCCGCTACGCGGCCCGGAGCCCGGGCGATCGGCTTGCACAGGGAGCATTCCTGTGGAGTCCGCGCCATACTGTCGCCGCTCTGTCCCACAACCGTGCGAAAGGTTGCCGGTTCGCCCTATCCATCTGGGCGGTGGGCAGGACCCTCCCTCGAGGTTGTCCACGATGGCACGACTCCGGTCGCTTCTCGTCACCCTGGGCTGCGCAAGTGCGGCGCTCGGCGCCTGCCGCGACGACGCGCAGTCGCCGCCGGCGCGTCCCGAGCCGCCGGCCGAGCGCGACACACCCGATGGGAGCACGCTCGAGCCGATCGATCTGGTGTACGTCTGCGGCAACAAGTTTCTCCCCACCAACGCGACCACGTCGGCGATACATGTGACCTACCGGGTAGTGGGCACCCGGGAGACCGGGGGGCTCACCCTCCGCGAAGGGCCGGGCGCCGACCCGGGGTACAGTGAGACGGAGCTCGAGACCACGGCGCGTGGCGTGGTGGAACTCTTCCACAACGATGCACGGGTGGCCCGGCGGCGGAACCTCGGCACCACCTGCGGCGCCCCCGCGGTCCCCGCGCCGGCGTCGGCGATGGCCTCGGTCGAAGCGGCGGGAGCGTGGAGCGCGCCGTTCTCCTGGCCCGTGGTGGCGCTGCACGTGAGCCTGCTGCCGGATGGGCGGGTTCTGTCGTGGGGACACTACGGGACGCCGCAGCTCTGGGATCCGACGACCGGTGGGTTCACGGGCGTGCCGAGCCCCGCACTGATCTTCTGCGCCGGCCACTCGCTGCTCGCGGATGGCCGGCTGCTCGTCTCCGGTGGCCACATCTCCGACGACCACGGCCTGCCGGACAACAACCTGTTCACGGCCGCCACGGGAAGCTGGAGCGTATCGACTCCCATGCAACGCGGCCGCTGGTATCCCACGAATACCACCCTCGGTTCCGGTGACGTGGTGATCCTCGCCGGGCGCGACGAAAACGGAGTCGTAGTGAAAATCCCGGAAGTCTGGAGCGGGGGATCGGTGCGGGCGCTGACCGGCGCCAGCCGGAATCTCCCGTACTATCCTCGCGCCTTCCTGGCGCCCAACGGCCGCGTCTTCTACGCTGGCGAGCTGCAGACGACGCGCTATCTGAACCCGACCGGTGCCGGCTACTGGACCCTGGTCGGGGAGCGCCTGTACGGCACCCGGGATTACGGGGCCGCGGTCATGTACGACGATGGAAAGATCCTGTATGCCGGTGGCGGCCGGACCACCAACACCGCCGAGATCATCGACCTCAACGCGCCGGCCCCGGCGTGGCAATGGACGGGGTCGATGGCTACGCGCCGGCGCCATCTCAACGCGACCGTGTTGCCCACCGGTGAGGTCCTGGCGACGGGCGGCAGCAGCGGCACCGCCTTCAACGACGTGGGGGCGGCCGTACGCACCGCGGAGCTCTGGAGCCCGCTGACCGGCGCCTGGACCACGCTCGCGAGCAACACGGTCGGCCGGACCTATCACTCCGCGTCGATTCTGCTGCCCGATGGCCGCGTGCTGCACACCGGGAGCGGCGACGGCGCGGGGGCGCCCAACGAGAAGACCGCGGAGTTGTTCTCACCACCCTATCTGTCCCGCGGCCCGCGGCCCGCGATCACCGCCGCACCGGCGGCCGTGGGGTATGGCACGACGTTCAGCGTGGCTACGGACGACGCGGGGGCCATCCGCAAGGTCAGCCTGGTCCGGCTCGGCTCCACCACCCACGGCTTCGACATGAACCAGCGGTTCCAGTGGCTCACGTTCTCCCCTGCGGCGGGCGCCCTGTCCGTCTCGGCTCCCAAGAGCCGGAATCGCACTCCACCCGGCCACTACCTGCTGTTCGTGCTGGATACCAATGACGTGCCGTCGGTCGGGGCGATCGTGCGGATCGGATCGGACGCGGAGATCGAGCCGCCGCCCAACGTGCCTCCGACCGCCGCCTTTACCTCGAGCTGCAGCGGCTTGAGTTGCACCTTTGCCGATCGGAGCACCGATACGGACGGGAGCCTGACGGCCTGGCTCTGGGCCATGGGCGACGGGGGAAGCTCGACCTTGCGGAACCCGAGTCATACCTTCGCCGCTCCCGGCACCTATGCGCCCACGCTGACGGTGACCGACGACGACGGCGCGACGCACCAGCAGGCCGGCGCGGTGACGGTGTCGGACGCGATCGCGCTGCGGGTGACGGGGCGCGTGGATTCCACCAAGCACTACATGACACTCACCTGGACCGGGGCGAGCGGCGCCGCGGTGGATGTCCACCGGGACGGCCGGTTCCTCACGAGCACGCCGAACGACGGCAAGTACACCAACTCCCGGAACTTCATCGGCCCGGCCACCTACGTGTACAAGGTGTGCGAGACGGGCAGCGCGGTGTGCTCGAATGAGGCGAGCGTGACGTTCAGATGACGGGCCGGGGTCTTGGGGGCGGGTGGCACAAGCGTTAGGTTAGGCCCTCAACATTCGGGGGCGTTAGCTCAGCTGGGAGAGCACCTGCTTTGCAAGCAGGGGGTCACCGGTTCGATCCCGGTACGCTCCA
>JACCSZ010000147.1 GCA_013812695.1 Gemmatimonadales bacterium | reverse complement strand
CCTCGGCACCGACCGCGCGCTGGAGACGATCCGTGTGTCCGACGTCCGGGCGTGGACGACGCACCTGGGGCAGCTCAAGAGCCACGGCAACCGCACCCTCAGCGGCGGGACAGTGCGCCACCACCTGAACGCGCTGAGCAACCTGTTCCGCCGCGCACAGGAGGAAGAGGTCGTGCCGCCGGGGTTCAATCCGGTCGCGGCCATGATGGAGAAGCCGGCTGCCCGCCGCCTCGAGGCGCGCTGGCTCGAGGTGCCGGATGCCGCGCTCTTCCTGGAGGCGGCGCGGACGCTGCCACCCAGGAGCAGCGAGCTCCGGGCCGACCTGGTGCATCCGCTTCTCGCTACCTTCCTGCTCACTGGCGGCCGGCGCGCCGAGGTCCTCTGACTGGAGGTCACCGACGTCTCCTTTGCCCGCGGCACGGTCACCTTCCGCCCGAACCGCTTCCGCCGTCTCAAGACCGCCACGTCGGCTCGGGTGGTGCCGCTCTGGCCTCAGCTCCGCGACGTCCTCCACGCCTATCTCAACGTGCGCACCGCGGCGATGGTCCTCCACGACGCACCGGCAAGTGCCCTGCTGTTCCCATCCTTCCGGACCGGCCTGGCCGGGCAGCTGATGGAGGTGCGGAAGATCTTCGATCGGGTGGCCGTGCGCGCGGGGTGGCAGGCGGGGGACATTCGGAGCCGGGCGCTCCGACACAGCTACTGCGCCTCGCGCCTCCAGACGCTGGACGCCGGCGCGCCGGTGAGCCTCTTCACCGTGGCGCGCGAGATGGGCCACGGCGGGGATAGCCTGGTCCGCCGGATCTACGGCCACTTGGGCGACGTGCACCACCGCGCCGCGGCGGTTGAGTATCGGGTGGAGCAGCACGCGGCGGTGCTCGGGGATCGGCTGACCGCGCTCCGACCGGCCGATTCTAGGATCCTTCCGTGACGTTTTCGGTGACAAGGGGCAACTGGCCGCTCAGCGCGAAAAAACCCCGCAGCACCTAAAAGTACGCGGGGCAATAAGATGTCGAGTGGAGCGTACCGGGATCGAACCGGTGACCCCCTGCTTGCAAAGCAGGTGCTCTCCCAGCTGAGCTAACGCCCCGAAGTGCCTACCGAGCCATCAGTTAACACCACGCCGGACTTTGCAAGAACACACGGTGTGTAAGATTCTGTGCAAGTGAGTCCGGGATTCACGCCTTCTTCTCCCGCAAATCCTTTGCACCGAGGACGACGCTCAAAATAGTTTCCTCGTCAGGCAGTTGGTAGAGGTCGAGGGTGACGGTTGACTTCCATCCACCCGTCGCGGCGTCGTCGGGGGTTGGGTGGTGCTTCCGTGCGGTCGCCCACGCCCGGCGGAAGGCGTGAAACAAGGAGCCGGGTTGCTTGGGGAGGTTTGCCCGAGCCTCAGCACGCAAGAGCCAACGCCTCGCCCGCTCATACTGCACCGGACGGAGTGGATCCGTTGGGCAGGGGAATTGATAGGCTCCGCCGATGCCTGGGCGCTCGCGCAGCACGCGATCCAGGGCCGCACGGACCCGCCGACTGATCGGAGCTGACGGCATGCCCTAATGAGGTCGAGATTGCCGTAGACGAGATTGCCGTAGAATAGCAGGAGTGGCCGAGGTCCGGCCTCGGGTGCCCGGCTTGAAATCCGCTTGACGGTAGTCCTGTAGGATGGTCCCGCTCCTCTCAGTGCCACGGCGACGTGAGCGGCGCCGGCTGGGGGGCGTGCCGAACCGGTGCGTGCAGGTCGTCAAACCGGGTCGGCATCACACGAGCAAAGCGAAGGAGAGCTAGTGCCATGAAAGCGATCAGGCTCTTATCCGTCGGCCTGGCCGTCGGGATGCTGGCGTGCACGTCCGAGGAGACGCCGACCGAGCCGTCCGGCAGCGCAAGCCTCGCGCGGTCCGCCGTTGCGCGGTACACCGCGGTCGATCTGGGCACCCTTGGGGGAAACCGCACGTTTGCGAGCGCCATAAACTCGGCCGGCCAAGTAGTCGGCGGAAGCACCCTGCCGAGTGGCGAGACCCGTGCGTTCCTCTGGGCGAATGGCGTCATGACTGACCTGGGCACGCTGGGCGGAGATTACAGCCAGGGACTCGGGATCAACGACCGCGGTCAAGTCGTGGGGGCGAGCGAGACGGCAGCCGGCGAGAACCACGCCTTCCGGTGGGAGAAGGGCGTCATGACCGATCTAGGTACGGTCGGCGAGCGGAGCAGCGGCGCTCTGGATATCAACGACCGTGGCCAGGCGGTGGGAGGGGCAGATGGCGTTCCCATCTTGTGGGACAAGAACGTCATCGTGTCTCTGCCGCTACCGGTGGGGGGCACATATTGTGGTGTGCAGGAGATCAATGCTGCCGGCCGCGCCATAGGGCAGTGCACGGTCAACGACTTTGCCCGTGCTGTGCTTTGGGACCGCGACGGTGCATCCGATCTGGGTACCTTGGGCGGCGACTTGGCAACGGCGACAGGCATCAACGCGTCCGGGGCTGTGGTCGGAATCAGTTGGCTTTCGTTCAATAACGGCGTGCACCCTTTTCTATGGGAACGCGGCACGATGACCGACCTCAGCACGCAAGGTGCTCCTACGGGTTTTATCCCCAATGCCATCAATGCCCGCGGCCAGGTTGCCGGCAGTTACGGCGGCGGCGATCAGATCCATGCCGTCGTGTGGGAGCGTGGCACAACGATTGATCTGACCATACCCGGTACTGACAGCTACGTATGGGACATCAACGCGTCGGGTCAGGTGGTGGGAAATACGGTTGTGGGTAACGATTCCCACGCCGTGCTCTGGACGCGCAAGTAATCTTACCGGGGGCACGAGTCTTGTATTCGGTTTGTTCGTCTGGGCCAACGCCGGGCACCTGTCCACGGGGCCTAGACACCGGGGCGCGACAGGACCTGCGGCGACGTTTTGAATGTGCTCGCGCCCAGCCAAGCGATCCAGCTAATACCAACGCGTCGGGTCCGCCACACTTGTATGGATTGAAGTGTCTACGTCGAGGGGAGGCAGGAGGGGAAAGTACTCTACACGAAGCGCCTCAAGTGGCATCGCGTCCATGGTCAGCAGCCGCACCGTGCGACCGACCCGGTGAGTGGCTGTGTCAATCTCTACGCAGACCAGGTGACCGCCGTAGCGCCGGACCACGACGCACGGCGGTGGCCCGTCGGCCACAAGATTCCGGCGCATGGGTCGCCGCCGGTGCATGGAGCCTAAGGATGTGTCACCCCGTCTCGCCCACCCAGTCCCGCGGCTCCAGCATCGCCATCAGCTCGGCCTCGAAGGATCCGGGCTCGTAGACCG
>JACCSZ010000146.1 GCA_013812695.1 Gemmatimonadales bacterium | reverse complement strand
CTCCTCGGGCGACGGGTCCACCGCGCCCGGCGCCGCGGGCCAGTCGCCGTACGCCGCGCGCGCGAGCGCGAGCGCCCGTCCGGGATCTACCGCGCCGACGATCGAGACGATCGTCCGCTCGGGCACGTAGCGCGAGGCGTAGTAGCCGTCCACGTCGGCCCGGGTGAACGCCACGAGCTGCGCCTCGTGGCCGATCCGCCAGCGCCGGATGCGATGACGGTCGTACATCACCTCGTGCAGCGTCTCGTACGCTACCGCCGAGGGGGTATCCAACTTGCGCTTGGCTTCTTGGATGATGACTTGGAGCTCGCGCGCCAGCTCCTCGGCGTCGATGATCGAGTGGCGGAGCGCGTCCGCCTGGATGTCGAGCGCCTCGGGAAGGGCGGCGGCGGGAAGCACGGTAAAGTAGGAGGTGTGATCGTACGTGGTGCTGGCGTTGAGATAGCCGCCCGCGCTCTTGGTTTCCCGGGCGATCGCGCCGACCCCGCGCCGCGTCGTGCCCTTGAAGAACATGTGCTCGAGGACGTGCGAGATACCGGCCCAGCGGTCGGGTTCGTCGAAGAACCCCGCCTTCACGTGGGTGACCACCGCCACCACCGGGGCGGAGCGGTCCTCCTGCACGAGCAGCGTGAGGCCGTTGCTCAGGGTGTCCCGGTGGACGCCCTCCGTCCAGCGCGACGGGGCGCCGGCCGTTTCCCGGTCCGCCACGCCCGTTACTGCACGATCCGCAGCACGCCCGCTTCGGCGCTGCCGCGAATGAAGGCCTCCGCATCCGTGGTGGGGATGACGACGCCGGTTTCGGCCTGTCCCCGCCGCGCGAGGCTGGCCATGAAGTCGACGATCGACCCGTGCGCCCAGTCGCGGTCGGCGGCCTTCATCTGCAGCAGGATCTCGTCCCAGCTTCCCCGGATGCTCTGGCCGGCGAGGGTGACGACCAGGTGGGCCTCCCCGTGGCCGGGCTTCTTCTGCATGGCGTGCAGCTCGCTCAGCAGCGTGCCGAATAGCTCGAGCTGGTTCGGATCGCGCACGCCGCCGTCGGCCTGCTGCGCTTCCACTTCGGCGAGCAGCAGGTCGATGGCGTCGGGCTCGCCCGCCACCTCGCCCAGGCGCACGAGCCAGGGCGCGAGCTCGGGATCTTCGTCCGGGAGCCGGTAGATGGTCTTCTTGAGCTCGATGTGCCGCCAGATGCCCAGCTCGTCGAAGTGATCTTCGGGTTGCGTGCGCTCGAGCTGATGGAGCGCCGCCTCGGTTTCGCCGCGATCGTACAGCAGGTTGGCCAGGTAGATGCGCGCCTCGCTGTAGCCCGCGTCGATCTCGAGGGCGCGCCGGAGCCAGTAGAGCGACCCCGCGTCGTTCCCCAACCGGTGCGACGCGTAGCCGAGGCAGGCCGCCGCGTCCGGCGAGTCGGCATGCGCCGACGCCGCCAAGTCGAAGAACCGGTGCGCCGGCACGATGCTCGCCTCGCGGAAGAGCGCCCGGCCCACCTGCAGCATCAGGTCGTGGTCGTCCTGGAAGCCGAGCTGCAGAATGCGCTCGAAGGCGCGCATGGCGCCGGCCCGGTCGCCCAGCTTGAGCAGCGTCTCGCCCAGACCGGCCAGCCCATCCTCGTGATCGGGATCCAGCGCCAGCGCCAGCTCGAAGGCGCCCCTCGCCCAGGCGTACTCCTCCCGTGCCAGGTGCGCGTAGGCCTTCCCGATGTGCAGCTCGACGGCGTGTGGGTAGAGGATGATGCCTTCCTTGAGCATCATCATCGCTTCATCGTACCGGCCTTCGTTGTAGAGTTGATGGGCTTGTTCGTCGAAGTCGTCGGAGCTGAGGAATGCGTCCGACATCGGCCGTCCTCCGGCGGGTAGGTTGCTGGAAATTAGGGACTTCGATGGGACGGAACAAGAGAACCTTTACAGACACCTTCGATCTGGCAGGTAAGCACGACATCCTCGACCGCCCGCGGCAGGAGGGCGGACCATCCGGTCCGCCCGCGGCTCGTTCCGCGTATGTTTGAGCCGTGACCTTCCAGCGCAAACTCCTGTTCGGCTTCTCCCTCATGGTCCTCCCCGCGCTGCTGGTCGGCGCGGAAGCCATCCGCAGCAACGCCCTCGAGCGCCGGGCCCTCACGGCCCTCGGCGAGAGCATGGCGCGCACGCGCACCTATGCCGAGCTCGAGACGGCGATGTTCGACCAGAGCGAGCAGGTGTGGCGCTATCTGAGCGGGCTCGACCCGTCCGCGCGGCGTGAGTTCGCGCTCACCGGCCAGGTGGTGCGCTACTGGCAGGACCGCTGGCGGGCCGAGCTGCGGCCGGAGGAGGCTGGGCTCGCCGACGGGATCGCGGGCATCCAGCGCCAGATCGCGTCGCTCACCGACAGCGTCTTTCGCCTGGCCGACCTGGGCCGGCGGGAGGAGGCCTACCGGCTGGCCCGACGCGAACTCACGGGCCGGCTGCAGCCCGCGCTCACCCAGATGAACCGCGAGGTCTACCGGCGCGCGCGCGAGTCCAGCGTCCGCGGCGCCTACAGCCGCCTCGAGGAAATTCTCGCCGACGAGGGCCGGACCCTCACCGTCATCATCGGCCTGGCGGTGCTGGCCGGCCTGGTCGGGAGCTGGCTCGTGGCCCGCAGCCTCGCGCGTCCGGTGCGCGAGCTGACCCGCGCCATGGCGGTCGTCGGGGCCGGCGATCTCGACCACCCGATCGAGGCCACCTCGCGCGACGAGATCGGCGACCTGGCGCGCGCGCTTGCGCGGATGACGCGCCAGCTCCGCGACTCGCGGGCGCAGGTGGTCCAGGCCGGGAAGCTCGCGTCGATCGGCGAGATGTCGGCGGCGGTGGCGCACGGGCTTCGGAATCCGCTGGCGAGCCTGCGCGCGGCCGCCCAGCTCGTGCGCCGCCATCCGGCGTCGCCCACGGCCACCGAGCACCTCGACGCCATCATCGAAGAGGTGGATCGGCTCGACCGCCGCATCAGCCACCTCCTCAGTTTCAGTCGCCCGGCGCCGTTCCACCCGGTGTCGGAGAGCCTGCCGCGGCTGATCGACGAATTGCTGCCCGCCGTGGCCGGGCCGATCCGCGACCGACGGGTGAATCTGGAGCTGGCCGTCCCCGGCACGCTTCCGCACGTGCGCGTGGACCCGATGCAGATCGAACAGGCGATTCTCGAGATCGTCTCCAACGCCTTGGACGCCATGCCGTCGGGCGGCCGGCTCCGCATCGAAGCGTTCTCGGCCAACGGGCCCAGCGATAACGGTGGGGGCGATGGGGCCGCCGCCGTCGTCGTCGAGGTGAGCGACACCGGCGGTGGGATTCCGGCCGAGACGCTGCCGTCGGTCTGCGAGCCGTTCTTCACGACGCGGCAGGAAGGCACGGGGCTCGGCCTCGCCATCGCCAAGCGCTACGTCGAGCAGAACGGCGGGCGGCTCGAGATCTCGAGTCGGCCGGGCGAAGGCACCACGGTGCGGCTCCGGCTGCCCGCGGAGGGCGCCGGATGAGCGGCTCGAGCGTGTTGATCGTGGACGACGAGCGCACCCTCGCCCGCGCCATCAAGGCGTTCCTCACGGAATCCGGCTACGAGGCCGAGACGGCGGCCGACGCGGAGCAGGCGCTCCGGCTGCTCGAGACCATGCGCCCCGACGTGGTGTTCAGCGACGTGCGGCTGCCGGGCATGAGCGGCATCGAGCTGCTCCGCCGGATCCGCGAGTTCGATGCCGCCATTCCCGTGGTCATCATGACCGCGCACGGCACCATCGAGGGCGCGGTCGAGGCCGTCAAGCTTGGCGCGTTCGATTACCTGAAGAAGCCGGTCGATCTCGAGGAGCTGCGGCTCCTGGCCGATCGCGCCCGGGAAACCTCGCAGCTCAAGCAGGAGCTCTCGTATCATCGCCGCCGGGACGGGGCGGGTGGGACCCCGGTGGCGGGGGTCGTGGGCGCGTCGCCGGCCATCCGGGCGGTGCTCGACCAGGCGCGCCAGATCGCGGCGCTCGACGAGACGCCGCCGGTCCTGATCACCGGTGAGACGGGCACCGGCAAGGGGCTCGTCGCCCGCACCATCCATGGCGCGAGCCCGCGCTCGGGCAAGCCGTTCATCGAGGTCAACTGCACCGCTCTTCCCGCCACTCTCATGGAAGCCGAGCTGTTCGGCCACGAGCGCGGAGCGTTCACCGACGCGAAGGAGTCGCGGCTGGGCCTGTTCGAGGCGGCCGAGGGCGGCTTCCTGTTCCTCGACGAGATCGGCGACGTCGAGCTCTCGCTGCAGGGGAAGCTGCTCAAGGCGGTGGAAGAGCGGACGGTGCGGCGCGTCGGTGGCATCCGCGACCGTCGGGTGGACGTGCGGATTCTCGCCGCCACCAATCGCGACCTCGAGCGCGACGTCCAGCGCGAGCAGTTCCGCCGCGATCTCTACTTCCGCCTGGCGGTGATCATCCTCCGCCTGCCGCCACTCCGCGAGCGCGGTGGCGACATCCTCGAGCTGGCCGAGCACTATCTGAATCGGTTCAACGCGAAATACGGCAAACAGGTGCGCCAGATCGACCCATCGGCGCGCGCCCTGCTCCTGGCCTATCCGTGGCCGGGAAACGTGCGCGAGCTGAGCCATGTGATCGAGCGGGCGGTGCTCTGGAGCCGGGGGCCGACGCTCGCGCCGGAACACCTGTCACTGATGGCCACGCAGGCGACCGATGGCGGAGAGCGCGCCGCGCCGGCGCCGGAGGCCGTCTCGGCCGTTCCGGCAAGGGCGGGCCCGACGAGCCCTCCGCCGCTCGGCGAGGTCCCGGCGCTGCCGCCGCCCGGGCTGGATCTCGAGCGCTGGGAACGAACCATGATCGAGCAGGCACTCCGCGAGTCCGAGGGCAACCAGACCCGGGCGGCGCAGCGGTTGGGGATTAGCCGGGATACCCTGCGGTATCGGCTCAAGAAATACGGGATATCGTCGTCATCCTGAGCGAAGCGAAGGATCGGGTAGTCCAGCGAGCACCGCTCCGGGCCCACGTGCCGCCGACCCGATCCTTCGCTTCGCTCAGGATGACACAAGGGTGATCTCACCATCTGAGCGATTTCACCCACCCCGCCCCAATTTCTTCCGATCGTGCCCCAACAGTCTATACCGTTGCCCCTCAACGACCTCCACTACCACACGACCATCCGCGATTCCCGGCACGACCCCTGCGTTACCAAGGGCATCGCCGAGTCATCTTCGACTTGGCTGGGTGTTACCACCCAATGCGGTTCGGGCCGAGACGGCCCGGTTCATCAACCCCAGGAGGATCCAGCCATGAAGTGGACCAAGCCCGAGGCCGAGGTCATCGCCGTCACGATGGAAGTCACTGCCTACGTCGCGACGCTGTAAGGTGAAGGACTGATCCGAGGGGCTCGCGAAAGCGGGCCCCTCGGTCTTTTCTACCCCTGCATCGCTCTCATGCACGTCGTTTTACTCGGTACCGCCGCCGGCGGGGGCTTTCCCCAGTGGAACTGCTGGTGCCCCTCGTGCCGCGTCGCCCGGTCCGAACCTGACCGGGCCATTCCGCGCAGTCAATCGTCGGCGGCCGTGAGCGCCGACGGCGGGCGCTGGTTTCTGCTCAACGCCTCGCCCGACGTCCGCGATCAGCTCGGCCGGCTCTCGTTCCCCGCCCCGACCGGCGCCCGCCACGTGCCCGTCGAGGGCATCGTCTTGACCGACGCCGAACTCGACCACACGCTTGGGATCGTGCTGCTGCGCGAGGCGCGGCACCTCCAGCTCGCCGCCACCGACGCCGTCCGCCGGATCATCGCGGAGGACTCGCGGATTCTGGCGGTCACCGCAGCATTCGCCGACGTCACCTTGACCGAGCTCGTGCCCGACCGGTCCATCGGCCTCTGCTACCGCGACGGCACGGCCAGCGGGCTCACGGTGACGTGTTTCCCGGTGCCGGCGGGCCCGCCGAGGTTTGCGCGGGAGGAGCGGCCGGGACACACGGTCGGCGTTATCGTGCGGGACGAGCGCACCAGCGGATCCTGCGCGTTCGTCCCCGGCTGCGGCGATCTCGATGCCGGGCTGCTCGGGCGACTTGGGGAGACCGATCTGGTACTGTTCGACGGAACGTTCTGGACCGACAACGAGCTGATCGGTCTCGGCATCGGCGAGCGCACCGCGCGACAGATGGATCACCTGCCCGTGTCGGGCCCGGATGGCAGCCTGGCGCGGCTTGCGGGTCTGCCGAGCCGGCACCGGGTGTATACGCACATCAACAACACCAACCCCATGCTGCTCGAGGACGGACCCGAGCGGCTGGCCGTCGAGCGCGCGGGCTTACAGATCGGCCGCGACGGAATGCGGTTCACCCTCTGACCTTCGCCATGACTACCACGCTCGCCGCCTCGCAGCTCGCCACGCCACCGCGGCCGCCGATTCCGGCGCTCGACCAGGCACTCGCCCCCGCCGAGCTCGAGGCGGCGCTGCGTTCCTTCCACGGGTCGTACTACGTCCAGCATCCGTTTCACCAGCTCATGTACGCCGGCAAGCTCTCGCAGCGGCAGTTCCAGGGCTGGGTGGCCAATCGCCTTGCGTATCAGCGCGTGGTGCCCCGGAAAGACGCGGCCATCCTGTCCAATTGCCCCGATCCCGACGTGCGGCGCGAGTGGATCGGGCGGATCATCGACCACGACGGCACCGAACCTGGCTCGGGCGGGATCGAGCTCTGGATCCGGCTGGGCATCGCGCTGGGCGTGCCACGCGAGGAGATGGAGGACGAGCGTCACGTGCTGCCCGCCGTCCGGCTCATCTGCGAATCGTACGTGACGTTCTGCAAGGGCAAGACGTGGCAGGAGGCGTGCGCGTCGTCGCTGACCGAGCTGTTCGCGCCCAAGATCCACCAGCAGCGCATCGAGGCGTTCCCGGTGCACTACCCGTGGATTCCGCCCGAGGGCCTGGATTACTTCCGGAGCCGGCTGGTCCAGGCGCCGCGCGACGTGAACCACGGCCTTCGCATCGTCCGGGGGTGGGCCACCACGCCCGAGCGCCAGCAGAAGGTGTTCGAGGCGCTGGCGTTCAAGCTCGAGATGCTCTGGGCGATGATCGACACCATCCACAACGCGTACCACGAGGCATGACGGTGGCCATGTCGCCCGACACCGTGCCCCGGATCTGGCGGCTGGCGCGCCTCGACTACGATCCCGCGCGCCAGCGGCCGGTGCTGCTCTACCCCGAGGGCGCGGTGCTGCTCAACGACACCGGCCAGGCGATCCTCGAGCTGGTGGATGGGCAGCGCACCGTCGCGCAGATCGCCGCGGAGCTGGGCGCGCGCTACCAGACCGATGTGACCGCCGACGTGACCGACTACCTGTCGTATCTGGCGGAGAGGGAGCTCGTGCAATGACCATGGAACGTCCGACCACCCTGCTGGCGGAGCTGACCCATCGCTGCCCGCTGCACTGCCCGTATTGCTCCAATCCGCTCGACCTGCTCCGGGCCGAGCACGAGATCGGCACCGACGACTGGAAACGCGTCTTCACCGAGGCCCGCGAGCTGGGCGTCCTGCAGCTCGGCCTGTCGGGCGGCGAGCCGCTCATCCGGAAGGACCTCGAGGAGCTGGCCGGGCACGCGCGGAGCCTCGGCCTCTACACCACGCTCGTCACCTCCGGGCTCGGCCTGACCCGGAAGCGCGCCGAGGCGCTCCGCGCGGCCGGGCTCGAGCACGTGCAGGTGTCGGTGCAGGACGTGGACCCGGCGACGGCGGAGCGGATCGCGGGCACCAGCTCCGTCAAGCAGAAGCAGGCGGCGATCGCGCTGGTGAAGGAGCTGGGGTTCGCGTTTTCGATCAACGTGGTGCTGCACCGGGCCAACCTCGACCGGATCGGCGAGATCATCGACTACGCCGCCGGCTGCGGCGCCGACCGGCTGGAGCTCGCCAACACGCAGTACTACGGCTGGGGACTGAAGAACCGGGCGACGCTCATGCCGCGGCGCGAGCAGGTGCTGGCGGCCAAGGAGATCGCGCAAGATCGCATCCTGCGTTACAAGGGCCGGATGCAGATCACGTTCGTCCTGCCCGACTACTTCGAGGAGCTGCCCAAGGCGTGCTACGGCGGCTGGGGCCGCTATTACATCGTGGTGTCGCCCGACGGCAAGGCGCTCCCCTGCCACGGCGCGTACGCCATTCCCTCGCTCGAGCTGCCGAGCGTCCGCGAGCATTCGGTGCAGTGGATCTGGCACGAATCGTCGGCCTTTCAGGCCTACCGCGGCGACGACTGGATGAAGGAGCCGTGCCGAAGCTGTCCGCGGAAGACCGTGGACTTCGGGGGCTGCCGCTGCCAGGCGCTCGCGCTTACGGGCGATGCCGCCAACACCGATCCGGTGTGCATGCTGAGCCCGCGCCGGAACGTGATCGATGAAGCCCTGCACGAGCACGCGGGCGCCGACGAGTACGCCTATCGCGACTACGCCGCCGAGCCGCAGGGCGCGTGAGCGCGGCCGGGTGGGCCTGAGGCCGGCCGGGTGAGCGCGAGCGAGCCGGCCATCGCGGCCGACGGGCTCGGGCGCGACTACGCCGACGTCCGCGCCCTCGACTCGCTCACGCTCGACGTGCCGGCCGGCGCCCTCGTCGGATTGCTCGGACCCAACGGCGCCGGGAAGACCACGGCGATGCTCCTCCTCGCCACCCTCCTCGCCCCCACTCGCGGTGGCGCCCGCATCTTCGGCCACGACGTCGTCCGCGAGCGCGCCGCGGTCAGGCGCCGGCTCGGACTGGTGTTTCAGGAAACCAGCGTGGACGGGCTGCTCACCGTCGAGGAGAACCTGCGCTTCGCCGCGCGGCTGTCGGGGCTCGCGGGCCGCGAGGTGCGGTCGGCCGTCACCGCGGCGATCGCGCGGGCCGGCCATCGCGGCCGACGGGCTCGGGCGCGACTACGCCGACGTCCG
>JACCSZ010000137.1 GCA_013812695.1 Gemmatimonadales bacterium | reverse complement strand
CCCTCGCTCAATTTGGCGCAGGCCGTGGCCATCATGGCGTACGAGGTGTGGAACGCGCGCGGGGGCGAGGCGCTGCCGCTTAAACCGCCCCGACGCGAGGCTACGCCGTCCACGTCCGGGCAGCTCGAGCAGCTGTTCGACGACTGGCACCGGGCGCTCTGGGCCATCGACTTCTTCAAGACCCGCCGGTCGGAGAGCGTGATGCGCTCGTTTCGTGAAGTGATGTTTCGCGCGGGCCTCGACGGCCGCGAGGCGTCGCTGGTGCGAGCGATCGGGATCGAGGTCTCGCGCTACCTCGAGCGGGTCGGCGCGCCGCTCGCGGGCACGCCTCCCGCCGGCCTGCCGCCGATCGGGGACACTCCGGGGACGACGGGGTATGACGCGTAACCGGTCGAGCGCGTACTGGGCGGGCAATCGCTATGCGGACGAATCCGCCGAGCCCGCGGCCACCGCCCCGCTCGAGGATCTGCCCGCCGCCGCCGCCGCCCGCTTCGCGGCGCTGCGCGAGGGGCTCACGGCGCTCGTCGGGGTCGCGGAGACGGTGCGGTACATGGGCGCGAGCTGGCGCTGGGCCTGGGAGTACGGGCGCGGCAACCGGAAGCTCTGCTGGGTGCACGTGGTGGGCGACGCGCTCTCGGCGACGTTCACGTTGAGCGACGCGGAACAAGATCGGCTGCGGAAGGCCGGGCGCCTGCCTGCCGACCTGGTCCGCGCCATCGAGGGCGCCCAGCGTACCGGTCCGCTCAAGTGGTGCTGGCTGCCGCTCGGCGACAAGCGCGCGGTGGAGAGCTTCCTCCGGCTGGCCCTGCGGAAGGCGGAGTGGCTCGCGGAGCGGACCGTACCCCACCGGGGCCCCCGGCCCCGGCCCCGCCCCCGCCGCGGGGAGGCCGACGAGTGACCAGACCACCAGTGGGCCAGGTGGCATCGGCGTGCGGTCGGGTTGTGTAATTGAAAGCGCCGAATATACTTTGCCGCGCCGTGCCCCCGAGCGGGTTGCGCTGAGCCCGAGCAAGTGAATAATTTCACGAGTTCTCGGCCGAGCCTCACTACTACTCTGGGATCGACGATGCGTACGTTGGCTCTCGCGTTCGGAGGCATCGGAGCGGCCTCGCTCGCGGCGCTGTTCGCGTTCGGGCGTCCGGACTCGCAGGCACAACAGCAGACGCAGCAGTCGAAACCGGCCGCCGACTCGATCGCGGCTCCCGCTATCTCCGATACCGGATCGCTCAAGGGTCCGCGCCAGCCGATCTTCTTCCGACACGACATCCACGCCGGGCAGTACAAGATGCAGTGCCAGTACTGCCACTACTCGGTAGCGGTCTCGCCCGAGCCCGGCATCCCGACGATGCAGACCTGCATGGGCTGCCATCTGGTCGTGGCCGGACGCGACAGCTCCGCGAAAGTCGAGATCAGGAAGGTGCGCCAGGCCTGGACCGAGAAGAAGCCGGTCGAGTGGGTACGGGTCCACTACCTGGCGCGGCACGCCCACTTCCCGCACCAGCGGCACATCAAGGCGCTCGGCCCCAACGCGTGTACCACGTGCCACGGCGACGTGAGTCGCATGCCTCAGGTCTTCAAGGTGAACAACGTCAACAATATGGGCTTCTGCATCAGCTGCCACGTCGAGCGCAAGGTGTCGCGCGACTGCTCCGTCTGCCACTACTGAGCCGCTGAGGATCCGTGATGTCTGAGGCCGAGCAGCAGTCCGCGATGGACCGGCGCAAGTTCCTGACGGTCGTCGGCGTCACCGGCGGGGGAGCCCTGGGGCTCTCGGGCTGCTCCACCAGCCGAGTCGAGAAGCTGGTGCCGTACCTGGTGCAGTCCGAAGACCAGATCCCGGGCCTGGCGACGTATTACGCGAGCACCTGCACGGAATGCGACGCGGGCTGCGGGCTCCATGTGCGAACCCGGGAGGGCCGCGCCGTCAAGCTCGAGGGCAATCCCGAGCACCCGATCAACCGGGGCAAGCTCTGCTCGCGCGGCCAGGCATCGCTGCAGGGGCTCTACAATCCGGGTCGCGTCAAGGCGCCCATGGCTCGTGGGGCGGATGGAAAGCTCGCCGAGATCACCTGGGACGAGGCCATCGGCCGGCTTGCCGCGAAGCTCACCACGGCCGGCGGCAAGGTGGCGGTGCTGAGCGGGGCGGGGCGGGGCACGTTCACCGATCTGCTGGCCGATTGGACCGCCGCCCTCGGTGGGCGGGTAACCCGCTGGCAGCCGTTTGGCCACGAGCCGCTCCGCGCCGCCAACCGGCAGGTGTTCGGCCTCGATCAGCTGCCGGCGCACGACTTCGGCAGCGCAAAGTTCATCCTGTCGTTCGGCGCCGACTTCCTCGAGAGCTGGCTCTCACCCACCGAGTATCAGCTTGGCTTCGCGTCCGCGCACGGCTTCGCGGACGGCGACGTCGCCAAGTTCGTCTACGCGTCGCCTCGGCAGGACCTGACGGGTCTCAACGCCGACGAGTGGCTGGCCGTGCGCCCGGGCACCGAGGCGGCGCTCGCGTTGGCCATCGCGAATGTCGTGGCCGCGGCGCGTGGCGCCTCGCTGCCGGCCGGTGTAGCGCGGTTTACCCCCGCGATGGCCGCGCGGGAAACGGGCATCGCGCCCGAACGCATCGAACGAGTCGCCCGCGAATTTGCGGCCGCCCGGCCGAGTCTGGCCGTGGCCGGGGGAATCGGCTCCCAGCACTCGGGCGCGGTCGAGCTCTGTGCGGCGGTGAACCTCCTCAATTATGCCGCCGGGAACGTGGGCCAGACGGTGAAGTTCGGCGCCGACGTGTCCGCCGGTGATGGCTATGGAGCCGTCGCCGAGCTGGCGAGGGCGATGGATGCCGGCCAGGTGTCGGTGCTCCTGATGCACGACGCCAATCCGGCCTACGCGCTGCCGAAGGCCGCGGCCTTTGCCGGCAAGCTCAAGAAGGTGCCGTACAAGGTCTCGACCGCGCTTTACCTCGACGAGACGGCCGCCCAGTGCGACCTGCTGCTCCCCCAGCACCATGCGCTCGAACGGTGGGACGACCTCGCCCCGCGCGCGGGCGTGCGGAGCCTGATGCAGCCGGTCATGGAGCCGGTATACGATACCCGTGCCGCGGGCGACATACTCCTGCTGGCCGCAAAGAAGGCGGGCGGCGCTCTCGCCGCGTTCACCGCGCCGTCGTGGGAAGCGCACCTGCGCGGACGCTGGCAGGCGCTCGCTGCCGAGCGGAAGGGGTCGAGCGCCGACGAGTTCTGGCGCGGGGCGCTGCAGCGCGGCGGCGTCTTCGACGAGCCGGCCGCCCCCGTCCAGGTGACGCTTGGCGCGGCGGCGGCGGAGGTGAGCTACACCCAGCCCGCGTTCGAGGGCAGGGGCGAGTTCGTCCTGCTCACATACCCGCACGGCATGCTGCACGATGGCCGTGGCGCCAACAAGCCGTGGCTGCTCGAGAACGCCGACCCGGTCACCAAGATCACCTGGCACCACTGGGTCGAGGTGGGGCCGGAGACCGCGGCCAGGCTCGACATCCGGAATGGGGAGCTGCTGCGCGTGACCTCGCCGCACGGCGCCATCGAGGGTCCGGCCTACATCCATCCGGGGCTGCATGCCGATGCCGTCGGGATACCGCTCGGTTTCGGGCACACCGAATACGGCGCCTTCGCGCAGGGACGCGGCGCGAACGCGCTCGACCTGCTGGGCCCGCCCTCGGGCGACTACGTGCCCTACGTCTCCACGCGGGTCACGCTCGAGAAAACCGGCGGCTATCGCAAGCTCGCCACCATCGAAGGCGTGCCGCGCCAGCTCGGCCGCGGGATCGCCGAGGCCATTCCGCTGGCGGCGGCCAAGCGGGGGCTCACGGTCGAGCAAGCGTATCTGGAGGAGGGCGAGGGCCACCACGAGATCAACACCGAGCAGGAGCTGGAGGCGCTCAAGGGTTGGAGCGCGGCGCAATACGAAGCGACGGAAATGGGCAACTACACGGGCGAACAGCCCATGTGGGGGATGGCGATCGACCTGGCGCGCTGCACCGGGTGCCAAGCCTGCGTCACCGCCTGTTACGCCGAGAACAACATCCCGACGGTGGGCGAGCAGGAGATTCTCAAGGGCCGGGAGATGACCTGGATCCGCATCGAGCGCTACTGGGAAGGCGCCGAGGCGCCGGGCGAGCCCGTGTCGGCGCGGTTCGTCCCGATGCTCTGCCAGCATTGCGCGAACGCACCGTGCGAGCCGGTCTGCCCGGTGTACGCGGCGTATCACACGCCCGACGGGCTCAACGGCCAGGTCTACAACCGCTGTGTGGGCACGCGCTACTGCGCCAACAACTGCCCGTACAAGGTACGCTACTTCAACTGGTACAAATACAACGAGATCGCCTGGCCGGACCCGCTGCACCTCCAGCTCAACCCGGACGTCACGGTTCGGGCGCGCGGCGTGATGGAGAAATGCACGTTCTGCATCCAGCGGATCCGGGGCGCGCAGCACACGGCGCGGTTGGAAAACCGGGCGGTGCTCGACGGTGATTTCACCGTGGCATGCGCCCAGGCCTGCCCGTCGGACGCGATCGTGTTCGGCGACGTCAAGAACCCCGGGAGCCGCGTGGCCGCGATCCAGCAGGACGCCCGCGGCTATCACGTGCTGGAAGACACCAACGTCCGGCCGGCAATCACGTACCTGGCCAAGGTGCTGCATCCGGTGGAGGCCTGACCATGGCCGTCGTCGCACGCCCGACTCCTGCCCGCAAACCGGAACTCGAGCTGACCCAGACGCATGCCGACGTCACGCGCGACGTCGTGGCGAGCCTCGGCAAGCCAAGCACGGGCTATCTCCTGCTGCTGTTCGGGGCGGTGGCGATCTTCCTGGCGGGGCTCACCACGTTCCTGGTGCTGGTGAAGGATGGACTGGGCCATGCCGGGTACAACCCGCCGATCTTCTGGAGCGTCTACATCACGACGTTCGTGTTCTGGGTGGGTATCGGGCACGCCGGCACGCTGATCTCGGCGATCCTGTTCCTGTTCCGGAGCCCGTGGCGCACGGCGGTGTACCGCTCCACCGAGGCGATGACGGTGTTCGCCGTCATGACGGCGGCGCTCTTTCCGATCATTCATATCGGGCGGCAGTGGATCTTCTACTGGCTGCTGCCGTATCCGAACCAGCGCTGGCTGTGGCCCAACTTCAAGTCGCCGCTGATCTGGGATGTGTTCGCGATCTCGACCTACTTCACGGTCAGCTCGACCTTTCTCGTGTTCGGCCTGATTCCCGACATCGCCGCCGTGCGTGACAAAGTCACCGGCTGGCGGAAGACGGTGTACACGCTCAGCTCCGCCGGTTGGCAAGGTACCGACAACCAGTGGCGGCACTACTCGCGGGCGTATCTCTACCTGGCCGCGCTGGCGACGCCGCTCGTGCTTTCGGTGCACTCGGTGGTGAGCTGGGACTTCGCCGCGTCGATCGTGCCCGGCTGGCACGGGACGATCTTCGCCCCGTACTTCGTGGCCGGCGCCATCTACTCGGGCATCGGCATGGTGCTCACGCTGATCATCCCGCTCCGGCGGGCGCTCCGGATCGAGCACATGATCACGGACTACCACTTCGACAACCTGGCCAAGCTCACCCTGTTGACGGGCTCGATCCTGTTCTATGCCTACGCCATGGAGTACTTCGTGGCGTGGTACAGCGGCAACATCTTCGAGCAGACCACGTTCTACCGCCGCGCCTTCGGCCCGATGTGGTGGGCCGGCTGGACGATGATCATCTGCAACGCGTTCGTGTCGCAGCTCCTCTGGTTCCGGAAGGTGCGGACCAACCTCACGGCGCTGTTCATCATCTCGATCTTCATCAACATCGGGATGTGGTTCGAGCGCTACGTGATCATCGTATCGTCGCTCAGCAACGACTACATCCCGTGGGCGTGGGGCCAGATGAATCCGACGTGGGCCGACTGGGGGATCCTCGCGGGCTCGTTCGGGTGGTTCGGGATGTGGTTCCTGCTGTTCGCCAAGAGCTTCCCGATCGTGGCGATCCAGGAAATCAAGGAGATGATCCCGATGCCCCGGAAGCGCGCCGGAGGGCAGCACTGATGACCTTCGTGAAGCGGTCGCGCCGGGCGTCGGGAGTGCTGGCCTCCTTCATTCACGTGGATGCCGCGACGGACGCGATCCGGGCGCTCCGCGCGCGCGGGCACCGGAACCTGGTGGTCTACTCCGCCGCGCCCAACCACGAAATCGAGGAGGCGCTCGACCAGTCGGTGAGCCCGGTGCGGCTGTTCACGCTGCTTGGCGGGCTCACCGGCTGCGCGGCCGGGTTCGGGATGACGATCTGGATGAGCCTGGACTGGCCGCTGCTGGTCGGCGGCAAGACGATCGCTTCGATCCCGCCGTACGTCGTGATCGCCTTCGAGCTCACCATCCTGCTCGGCGCGCTCAGCACGGTAGCGGCGGTCGCGCTGCTGAGCGTGCTCACGGGGAGGCGCGGGATCGCGTACGATCCGAGCTACAGTGACGATCGCATCGGCGTCTTCGTGCCGGCCGGCTCGGACCAGCTCAAGCCGGTGGAGCAACTGCTGCGCTCCGCCGGGGCTGTGGAGGTGCGTCATGAAGCGGCCTAGGTCGAGCACAGGCCGGCGAGGTCCCTCGCTGCGCTCGGGCTGGTGGTGGACGGGACTCGCTGCGCTCACCCTGTCCACCACCAGCTGCGACTTCTGGTACAATCGCGTGCCCTCGCCGGACGACCTCTGGCACGTGATCCCGTGGTTCGATCACATGGTTCACTCCAAGTACGTACGCCCGTACCAGAGCGCGTCGGTCCCGCGCTACACGCCCCCGGGCACGGTGCCGGTCACGGGCGGCGAGGCCGACTGGTCGGCCGAATGGAGCACGGGCAAGACAGCCGCGGCGGACGCGCTCCGGAACCCCTACGCGGCCGGTGCCGCAGCGGATGCGCGGGCCGCGCCGCCCGGCGCGGAAGTCGCCGTCATCCCGCAGGAAGTCGCCGCCGCGGGTGACACGCTGTACCAGACGTTCTGTGCCGTCTGCCACGGGTCGGCGGGGGACGCCAAAGGCCCGGTCTCCGCGCAGATCGGGGCGCCATCGCTGCTCACCGGGCGCGCGCGGGCGTACTCCGACGGGTATCTGTACAGCATCGTCCGGTATGGACGCGGCGTCATGCCGCGGTACGGCGACAAGGTGTACCAGGCTGCCGACCGCTGGGCGATCGTCAATCACATTCGCAGGCTGCAGGGCCAGACCCCGGCGGCTGCCGAGCCCGCCGGCGCCGCGGCCGGCATTCCGCCCGGTGCCAGCGCCACGGGATCGACGGGGGAGAGGCCACGATGAGTCCCATGCTTCGCGAGCGGCTGGTGCAGCGCTCGCTGGCCGGCCGCTACGAGCTGTTCCTCGGTCTCGGCGGTGGGCTCGCCGTCCTCGGGCTCATCCTATTCATCAGCGCGCTGCTTGGCGGCACCGCGGACCGCGCCTGGCACCTGTTTCATGTGAACTGGCTGTACTTCACGGGCCTGGCGGGCGGCAGCGTGGCGTTCGTGGCGGTCCAGAAGATCACCAACGCGAAATGGTCGGGCGTGATCATCCGGTTCGCCGCCGCCTCGGTGGCGTTTCTCCCGGTGTCGCTCGTCGCGCTGCTCCTGATCTTCACGGCGGGATATCACCCGATCTACGGGCCGATGGAGACGGCCGCCCATGAGATGCAGCACTCGAAGGCGCTCTGGCTGTCCTACCCGTTCATGTTCGCCCGGCTGGGAATCGGGCTGACGCTGCTCACGCTGGTCGGGTGGCGGCTCATCCGTGCCGATCTGGTGCCCGATCTGCTCGCCGTGCGTGGCGCGGCGGCGGCCAACCGGCGCGGTCTGTTCGATCGGTGGACGCGGGGCTTCGATGGCACGGCGGAAGCACAGCTGGCGCAGCAGGAGCGGATCGGCCGGCTGGCGCCAGCCTATGTCGTGCTGTACGCGGTGGTCTTCACGCTCATCGCCTTCGATGGGATCATGGCGTTGCAGCCGCACTGGTTCTCGAACCTGCTCGGCGGCTTCTACTTCATGGGGTCGTTTCTGGGCGCGCACATGCTCCTCGCCCTGATGACCATCTATGGCGCCTCACATCTCGGCGTGGCGGACCTGGTCTCGCCCAGGCAGCGGCACGACCTGGGCAAGCTGTGCTTCGGGTTCACGGTGTTCTGGACCTACCTCATGTGGGCCCAGTTCCTGGTGATCTGGTACGGCAACCTGCCCGAGGAAACCGGGTTCGTCTTCGCGCGGCTCTGGGGCCACTGGCTTCCGATCGGCAAAGCCGTGTTCATCGGCATGTTCATCGTGCCGTTCTTCGGGCTGCTGGGGGTGGCGCCCAAACGGACGCGCGCGACGCTCGCGCTGTTCGCAGTCGTGAGTCTGGTCTCGCTCTGGCTCGAGCGCTATCTGCTCGTGATGCCGTCCATCAGCGCGTTGCCGGGGCCGGCCTTCGAGTTGCCCGAAGCGGGGCCGACGCTGCTGTTCCTCGGGCTCTACCTGCTTGCGTACGCGCTGTTCGCACGCACCTTCCCGATGATCTCGCCGCGGCTGGCGGAGATCACGCTCGAGCGGGAGCACGGGCACGGGAGCGCGCACCATTCGGGAAGCGAGCGGGACGCTGATGCGCACGCCCTGGCAACCGAGTCAGGCGAGGGCCGGGGCACTCATTAAGGTAGAGAGGGCAGGCGGGCGGGTTCGAGTCATCCTGAGCGCAGCGAAGGGGCCATGATCCAAGTCATGGCC
>JACCSZ010000122.1 GCA_013812695.1 Gemmatimonadales bacterium | reverse complement strand
GCGCTCGGCAGCGGCTCGTGTGCTCTCACGTTCACCAGCAGCGGCTCGCGTCCCATTACCGCCACTTATTCCGGGGACGCCAACTACAATGGTTCGAGCGACGGGGAACCGCACACGGTGATCCCGGCCAACGCGCCGCCCACCGCCGTGGATGACCCTTCCTACACGGTGGCAGAAGACGCAACGTTGACCGTCAATCCGTCCAACGACGTGCTCGACAACGACACCGACGACGGTGGGCCGCAGCCACTGACCGCGATCAACGCGAGCGATCCGGCGAACGGCTCGGTCGTGCTCAACACCAATGGCACGTTCACCTACACGCCCGACCCTGAGTTCAACGGGACGGATTCGTTCACCTACCAGGCTTCCGACGGCTCGCTCACCTCGAACACGGCCACCGTGACGATCACCGTCAGCGCGGTCAATGATGCTCCCGCGTTCACCTCGGGCGGGGACGTGACGGCCAGTCTGGCGGCCGGCGCCTACGCTCAGCCTTGGGCTACGGGCGCGAGCTCGGGCCCGCCCAACGAGGGCGCTCAGAGCGTCTCGTATGAGGTTTCGATTGACCCAGCCGACCTGGTTTACTTCAGCAGCCCGCCGGCGATCGCGCCCGACGGGAGGCTCACCTTTACGCCGGCTGGGACTACGCCGGCTCCCGTAAGCGTGACCGTCCTGCTCCGGGACAACGGCGGAACCGCCAACGGCGGGGTCGACGCCAGCACCGCGCAGACCTTCGGGATCACTATCGGTCCGTAGCCGCGTTCCGTACAAGACCCCGGATGGCGGACCCCGGCCATCCCCTATATTTCGCGTCTCTCGCAGCGCGCCCGCACTCCACCGCAGAGTCTTGTGTCCACGTCCCGGAAGACCCGCCGCCTCGCCTCCGTCCTAGCTCTCGTGCTTGCCTGCAATGGTGGCGACCTCGTTCTGCCCTCCGAGGGTGAGCCCGCCGCTATCGACGTCGTGGAGGGCGATGGCCAGAGTGGCCGCGTGGGCGTCGCCCTGGTCGAGCCCATCGTCGGGCGGGTCACGGACTCGCAGGGCCGGCCGGTGGCCGATGTTCCCGTCGCCTTCGTCTTCACGGACGTCGGCGGAGACGCGACCGTCGCACCCGACACCGCCACCACCAATGCCGACGGCCGGGCCTCCTTCCTCGTAGTCACGGGCACGCGGGTTGGCGGGTCGGGCGCGGAGCTCCGGGTCAGCACGGCGGGAGGCCTGCGCGCGCTCGCCGCGCCCGTCGCCTTCACCGCCGTCTCGGCCGACGCCAACGAGCTCCGGCTCGTCGGCGGCGATAACCAGTCCGCGGCCGCCGGCGCTGTGCTGGCCGAGCCGCTCGTGGTGCAGGTGACCGACGCGTTCGGGAATCCGATTCCGGGTGTGCCGATCACCTGGACTCCCGATGCCGGCGGCAGCGTCAGCCAGGAAACGACCCCGACCGGCGAGGATGGCCTGGCCTTTGTCGTGCGGACGCTCGGCGCGACCGCCGGTGCCCAGCATACCGCCGCGAGCGCACCCGGTCTGGCCGGGTCGCCGGCCACCTTCGTCCACACCGCCAGCGCGGGCGCCGCGACCCTGCTCGAGCTGGTGTCCGGCAGTGGCCAGGTGGCCGTGGTCGGGACCTCGACGCCCGAGCCGCTGGTGGTCCGCGCGCGCGACGGCAGCGGCAACCCTGTCCCGGGCCTCGCGGTGGCGTGGCTGGTGGGCGATGGCAGCGGGAGTCTCACGCCCGAGACCAGTATTACCGATGGCGACGGCTTGGCCTCGACCCTCTGGACGCTTGGAACCGCGCCGGGAGCGAACACTGCCACAGCCGTAATCTCGGGTGTGGGCATCGTCGGGTTCAGCGCCACCGCCGTCCAGGGCACGCCGCCCGTGCTGTCGCTCGAGATTCAACCGCCCGCCGGCGCGGCGCGCGGTGTCGTGCTGAGCTCGCGGCCGGTGGTGCAGCTTCGCGAACCGGCCGGCGTCCCGCGCCTGGTGCCTGGGGTTCCGGTGAGCGTGTCGGTGGTCGAAGGCGGGGCCACGCTGCTCGGCACGCTCACCCGGCCGACCGACGTCAGCGGTCGCGCGGAGTTCGCCGACCTCGCCCTGGTCGGCCCGGCCGGCACGTACACGCTCGCCTTCTCCGCCGCGGGCTACACGGGCGTCAACTCCAGCGCGATCGCCCTCGCGCGAGCGCCAACGAGCACCACGATTCGGTCCGACGATCCGGACCCCTCCGCCGCGGGGGCGCCGGTCCGCGTGACTTTCCAGGTCCAATCACCGGGCGGCACGCCGACCGGTTCCGTCCGCGTCTCCGCGGATGATGGCACGAGCTGCATCGGTGCGGTTTCCATCGGCGAGTGCACGCTGAGCCCTACGGCGGCCGGCACGCGCACGCTCACCGCCGCCTACTCCGGGGACACGCAGTTCGAAGGCAGCGCCGGCACAGCAAGCCACCGGGTGGACGCGCCGCTCTCACCGGTGCTCGCCCTGCGCACGCAGCCGTCGGGGAGCGCCACCGCCGGCCAGCCGTTCAGCCGCCAGCCGGTCGTGCAGCTCCGGGACGGACAGGGGGGCGAGCTGCGCACGGCCGGCGTCGTCGTGACGGTCTCGATTGCCGCGGGCGCCGGCACGCTAGGCGGTCCCCCCACGAGCACGACCGACGCCGGTGGCCGGGCCGCCTTCACCGGGCTTTCGATCGGGGGCGCCACCGGCCAGCATGCGCTCCGGTTCACGGCAGTCGGGTACACGCCCGTCATCTCCGAGTCGATCGACGTGCAGTCGGCCCCGCTGGTTGCGACCACGACGACGATCACCGCCGACTTGCCGGATCCCTCGAACGTCGGGCAGCCGGTGACCGTGGCCTTCACGGTGACCGCGGGAGCCGGCACGCCGTCGGGAACCGTGACCGTCACGGCCAGCGGAGGCGAAACCTGCGCGGCAAGCGTGGGGTCCGGGTCGTGCTCGATCACCTTCGCGACCGCCGGTGCACGCACGCTCACCGCGACCTACGGGGGTGCTGCCGGCTTTGCGGGAAGCTCCGACACGGACGACCACACCGTGAGCGCCGCGCCGCCCCCACCAGGGCCAGACGCGACGGTGTCGAGCGTGAACGTGGAGGCCGCCAGCATCGGTCTCGGTGGAAGTACAGGCGTGGTCGTGACCGTGCGGTCCTCGGCCGCGGCCCCGCTGAGCAACGTGAGCGTAACGCTGTCCGCCACCGGCTCCGGTAATACGATCGCCCCTGGCTCCGCCCTCACGAACGCCCAGGGCGAAGTGCGGTTCGCGTTCAGCTCGACGGATGCCGGCACCAAGACGTTTACCGCCGTGGCGGGCGGTGTGACGCTCGCGCAGCGTCCCACGATCGAGGTCGCGCAGGGCGGCACGGCCACGACCATCACGTCCGACGATCCCGAGCCGTCACGCCCCGGCGCGCCGATCGAGGTGCGGTTCACGGTGACGAGCGATGGTGGCACCCCTTCGGGAGACGTGAACGTCTCTGCAACCGGCGGCGGAACGTGCGCTGGTACGGTAGCCCAGGGCGGGTGCATGCTCACGCCCGGCGGCGGACCTGGCACGGTCACCCTGAGCGCCAGCTATGCCGGTAACTCGAACTTCGCTGCCAGCTCGGATACGGAGTTTCACAGCATCGAGGCAGCTCCACCCTCGGTGCTCGCGCTCCTGACCCAGCCGTCGTCCACCGCCACGTCCGGAGTGCCGTTCACTCGCCAGCCGGTGGTGCAGCTCCGGAGCGCGAACGGCGACGAGCTGGGCATCGCGGGCGTAGCGGTGAGCGTGGAAACTGCCTCGGGCGGCGGCACCCTCGGCGGCACGACCCCACGCATTACCGACGCCGCCGGCCGAGCCACCTTCACCGATCTCTCGATCAGCGGCGCGACCGGTTCGCACACCCTCCGGTTCTCGGCTACCGGTTTTACCGGCGTCACCTCCGAGACGGTCGACGTGCAGCCGCCGCCACCCGCCGCCACGACGACCACGATCACGGCAGACACTCCGGAACCGTCGGAGATCGGCCAGCCGGTGAACGTCGGTTTCACCGTGACCGCAACATCGGGAACGCCCGCCGGAACCGTTACGGTCACCGTCAGCGACGGGAGCGAGACCTGTTTGGCGACGGTGGCGGCCGGCGCCTGCGATATCACGCTAGCCGCGGCCGGCACCCGCACGCTCACCGCCAGCTACGCGGGAAGCAGCAGCTTCTCGCCGAGTTCCGACGCCGAACCTCACGTGGTGAACGCGCCGCCGCCGCCCGTGCCGAGCTCGACCCAGTCGGACGTGACTGTCGCGGACGAGACGATCGGGCTCGGCAGTGGCACCGACGTCCTGGTAACCGTGCGGAGCGCGAGCGGCGCTTTGCTGAACAACAGCGCCGTGACCCTCTCCGCCACCGGCTCCGGCAACACGATCAGCCCGTCGTCCGCGAGCACGAATGGACAGGGTCAGGCGACGTTCGACTTCCGCTCGACGGATGCGGGCGCCAAGACGCTTACCGCGGTGGCCGACGGCGTGACGCTCGCGGATCAGCCGACGGTGACCGTCGCGCAAGCCGCCACGACCACGACCGTCACCTCCGACACGCCCGAACCGTCGGCACCCGGCGCGCCGGTCACTGTGCAGTTCACGGTGACGAGTGATGTCGGAACGCCTGCCGGAGACGTGAACGTGACGGCCAGCGGCGGTGGCTCGTGCGCGGGTACGGTCGCGGAGGGCGGGTGCACGCTTACGCCCGGCGGCGGCGCCGGCACGGTCACCTTGACCGCCAGCTATGCAGGCAGCGCGAACTTCGCCGGCAGCTCGGTCACGGAGGCTCACACGATCGAGGCCCCCGCCTCGACCGCGACGGCGATCGTCTCGCACGATCCCGATCCTTCGCCGCTGGATCAGGCGGTGGCCGTGCAGTTCACCGTCGGGTCCTCCGCGGGCACGCCATCGGGGAGCGTCACCGTTTCGGCGAGCGCGAGCGAGACCTGCACGGCGACCGTCGCCGAGGCGAGCTGCCTGATCACGTTCACCTCGTCGGGTGACCGCACCCTCACCGCGACCTATGCCGGCACGGCCACGTTCGAGGGCAGTGCCGATACCGACGGCCACATCGTCCTGCCGCCGGAAGGAACCGCGACCCCCTGACGAGTGCTCCTCCCGAGCTGCCCCGCGGCTGTGATCTGCCTCCTAGCAGCCACCGCGCGGCCGGGGTACCCTTGGTGACCTCTAAGCTCTTCCATCGGCAACGGTAAGCCGCTGGTGTGCAACATGTTGCAGGGTCAGCGTCCCGGCAGCGTCACGCCTGCACTCACTCGGGTATCCGCAACTGATGCTCCTGGCCCGTCGTCCGCTCGCCTTGCTCGCGCTGCTGGCGCTCGCCGCCTGCGGCGGGGACGACCTCACGCTTCCGAACGAAGGCCAGCCGGCCAGCGTCGCGGTCGTCTCGGGCAATGGGCAGACCGGTACGATCCTCGAGGCCGCGCGGGACCCGCTGGTCGTGGAGGTGACCGATCGATTCGGCAATCCGGTGGTCGGGGCCGAGGTTGTCTGGTCCGCCGACGGTGGAGGCGACGTGAGCCCGGCGAGTACGCTGACCAACGCCGACGGCCGCGCCGCCACCCAGCGCGTGCTCGGCGCCCAGCCGGGCAGCTACGGCACCACCGCGGTGGCCACGGCGCTGCCCGAAGACGTGGCGTCGTTCACCACGACGGCCGTGGCGGCCAGGCTCGTGCTCGTGACGCAGCCCGGAGCCACCGCCTCGTCCGGCGTCATCATGGACCCGCAGCCGGTTCTGCAATTGCAGGATCCCGACGGCAATCCCCTCGCGCGCGCCGGGGTCGCCGTGACCGTGCAGATCGCCTCGGGCGACGGAGCACTGCAGGGCACCACTTCCCAGACCAGCGATGCCGGCGGCGCGGTCGCGTTCAGCGACCTCGCCATCGTCGGCGCGCCCGGCGCCCGCACGCTGATCTTCGCGGCCTCGGGCTACGCGACCGCCACCAGTACGCCCGTCTCGATCGGTGTCGGCGCTCCCGCCGCGGTCGCCGTGTCCGCTGGCGACGGAGAGAGCGCCAGGGTCGGAACGAGAGTCTCCACGGCGCCCGCCGTGGTCGTGCTCGACGCCGGCGGTACGCCGCTCGCCGGGGTCAACGTGGTCTTCGCCGTGGCCACGGGCGGCGGCAGCGTCACGGACCCTGAGGCCGTCACCGGAGCCGACGGCATCGCCGCGGTTGGATCGTGGAGGCTGGGCGGCACTGCCGGGTCGAACACGCTGACGGCCACCGTGGAGGTCGATGGCGTGTCGGGGAACCCCGTCACCTTTACCGCCACCGGAACTCCGGGCGCCGCGAGCGAGGATGAGAGCTCCGTGTCGGCCGCGCCCGGCACGATCGCCGCATCCACCGGCTCCTCGACCAGCACCATCACTATCGTGGCGCGCGACGGCCGAGGCAATCCGCTCGCCGGGCAGACGGTCACGCTCACTGCGACTGGCTCGGGAGCGACTTTCACCGAGCCCGGCGCCACCGACGGCGCCGGGACTACCACCGCGCTGTTCAGCTCGACGGGGTCGGGCAATCACGTCATTACGGCCATGATCTCCGGCGTGACGCTGGGGAGCGCCACCGTCACGGTGACGGCGGGCCCGGCTGTTTCCGGTCAGACCACGGTTGATGTGCCAGGCGGAACTGCCGGCGCGGCGACCCCGATTCAGCTGCGGCTCAAGGACGGGTTCGGCAACCCGGTGGGTGGCGCGGCCGGACAGATCGCCGTCTCCGTGGCGGGCCCGAACGCCGCCGCCGCCGTCAGCGTGTCGGACAACGGTGGCGGCGCCTACATCGCGCGCTACACGCCGACGATCGTGGGCACCGACCAGATCGAGGTGCGCGTGGGCGGGCAGGCGGTTCCCGGAAGTCCATTCACGAGCGGCGTCGTGGCGGGCCCGGCGAGCCCGGCGCGGACGACCGCGAGCGTCCCCTCGCTCGGGCTCTTCGCCAACGAGCTCGAGATCCTCGTGTTCGTCGCCGACGCGCAAGGCAACCCGCTCGGCCGGGGCGGCGACCAAGTCGTGGTGACAGTCGAGAACGTCGCTGACCTGGAGGTAGAGGATCTCGGCAACGGCGCCTATCGGGCGCGGTGGAGACCCTTCGTAATCGGCGGCGTCCGAGTGTTCATCCTGCTCAACGGGACGCAGATCGCCGGCAGCCCGTTCAACCTCGAGATCAGGTTCTTTTAGTGGCGTTTCGTCCGGCCGCCCGCTATCTTGGCGCCTGACTCGATGCTTCGTCCGCCCTGGTGGTGAAACTGGTAGACACGCTATCTTGAGGGGGTAGTGCCGCAAGGCGTCGCGGTTCGAATCCGCGCCAGGGCATGACATCGGGGGCGCACATGCTTGCGCCCCCGCGCTGTTGATCGGCCACTGTAGCTCAGTGGTAGAGCACTCGATTCGTAATCGAGCGGTCGTCGGTTCAAGTCCGACCAGTGGCTCTCCGCCGTAAAACTGCATCGCAGGTGCTTGCCGCCCGTGTCCAATGCGCGACGCGGACACCGCCCCACATTTGCACCGTGCGAGTTCCCGAGCCCGTCCCCGTCGTGCCCAACGGTCTGGTCCACCCCGCTCCCGCGCCGGCCGGTGAGCTCCGCCGAATTCTCGAGCTACGGCGGCGTCTACTGCAGGCGCCCCGTCGTGAGCAACGGCCGCAGCGGGTGCCCGGCGAACACCCGCTGCAAGGCGAGATAGCGGGCCATCGCTCGGGTCCCCGGCACCAGCAGCTCGTAGTGCTCGAGCCCAGCGGCGGCCGCGCGCGGGTTGCCGGCCGTAGTCGTGCCCAGGAGGAAGTGCACGGCAAACGCCGTGGCTTCAGCCTGATGCTCCCTCCGGTTCTCATAGCCGTATCGCTTGGGATCGCGGATCGCGGGCACGCCCGTCCACAGCATCGCGAGCTGGGAGCCCGAGCGGGCCTGCCACCGGTGCGCCAGCTCGTGGGCCAGCGTGTGCCGAAGCTGCCCCACGCTGGTCATCCCACCCGGGTCGAGCGCGATCGAATCGCGCGTCGCGACATACTCGCCCAATCGGCTGGCGGCACGCCCACCCTCGCTGACCACTCCGGCCGGGCGCGCGGGACGGCCGAACACCGCGTAGAGCGAATCGGCGTAGGGACTGCGCATCAGCGCGCCGAGGATGGTCTTGACCGCGGCGGCATCCGAGCCGTTCACCAGCGGGCGTTCGCGGGTCCACTCGCGCGACCCCAGGCTGTCGAGCCAGCGCGGATGGACCGCGACGTCCATCAGCGCGCCCGGCGCGTCGGTCTCGAACACGCCGCCATCCACCCGAAAGAGATACGATCGCCGACCGAGGCGTTCCTCGACGTACGCGAGGATCACCGCCGACGCGCGCCAGCGCCCTCGCGCCGATCGGCGCACCGGGCCCACGACCGGTAGCGTCGCCGCATAGCGGCCATCGCTGGAGCGGAAGACGAGGCCGGTGTCGCTGACGACGAACGCGCCGTGGATGGGCGGCAAGCCCCGTGGCGACAGGAAGCCGACGACCGTCGTGCCGAGCGACGTGCGGCGCCGGCGCTCCGCGGGACGGTTCCCGGCCAGCCGGACGCGCAGCGTGTCGCTCCGGGCGGCCATCGCCGCGTATCCTGCCTCGGGGTGACCTGCGGGAGCGTCCCGCGCCACGCCCCCGGCGAGGGCGAGTCCGGCGATTCCGATCGCGCCCATCGCTCCTGGCAGCTTCACCTCGACGACAGCGCTCCGCCGTCGGCCGAGTGCGAGGGCGCCTCGGTGGCGCTCGCGGGGTCGACCCAGGTTGCCTGGAAGAGCAGGATCGTGAGGGCGAGCATCAGGAGGATCATGGAGCCGATCACGGCGAGCGCCGTGCGCTCGGAGACCGGGGCGGTGGTGGTGCTCACGGGGCGGAGTGCGGTCGACGGGCTGCGGTCGGCGGGCACGGGGACTCTCGCGAGGGTGCGGGTTGGGGTTGGGGTCAGGCGGGAATGCGGAGCCGCATGCCGGCGCGGATGGCGTGGTCGCTCCTGAGCGCGTTGACCCGGCGGATCGAGCGAACGGTCACGCGGTACCGTACGGCGATCCCGCTCAGGGTCTCCCCGCGGCGCACGCGGTGCGTGGTGCCGGCCAGGCCGATTCCGCGGCCGCCCAGCGTGCCGGTCGCCTTCATCGCGAGCGCGGAGGGTATCGCAACCGCGGGTATGACCAGCCGCGTTCCCTTGCCGGGGCGGGTGGTCTTGAGTTTGGGATTGGCCGCCTGGATCTCGCGCACCGGCAGATGGTAGCGCGCGGCGATGGCGCTCAGCCGCTCGCGACGCGACGTCACGTGCGTCAGATAGCGAACGCGCGCCTTCGGGCCGAGCGCGGCGTGCTGGCGCGCCACGGTGGCCCCGGTGCCCGACGGCACGCGGATGACCATCGTGGAGCGCGGGGGGGTGGCGAGCCGGAGATACTGCGGATTCAGGTCGCGGATCTCCGCCAGGCTCGCGTCCGCCAGCCTGGCCACGACGTCGAGCCCGGTCGCGTCCGTCACCACGATCGAGTCGTAGGCGAACGGCACGGGCGCCGGGGTCGTGAAGCCGTAGCTGACCGGCGCCTTCGCGATCAATGCCGCGGCGATCAGCTTCGGCACGTAGTCCTGGGTCTCGGCGGCCAGCAGGTCGGTGGAGGCGAGGCGGAAGAACGCGGCATCGCTGGTCATGGCAGACGGGTCTGGCACCGCTTCGGTCTCGTCGATCTCCTCCTCGCCATCGAGCCCGGGCTCGACGCCCCCTTCGAGCGCATCGTCGGCGGGCTCGGGGACCGGCGCCGTGGCCGGGGCGTCCCACTCGAGCTTGCCGAGACTGCGGGAGACTTTGCCGGCGCCGGCGTTGTAGGCGGCGGCGGCCAGGTAGAGCGAGCCGAACCGCCGGCGGAGGTCGCGGAGATGGCGTGCCGCGGCATCGGTGGCTTTGACCGGGTCGCGCCGTTCGTCGACCCACGAATCGACGCGAAGGCCGTAGCCCTTGCCGGTCCCGCGCATGAACTGCCACATGCCCACCGCGTAGGCCCGGCTCACCGCGTCGCTCGCGTAGCCGCTCTCGATGAGGGCGAGGTAGCCCAGGTCGCCCGGCAATCCCTCCTGCTGAAAGCGGGCGCGGATCATGGTCTCGAATCGCGCGCCGCGGCTGAGGAAGGTCGCCATCGAGCGCCGGGCGGGGCCCTGGAAGTAGTCGAGGTAGTATCGGACGCGCGGGTGCGACGCGTAGGTGTAGACGTCGATGTCCCACCGCACACGGCTGGCGTCGAACGCCGGGACCAGCGACACGTCGGGCGTCGTCGCCGCGAGGTCGTTGAGCACCCGCGCGTCGGCGGCCGAGCTCTGATGGGTGAGGGCGTCGAGGTCGACGGTCGGGATGAGCGAGTCGTGCACCGCCGACGACATCGGCCCGAATCTCGGGGCGGGCGGGAGCCGGCTGGCGCACGCGGTGAGGCCTGCGAGCGCAACGGGCAGCAGCAGTCGCTTCATGCGTGTCGTGGTGTGGGTGATGAAATGGGGTCGGGACGGAGGCCGGGAGTGCACGAATCGGGCCGCCTGTCGCACGCTGCTAACCTGTGAAGCAGATGGTATTTACAATCGATTTCGGGAGCCGTGCGAAGGCCGGCTCGCGCAAACATCCCGGCGGTTGCAAAACACGCGGGCGACTCCGGCATGAGGCCGGCGTTCAGGTCCCGATTATCTTCCGCCCGCCATGGCCGGCCCCCAGCCCCGACACGATCCGTACGCCTCGCTCCGGATCCCAAATTTCCGCTGGTTCATAATCAGCCTCCTGACGATGAACGTGGCTACCCAACTGCAGGCCGTGGTCGTGTCGTGGCAGGTCTACGCGCTGACTCGCGATCCGCTCTCGCTCGGGCTGATCGGGCTCGCGGAAGCGCTGCCGTTCATCGGTTTCGCCTTGCCGGCCGGCCACCTCGCCGACCGTGCCCAGCGGCTCCGGATCGCACGGTTCGCGCTCACGGCGCTGCTGGCCTGCTCGCTCGCGCTACTCTGGTTGACCGTGCAGCCCGGCATGCTCCACCGCGGCCGCGTGTGGGCGATCTACCTGGTCATCTTCCTCAGCGGCATCGCCCGCAGCTTCCTGCAGCCGTCCCGCACCGCCCTCAGCGCCGAACTGGTGCCGCGCCCGCTCTATCCCAACGCGGTGACGTGGCGCAGCTCCACGTGGCAGCTCGCCGCGGTTCTCGGCCCCGCGCTCGGCGGCCTGATCTACGGCTTCGGCAGCGCGACGGTCGCCTACGTGGTGGACGTCGCGCTCATGGCATTGGCGCTGCTGGCGATCGCACGGATCGCCCACGTGCCCCGGACCAGGGCGACTTCGGACGAGACCATCCTCGAGAGCCTGGGGGGCGGCATCCGGTTCGTGCGCAGCCAGCCCGTGTTTCTCGGTGCGCTGGCGCTCGATCTCTTTTCCGTCCTGTTCGGCGGCGCCACGGCGCTCCTGCCGATCTTCGCCGACGAGATCCTGCACGTCGGTCCGCAAGGTCTGGGGCTGCTCCGCGCGGCTCCCGCGGCCGGCGCGGTCGCGATGTCGCTCTGGCTCGCCCATCGCCCGCCGTTCCGTCGCGCCGGCCGAACGCTGCTCGTCAACGTGGCGTGCTTCGGCGTGTCCATGATCGTCTTCGGCCTCTCGACCAACTTCTTCCTTTCCCTCGGCGCCCTGGCCATGAGCGGGATGGTCGACACGGTGAGCGTCGTCGTCCGGAGCACGCTGCTGCAGGTCCTCACGCCCGAGCACCTGCTCGGCCGCGTCTCCGCGGTCAACGCCATGTTCATCGGCAGCAGCAACGAAATCGGGGCCTTCGAATCCGGCGTCGCCGCCAAGCTGCTCGGCACGGTCCCGGCAGTGGTGCTCGGCGGGCTGGCCACGCTCGCGGTAGTCGCGATCACGGCGGTGCGGGTGCCGCAGTTGCGGAGATTGCGGGAGATTCGGTAGGGCGGAACGACGGAACGACGGAGAGTCAGCGCCCCTGCTGCTGGTTGGGATCTCTTCCCACGACGCACTGCGGCGACTGAAGGGTGCGCCGTGCCCACCCCCGCCTTCCAATGGCTTGGACCCGGGAACCCGAACGGGCGAAGGGGGCATGCATCAACGCATGCCCCCTTCGCTTTGCTCAGGGTGACAGGCGGCTCAAGCCGCCGACTGCCCCCGACTTGCCTTTCGCGTTTCGACCTGCCGCTTGAGCCAATCGATCTGGTCCTTGATGGTCTGGCGCGTGGCCTTGCTCGCTAGCCACTCCAGCGCGCGGCGGCGCTCCTCCTCGGTAAACACCGGCGACTCCGCCAGCCGCTGGTAGAACGCGACCTGCTTCTCGGTCGGCGCGTACGGGCCGACGCCCGTCACGCGCTCCGTGGCCAGGGTGCTGAGGGGCGCCACGGGCGCCGCTTCGCGTGCCGCGCTGCTCCGCGCCACCTCAGCCACCGGCTGCCCGGGGGACCGGACGGGCGCGGGCGCCGAAGCCACCGCCTTCGAGACGCCTCGGAGGGTGCCGGGCCGCGCTTCGACCACCCGGGCCTGACCGCCCTGTCGCGCCGTCGCGATGACCTGCGCGCGCACGGTGCCCGGGATCAGCCGGAACCGGGCGTTTCGCGCCGCCTTCATGGCGCCCGCCTCGTACCAGTGCGGGTTGAGCTGGCGCTCGCGCCGGGCAGTCACTTCCTGGCCCGAGAGAATCTGGCGGACGAAGTCGCGGATGGCCGGCTCGCTGAAGTTCTCCGCCATCCAACCCAGGTAGTCTCGGCCTTCATCGAACTGGAGCAGCTCGCGGTACGTCTTGCCTTTGTACTTCTTGCTAGGCACCCGGGCGTCCAGGTCGAGTTGCGCGGGCTCGTAGTACAGCGGCTGGCGCTTGACGCCGATGACCTGGTCGAGCCGGACCTCGTGACCTTCGGGCGACACCGCAAACCGCGCGGCCTTGGCCTTGAACAGCGCTTCCCGATCGTCGCCCTCGCCGATCACCTCGTACTGCAGGTCCTCCTCGCGGATCACCTGGCCCTGCGAGACCAGCGCCATGCAGCACTCGTCCACCCCCGTCTTGGACAAACCGACGATTTCCTGGCCGCTCTCTTT
>JACCSZ010000076.1 GCA_013812695.1 Gemmatimonadales bacterium | reverse complement strand
CCCGCGCGTACCGCGGCCACCGCCGCTTCGGTCACCTGCGGGTCGGCGTAGCCCAGGGCCACCGCGCCGAGCCCCATGATGAGATCGAGATACTCGCGGCCCTGCGCGTCCCACACACGACAGCCTTCGGAGCGCACCATCGCGCGCGGAACGCCCGGCACCGCGCCCCCGAACAGGACTTCCGGACGCTTGCTGCCGGTCGACGTGATTCCCGCGACGGCGTCGCTCACTGGAGCTCCAGCGTGCCGAATGCGCCCGGGTCCTGGCGGTCGCCGCGAAGATAGACCCACCCGCCGCCACCGCTCCACACGAGCTGGCCGGCACGGCGAAGGCGGCCGGGATGCATCTCGTTGACGAGCAGGTCGAAGCCCAGCACATCGCCTGCGCGAGGCGCCCAATCCGGCGGCGCGAGGCGCAGTGTGAGTGCATACCCGGTCCCGGTTGGCCGCCACCTGCCGCTCACCATCCCGGCCGTGCCGGCGCTCCCGGCCGTGGCACTGGCGCGGATGCCTCCGCGTTCGTCGGCCAGCGCCACGAGCAAGCCGTACACCGGCCCGTCCGCATCGGGGCGGAGGTAAACCTGCAGCCCGTCGGCGTGAATGTCGTCGGGCTCGTTGTCGAGGTGGAGCGGTGGCGCGTCGTCCGGTCGAACGATGGTCTCGGCCTTGACGACGTCCACGCCGAGATAGAGCGCGTCGGCGTCCCAGTTGGCGAGCACGGTGGCGGACAGCTCTTCGGGGCCGTCGTACGGCTCCTCGCCCCGCCGATACTGGTCGTCATGGTCGAGCGTGAGCGGCGCTGTTGCGTCGAAGTCGTCGAGCGTTCCATCGATGGCCGGCGCCGGTGTCACGTGAAGCGCGACCCCGTGCGCGCGCGTGGGCTTGTGCATGTCGATGAGCGGCTTCGGGGCCGCGGCTTCGCGTCGGAGCCCGGCCAGCCGCAGGGTGCCTGCTGGCCCAGCGATCTCCCAGCCGGCCGGAGTCACCGCGTGGCGATCGACGCCCGCCGCGGTCTCGACTTCGATCACGTCGCCCGACACCGCCACCGATCGCAGCGCCGGCTGGCCGCGTCCGCTCTCCAGCGCCGCGACCACGCGCGGGCGACGGGTTCGGACGAGGTAGCACGTGGCGCGACCCGTCCGGCCGGGGCGCGCGGGCACGCTCGCGCGGAGCAGCTCGCCGTCGAACCGGAGGTGCAGGCTCAGCGTGGCACCGTCCTCCGAGCGGGCGCGGAGCACGACCCCGCCGTCGACGGACCCGGTGAATCGCTCGACGTCTTCGACGAACGGGTCGGAGAGCCGATCGGCGGTCCAGCCGCCGGCCGTCAGGACCTCGACCTGTCCGTCGAGGTGCCACGGCAGCTCGAGCGTTCTCGCGTCCCCGCCGCCCAGCTCGACGACATCCAGCAGATAGCGGCCGAGGACGAGCGTGCGGGTCAGGTCGCCGTAGCGGCCGCGGGTCCAGCTCCAGGTCTCCGCTCCCCGCTCCCGAGAGTCGAACGCGTCACAGTGCGCGTCGCCGGCCGGCTGCGACCGGCCGTCGAGGCGCGGCGCGTTGTGCGCCAGCGTGGAGCGGTACCAGAACAGATCGCGGCTGACGTACGATCCGGTGCCCGGATCGGCGAGCCAGTGCCGTCCGTCCGCGTGCATCGTCAGGTGCAGCCGGTCGGGATGTCCGTGCCCGCCGCCGAATGGGCCGCACTCGAGGCTGGCGTAGCGCGCGCCGTCGCGGACGATCGCCAGACCCTGCCCTTCCATCAGCACCGGGCCCGGCGCCCACGGCGGCGCCTGGTCCGGCAGCGAGGGCGCCATCTCGACGAGCGCCCACCAGGAAAGATCGGCACGCGTGCGCGGCGCCTGCGGCGCGGGCACGCCGGCCTCGTGCAGGTACGAATCGAACGGTTCGGCCCGGGGCGCCGGCGCTGCGTAGAGCTCGCGGAGCCAGCTCCAAAGATCGGAATCCTCGTCGCCCAACCATGCCAGCCCGACCTCCCACAGCTCGAGGTACATCGGCTGCGCAAGCGATACGCCGAACCGGGAGTCCTTGCGGGCGGGAAAGGTGTGGTCGGGCAGCGCCGTCACCGCCGGGGCGCGGAGCGCGGCGGCCAGTCGCGCGCCCAACCGCTCGTCCTCGAGCAGATCCAGTCCGGCCTGCCGGGCCCAACCCATCGCCGTGAGCTGGCCGCGTAGAGCGAACAGGTGGTAGTTCTCGCCCTCGTACCACATGCCATCATCGCCGAATCCTCGGACGAGGTGCGCCAGCATGCCGGTCGGCCCTTGCACGGCGCGGGTGGCCAGCTCCTCGTCCTCGAACCAGACCGCGATGGCCGCCAGCGCGGCGTTGTGCCACGTCTGCCGGTTGGAAAACCCTTCGTCGAACTCGCCGATGAGGTTGGCCGCTTCCTCGGCCACCACGCTCACGCCGTCCGCGACTTCGCTCGAGAGATCCCCGCTCTCGCGCAGCAACATCGCGGCCGCGACGTAGTTGGTGATCCAGATCGACTCGAGGTAGGTCGAGAAGAACAGCCGGCTCGGGCCGAGGACGTTGTCGCGGTTGGGATAGTCGAAGTAGGAGGAGGCGTAGCCCGACAGGATCTCGCTCGCCCGCTCGGCCGCGCCCCGCTCGCCGGCGAGGGCACCGAGTGCCGCGAGCGTCGCCGCGCGCTCGGCGAGCCAGAGGTGCTGGTAGCGGGCCCAGGCGCGATCGTGCCGCTCGCCCCGGCAGTCGCGGCCACAGCGCGGGCATCGGTGAGCTTCCGGGCTCCACGGATCGAATGCGAGCATGGCGCCGTCGTCGGGGCAGACCCCGCCATCGGTCGACAGCAGCGCCTTGTGCGCAGGTCGTGCCGCCACCCGGGTCAGCGCCGGCGCGGCGTGCTCGGCGAGCCGCCGGGCGAGATCGCCCAGATCCGATGACCGGCCGATCAGGTCGCGACGGATGTCGAGGTCGGAGGCGGTCAGCACGCGTGGACCCCGGTGGCCGTCCAGCGGACCGGCAGGATCGTCATGCCCAGCGCACGCGCCGCATCTGCGGCCGCCGCCGTGTCGCCGGGAAACAGGAAGAACATCGACCCGCCGGCGCCAGCGCCGGCCGCCTTGCCTCCGAGCGCGCCGTGAGCCCGCATCGCTTGGTCGAGGCGCGCCATGAGCGGCGTGCACATGTCAGTATCGAGCGTCCGCTGATGGCCCCAGTTGGCGTCGAGCAACGCGCCAATGCGCACGAGCTCGCCCGCGCGGAGGGCGTCCGGCATCCGCTCGGCCACCTCGCGCAGGCCGACGAGCGCGCGACTGACGGTCGGGTCGCCGCGCTCGTATGCCCGCATCACCCGCGCGATCGTCGAGCCCGAGAAGCGCGACGCCCCGGTGTACACCAGCATCACCCGGCGCTCGAGCTCGGCGAGGATCGCCGGGTCCAGGGTGAGCGGCTCGGCGGCGACCGCTGGATCGCGAAACGTCATCCGCAGGAAGCCTCCCAGCGCAGCGGTGTACTGATCCTGACGACCGCCCGCGATGCCGGCCTCGTCCGCCTCGAGCCGGCAGGCGAGGTCCGCGACCTGGCGCGCGGCCGGCGACTCGCCGCGCGTCGCGCTGAGCGCGGCCACGAGCGCCACGTCGAGGGCGCCGGAGCTGCCGAGGCCCGAGCCCGGCGGGGCGTCCGAGCGGGTAGTCAGAGCGCATGCGCCGACCGGCAGGAGTCGAAGCCCCGCCTGCAACAAGGCGAGCGGCCCGGTGGCGGCCAGCACCGTCGTGTCGGGCAGCTCGAGGCTGGCATCGAGATCCTCGGCGATCAGCCGGATTCCGGTCCCACCGGGGCGGACCTCCGTGCGCGCGTAGAGATCGAGGGCCGCCGACACGACCAGCCCACCCTCGCGCGCGGAAAACGGCGGCACGTCCGTCCAACCGCCGGCGAAGTCGAGGCGGACCGGCGCGGCGGCGCGGAACACCCGCGTCACGGCGCCACCCACCAGTCCTGCACCGTCGCCAGCTCTCCCCGGAGATCCATGACGACCCCGCGCACCCGTCGATTCATTCCTTGCAGCCCCCGCGCATGGTAGAGCGCGACCATCGGCAGCGAGTCCGCGAAGATGCGCTGCGCCGCCGCGGCGTCGGCCGGCAGCGAAATGCCGGCGACGGCGCCGAGCGGGCCCAGGTACGCGAGCCCCGCGTCGCCCGACACGCCGAGCACCGCGGCCTCGAACTCGTGGCCGGGGCCGTAGACGCGCGCGAGGAAAGCGGACAGCTCGAGCTGCCGGATGGTGGCCTCGATCCCGGCGCCGCGAAGCTGCGATTGGACCATCTGCTCGAGCGGCGCCTCACCGCTCCCCACCGTCAGCAGCTCGAAGCGCATCGGCGGTCCCGGCTCGGCCCGACTGCCGGACTCGACGGACATGGCAACATAGCCGGGGAGGTCGGACGGCACCGGTCCCCGCGCGGGCGTGCCGAAACCGTACAGGTAGCCCTGCACGATCTCGCGCCGGTCGATGGCCGCGTCGAGCCGGCGCCGAGCCGGCAGCGCGTCGAACGGCGGGCGGCGGGTATTGAGCGCGACGCCGTACGTCAACAGCAGCGGATAGCTCAGGACGGCGAGACCGGAGTCGCGGGCGACGAACGTGGCGTGCGCGGGCTGGATGCCGGCGAAGTCGAGCTCACCCGCGGTGAGCGCCGCGAGCTTGGTGGCGGGCTCGTCCACGACAACGACGATCAGGCGGTCGAGCTTGGGGCGTCCGCCGAGCGCGGCCGGAAAGTCGGGGTTGGCGGCGAAGACCCAGCGGCGGTTCGGCTCGTGCGCCACGAAGCGGAATGGGCCGTTGCCGACCGGGGCCCCGTTCCACGCGGCCTGCCGAAGGCGCGCGCGCGGCACGGTGTCGAGCAGGTGGGCTGGAAGGATGGCGAGGTCGGTGAGCACGTCGGGAAAGCGCGCCGGCGCGGCGGTGAAGTCGACGATGACCGTCGAATCGTCGGGCGCCGCGATGCGCTCGACCGCGGCGAGCTCCGCCGCGCGCGGGTAGCCGACGGCGGGATCGCGCGCGGCGTCGAGGGTCCAGCGGACGTCGCGCGCCGTGGTCGGCACGCCGTCGTGCCAGGGAACGTTCGGAGCGAGGCGGAGCGTCAGCCTCCGCCGGTCCGGCGACCAGCCCCACGACCGCGCGAGGTACGGCCGCGGCACCAGCTTCGCATCGTAGCGGGCGAGGGTCGTGAACAGCACGTACCGCTGCACCTGCCGCGCGAGCGGGTGCAGCGTGAGCAGCGGATTGATACTCTGGAGGTCGGCGCCGGACGCGAACAGGACCGTCGCGCCGCGCCGCGCGGCCGTGGGCTGGCAGCCGACCAGCATGGCCAGGGCGACCAGCAGAACGGGCAGGCGACGAGGCACGGCGAAAAGTAACCACGGCTGGCGCCGCGATCGGTAGCGGCGGAGATTCCAGCGCATGCTCTCGCTGGTTCGCCGCGCCGCGAGCGGCCTCGGGGTCGTGCTCGGGGTCGTGACGCTGATGTTCGCCCTGCTCCGGCTCGCCCCGGGCGATCCGGCGCGCCTGCTCGTCGGGCCCGCGGCGACGGTCGAGCAGCTCGCGGCGCAGCGGCACGCGCTCGGCCTCGACCGGCCGCCCGCCGAGCAGTACGTCACGTGGCTTGGCCGGTTCGCGCGGGGCGACTGGGGCACGAGCATCGCCACCGGCCGGCCGGTCCGCGCCACGCTCGGCCAGGCGTGGCCGGCGACGGTGCGCCTCGTCGGCATCTCGCTGGTGCTGAGCTATCTCATCGGCACGGCCATCGGCGTGGTGCAGGCGGCGCGCGGCGGGCGGCTGGACACCGCGCTCTCGATCGCCACCGTCACCTTGTTCGCGCTGCCGGGCTACTGGCTCGGCCTCATGCTGGTGATGGTCTTCACGTACCGGCTTCGGTGGCTGCCCGCGTTCGGCGCCGCGGGCTTCGACGCCGACTTCCTGCCGCCGGCGGCGCGCCTGGCCGACCGGCTCCGCCATCTCGTGCTGCCGCTCGCCACACTCACCCTCGTCGGGATCGGCGGCACCGCGCGCTTCGTCCGCGGCGCCATGCTCGACGTGGCCGGCGCGCCGTACGTGACGGTCGCGCGGTCGAAAGGATTGTCCGAGACCCGGGTCACGCTGCGCCACGTGCTCCGGAACGCGCTCATCCCGGTCGTCACGCTGCTCGGCCTGTCGCTCCCGACGCTGTTCTCGGGCGCGGTATTCATCGAGGCGATCTTCGCGTGGCCCGGCGTCGGCCGCGTCCTGGTCGAGGCGGTGCAGGCGCGCGATTACCCGGTGGTCATGGCGGCCACGGCGGTGAGCGCGGGGCTCGTGGTGCTCGGCAACCTGCTGGCGGAGGTGCTGGTGAGCTGGGTGGACCCGCGCGTCCGATGACCACCTCGGTCAGGCTGGGTCCGGCGAGGGGGGAGTGGCCGGCGCACTGTCGGCTTGGGTGGAGGCCGGACCCCCCTCGCCGGACCCAGCCGGGAGGCGACGCGGATGCGCGGTGAGACGCGCCGTCTCTTCGCGGACCCGCGAGCCGCGGTGGGGGCGGCCCTGCTCGCGCTGGCAGCCGCAGTCGCGCTGCTGGCACCGCTGCTCGCCGGCGACCCCATCGCTCAGCGCGACATCGTGGCGACCCGATTTCTTCCGCCGCTTTCCTCCGATCCGCTCGGCGCCTTCCACCTGCTCGGCACCGACCGATTCGGCCGGGACGTCTGGGCCCGGCTGGTCTATGGCGCCCGGGTCTCGCTCGGGGTCGGCACGCTGGCGGTGCTGCTGTCCGGGATCATCGGTGTGGCGGTCGGCGCGGCCGCGGGGTTCTGGCGTGGCTGGATCGGCGTCGGCCTCCTCGGCCTCACCGACTTCGCGCTGGCGCTGCCCAGGGTCGTGCTGCTCTTACTGCTCGCATCGCTCTGGCAGCCGAGTGCCGGGCTCGTGATCCTGGTGCTCGGGCTCACGGGCTGGATGACGATCGCGCGGCTGGTGTACGCCGAAACCCGCGCGTTGGCGGGACGGCCGTTCGTGGAAAGCGCGGTGGGGCTGGGGGTGCCGGGGTACAGAATATTGCTGCGCCACATCCTGCCCAACGCGCTCACGCCGGTCATCGTGGCGTCCGCGCTCGGCCTCGGCAACGCGATCCTGCTGGAGGCGGGGCTGTCGTTTCTCGGGCTCGGTGTCCAGCCGCCGACGCCGTCGTGGGGCAACCTGATCGCGTCGGGACGGGACACGCTCATCAACGCGCCGTGGGTGGCCGCGGCGCCCGGGGTGGCGCTGGTGGTGGTGGTCGTGGCGGCGACGCTGCTCGGAGATGGGGTGCGGGACCGGCTGGATCCGGGGAAGGTGAGATGATTGGAGAGGTGACGGGAAGCTGCTGTCATCCTGAGCGAAGCGAAGGATCGTTCAACGCATGCAAGGGATGTTTGGAGCGTCGCCCGCACCACCCATCCGATCCTTCGCTCCGCTCAGGATGACAGGCCCTCAGGATGACAGGCCCATCAGGAGGACAGGCCCCTCAGGAGGACAGCGCTCCTACCGGCTCACTTCCCGATCCACCTGGACACCCCCGCGACCTCGTCGATCCGGGTCTCGAGCGCGGACAACGCCTCGGGCGCGTCCGCGCAGCCTCGATCGTGTTCCACCCGCTTGGTTCTGGTCCCCAGCCGGACTGTCGTGATCACGGTCGGCAGGTCGGTCGCGTAGCGCGAGCACGTGGGCTCTCCCATCCGGTACATATCGGCGAATCGCCAGTATCCCGCCGCGTCCAGCTCGGCGAGCAGACTGTCCACCTGCCCCGGCGGCACGGTTCCGGTCGACTCGCCGGAGTCGGCGACGAACCGCCGGCCCTCGAATCGGACCGCGCCCGTGCGATCGATCGTCACCTTGTAGACCGGGCAGGTGCCGAAGCACGGCCCGCGCTCGAGCGATACGCTGCCGACTTCGACGGCGTCGGAGGTGACTCGCGGCCCGGCCTCGGGCACGGCCGGGGAAGTGCGCGCACAGGCCGCGAGCAGCCACGCCGTCGAGAGCGCGCCGACGGCGCCGGGGAATCGCATTCGCCTCATCGAGCCGGCACCGCGACGCGCACCGACCGTCCGCCCACGCCGTTCGAGAGCTGCAGCTCGAGGTCGTCCCGATCGGTCACGACTTCGGCCTGACCACCCCTGGCGAATGAGAGCACCTGACCGGTGGACGGATCGCGCACCATGACCATTGGATGGAGCGCGGCGTCCCACCGGACCGCCACTCGGTCGGGGGCGAGACGCGTGGTCCGGACGGCCGGCGCCGCCGCGGACGGAACGCCCGCGGCGGGAGACGCGGCACGAACCGTTACCCCCTGGCGGCCCGGCACGCTCAGCCGTATGGCGTGCAGGCGGGCCGCGCGGTCGGGTTGCAACGGGACCGCGAAGGCAAAGTGCCGGCCGCCGCGCGGAGCGTCGGCCACTTCCTCGGGTGTGAAGCTCAGCCGAAACAGGCTGGCACCATCGGCCGTGCTGCCCTCGACCTGGTAGCGGCCCGGCCGCGCCGGCAGGCTCGGCCGAGTGACGACCCGGAACGCGGGCTCGAGTACCGCCTGGCCATCCACGATCCGGCCCCAGACGAGCAGGCTGGGCTGCAGCGCCTGCCCGAACGACGCGACATCGGTCTGCGTGCCGCGATAGTTCAACACCGCCTTGTACGTGTAGTCGCTGATCCACTCGTCGGTGCAATACCCCATGAGGTCGGACGACGTCGGCGGCTTGAGGCTTTGCGCCAGGACGTCGAATCCGTACACGCCGATCACACCGTCGGCGTACGGGTAGCTGCCGTCGACACCTCCCGGGTCGCCACACGGCGCATGCTGCCGGCCCCAGTTGTGTCCCCATTCGTGCGCGGCCACGTTATCCGCCCCGGGCTTGTCCCAACCCATTGCCGCCTTGCCGCCGATGTAGCCAACGCCCGCCACGCCACTGCTGTACGTCGTGTTGACCACGCCGAAATAGTAGCGCGAGCTGCCGTCCGCCGCCCGCAGCGCGTTGAGCTCGTTCAGAATCTGGGTCCAGGCGCCGTTGGCCTCGTCGCTCTGCACCGGGGGGCGGTCGGTCGTGAAGGGTGCGCGCAGGTCGGCGTCGAAGCTCGCCAGCGGGTGCAGCCGCATGGTGGCGGGGAAGAAGCCATCCTTGTTCGCGTTGGTGACGTTGCCGGTCCGTCCGTTCGCGCTCTGGTGGATCGGCACCATCCGGACGCTGAAGGTAGACGTGGTCCGGACGTCCAGGGCCAGCGGCGTGCCGGATGCAGGAAAGGCGTTGTCGGTCTCGTCCGACTCCGCCACGGCATTGACCGGGTCGACCTCGGCCACGATCGAGAGGTTGGGCTGGATCAGCGTCTTGGACACGGGCAGGTTCCACGACGCGGCGAGCGAGCCCTCGTTGGGCGAGAGCGGCACCGCAAGCGTCGGTGCGGGAATCGTCGATTCGGACGCGAGCGTGCCGCCCAGGAAGAACCGCACCCGTACCGCGGGCGCGGCCAGGTTGGACTGATTGGCGGTCACGAACACCCGCAGGTAGCCATCTCTGTCCTTCACGAGCGGCACGCCGCCGTCGTAGGCCTGCACGCCTTGTGTAAGATACAGTCCGTCGATGCGCAGGTTGAACCCGGAGGACGATGCCGGCGTGTAGCTCACACCAGCCGACGCGCTGCCTCCGAGGACCAGGTTGGCGGTCTGCGTGGCGGGACTCGGGTTGTACTGCGCACCGCCGGGCGCGACACTCTCCGCGGTGACGGTGTAGACGCCGGCGGTCAGGCCCGTGAGAGTAGTGGTGGCAGTGACCGGCTGCTCGTAATTGCCGGGACCGGTGACGGTGACGGCGGCGGAGGTGCCGGCCGGCAGCCCCGCGATGGTGATGGCGAGGCTCGCCCCCGCGACGCCGTAGGCGACTTCGGCCGAGGCCGGGGCGGCTCCGTCATCGACCGTGACGCTTTGGGTTTCCTGCGCGGGCTGGTACGCTTGCCCGTTGCCGCTGACAGCCTGTGCCGTCACCGTGTAGCTGCCCGGTGCCAGACCGGAGAGCGTCTCCGAGTTGGAGAGCGCATGCGTGTACCCGGCGGGTCCGCTCACCGTGACGTCCGCCGCGGTGCCCGAAGGCAGGCCGATGACCGCGACGGCCAGGCTACCGGTCGTCGGCCCGCTTGGGTTGCCACCGCCGCAGGCGGCGACCAGCGCGACGATAACGGGAAGAAGACGGCGAGAGCTCAGCATGCGTTCATCCGGCAGAGTGAGGACTGACACATAGCACCAGGTCGTCAACCGCCCGGCGATCTGCCTCGGGGCGGCGAACCGCCAGAGGGATCACGCGGGCGCGATGGCCGTGCAGCCCGTGGCAACACCAGCCACCGCTGTGAGTTGTGCGTTCCCCCACAGGCGGGGCGCGATCAGATCGGCAACAGGCGCGCCACGCCTACATCTTTCCCTTGGCGACCGTGGCCCGCCGTCCAAGTTATTCACACCGCAAGACCTGGTTGACTTGGCCAACCGCAGGTCCTACGTTGTCTCCCCGGCCTCAAAGTGAAACGCATGCGCCGGCGACGCGAAGCCACCGGTCCTCGACCCTCGCGCCGGTCCCCGGATCAAAGCTCAGGGTTGCCGGGGTGGCTGACTCCACCTGATTCACTTCAACTGTAAAAGGAAGACCGCATGCATTCGTTCTTGTTCGGTGGAGGCCGCACCGCAATCGCGGCGGCGCTCGGATTGACCCTCGTTCTGACGGCGTGCGGTGACGACGACAACAACGACGGAGGCCTCGTGGGGCCGGACGGGAGCCCGAGTCTGCCTACTTACGATCAGCTCAAGGCAGCCCTCGATTTCGCGCAGGCCCAGGACAACAAGGGCTTCGGCCTCGATATGTGGGCAACGGTCGTTGACCGGAGCGGCATCGTCCGCGCCATCGCCTTCACGGGCGACAAGACCGGCGACCAGTGGCCGGCCTCGCGCGTCATCTCCGCGCAAAAGGCGAGCACCGCCAACAGCCTCAGCCTCACCAACCTCTCGCTCGCGACGGCCAACCTGTACAGCGCGGTTCAGCCGGGCGGGAGCCTGTTCGGCTTGCAGGAGAGCAACCCCGTCAACACCGACGCCGCCTACGGCGGCAACGCTGATGACTACGGAACCCTGTCAGACTACATGATCGAGAAGCGGATCGGCGGGGTGAACGTCTTCGGCGGAGGCCTCGCGTTGTACGACGCCAGCGGCGAAGTCATCGGGGCCGTAGGGGTCAGCGGGGACACCTCGTGCGCCGACCACAGCATCGCCTGGAAACTACGCGATCAGTTAGTGTTGGACTTCGTCCCGGGCGGCGTTGACCCCGCGAGCGGTTTCGACAATATCGTATACGACATCGACGGCAACGGGGCCAGCGCCAGCGGCTGGGGCCATCCAGCCTGTCCCCTGGTTCCGGCGGAAGTGATCGCGGAGGGCCAGGCGTTGCCGACGGCCTACCCGGTGAGTCCGGTCACGCCCTGACGTTTGCCCGTCCAGGCGCGCCGGTGATCCGGCGCGCCACGCCACCACGCCTCCGATCCCATACCCCATCCCTGCACTAGCTCCGGATTCGAACGCTCCCTCATGGTACCGGCGGTGACTCCGGGGACCTTCCGTTCACCAAGCCCTCCAGCCTCGCGATCAGCTCCGCCTGGGCAGGGTTGATACGGGTACGGGCGACCTCGGGCTCGAACCAGGCGCAGCGGTCCACCTCCGGATAAGTAATCCATTGGCCCGACCCCGGCGGCCACTGCGTCCGCGTGGTGTTGCTGACGATCTGGTCGGCATCCGCGTCGCCTTCCCATCCCCAGGCATGCACGACCTTGCCGGCCTTCTGGCGTACGCTGCCGAGCGGCACGAACGGTCCCTCGGGAACGATGCCCGTCTCCTCCTCGAACTCGCGCCGCGCCGCGGCGAGCAACTCCTCGCCCTCGTCGACCCCGCCCTTGGGAACGGTCCAGGCGCCGGCATCCCGGTGGCGCCAGAACGGGCCCCCCGGATGCGCGAGGAACAGCTCCAAGCCACCCGCTCCGCGACGGAACAGCAGCAGGCCCGCGCTGACGTTCGGACGCCGGGCCCGCTTAGGCGTAGTGCTCATCGAATGCCGATCGAAGCGCTGGGGCGGTAACCCGCCGACTCGTGGCGCGGGGGATGAGGCACGATGTCCACCAGCTCCGCCTTTTCCCCTGCTTTCGTCCCATCAGACCGCACCCATAGGATGGGACATCGCCAAACACCCAACCGGAGCTTGTGTTTCGGTATTTGTTCGGGTAGTTTAGCATCCCCGCCGATCCCGAGGATGACATGCTGCGCGTGCCGGATCTCGAACACAAGCTCGATACACTCATGTCGCTCGCCGCGGATGACCGCGACGGTCCCCCGCCACGGTTGCGTCACGCCCGCCACGTCGGAGCGCTCGGCCCGCTCAACATACGGCACCTCCGCACGCGCGGACCCGGTCACGCTCGCCTGCTGCGCATTCTCATGACGAACGCGTGCAGTTACAACTGCACGTACTGCCCCATGCGGCGGGACCGGAACATGCCGCGCACGCTGCTCAAGCCCGCGGAGCTGGTGCGCATCTTCCTCGGCGCGCTCCAGCGCGGCTGGGTGGACGGACTGTTCGTCACCACGGGCATTCCGAGCAATCCGGTGAGGGTGATGGACGACCTCATCGCGGCGCTCGAGCTGCTGCGGGAACGCCATCGATTCGCCGGCTACATCCACGTGAAGCTCGTCGCCGGCGCGGAGCCCGCGCAGATCGAGCGGCTCACGGCGCTCGCCAGCCGCGTGTCGCTCAACCTGGAAACGCCGTGCGGGCAGACTCTCACCCAGATTGCGCCCGACAAGAGTCTGCCGGTGGCGCTCGAAAACCTCGAGCGGGTGCGCTCGCTGGTGACGCTGGAACGGACCGCGCGGGCGCATGGCCGGCCACCGGATCCGCTGCATCCCGGCGGCGCGGCCGGCATGACGATGCAGTTCGTGGTCGGCGCTACGCCCGATACCGACCGCGCGCTCATCGACATGGTGGCCAGGCTCCAGGGCGGCGGCGGGATCCACCACACCCACTTCAGCGCCTTCCGGCCGATCACCGACACGCCGATGGAGAACACGCCGCCGGCCCCGGCCCTCCGCGAGCACCGGCTCTACCAGGCCGACTACCTGCTCCACGATTACGGCTTCGCGGCCGAGGAGATCGTCTACGAGCCTGGGGGCAACCTGCCGCTGGGCGTCGATCCCAAGGCCGCCTGGGCGCTCGCGCATCCCGAACGGTTTCCGGTGGAGGTCATGCGCGCGGCGTACGAGGATCTGGTGCGCGTGCCAGGGATCGGACCGGTCGCCGCCCGGCGGCTCGTCGCCCAGCGGGCGGCGCTGACGCTGCGGGGGCTCGCGGATCTGCGAGGGCTCGGCGTGGTGACGACCCGAGCCGGCGGCTTCCTCACCCTGCGCGGGCGCCGGCTGCAGACGACCCGGTGGACGGAACAGCTCGGGTTCTGGGCGCCGGAGGACACGGCGGGAATGCATCACCTCACCTACGCCGTGAGTCCGGGGACGTTTCGGTAGCGCCGCGGGCGCGGAGTCCGCGCTGTCATCCCGACCCTCAGCGCAGCGAAGGGGGGGAACCTTCTCGACACGCCAGGTTCATGACTTCAAGATATCGCCGGCTTGACAGAATGCGATAGTTCGATGATCATAGAACCGTGACCCTCCGACGAGCGCCCCGCATCACGGGCCGGCAGTTCGAGCTCATCGCCAAGGCGCTGGCCGACCCGAGGCGCATGGCGCTCCTCGAGACCATCGCGGGCGAAGAGGCGTGCCCCTGTCAGCGGCTTCGGGACCAGTTTCCGGTGTCCAAGGCCACCATCTCCCACCACATCAAGGAGCTGGTCAGGGCCGGGCTGGTCGAGGCGCGCCGCGAGGGTCAGTTCCTTCATTGTGAGGTGCGGCGCGACGTCCTCAGCGCCTACACGGTCGAGTTGATGCGCCGGATCGGCCGCGAGAGCGAGGCCGAGGCGGGAGGCCCTCCGGATGCGAAGCGTACGAGCGCCGGGCGACGGGTTCGTAAGACGGTTGTAAAACTGTCGTAACAGTTTTTGGCCCCGCCGGGGCCGCTTGTATTTCAGGGAGGTCGGTATGCGGTCCCGTTCGCTTGCGTTACTCGCCACGCTCGGATGGAGTGGTAGTCTGGTCGGCTGCGCGGCCGAGCCGCCGCCGCCCCCGCCTCCGCCGGCGGTCACCGTGGCGGCGGTGCTCGAGCGGGACATCACGGAGTGGGATGAGTTCAGCGGCCGGCTCGAAGCGGTCAACGAGGTCGAGATCCGTCCCCGGGTCTCCGGCTTCATCCGGCGCGTCAGTTTCGCCGAAGGCCGGGAGGTCCGCCGGGGCGACCTGCTCTTCGAGATCGATCCCCGGCCGTACCAGGCCGACCTCGCGCGCGCCCAGGCGCAACTCGAGGAAGCTCGCACCGGCTCCCAGCTGGCGGCCCGGGAGGTCGCACGGGCCCGGAAGCTGGTGAACGTCCAGGCCATCTCCCGCGAGGAGTTCGACACCCGGACCAGCGCGCAGGCCACGGGCGTGGCGGCCGTCCGCGGGGCGGAAGCGGCCGTCCAGACGGCACAGCTCAACCTCGGGTGGACCAGCGTGCGCTCGCCGATCTCGGGCCGCGTGGGCCGCGCCGAGGTGACGGCGGGCAACTTGGTGCAAGCCGGCCCGCCCACCGCGACGCTGCTCACCAACGTGGTCTCGCTCGACCCGATCTACGCCTACTTCGAGGGCGACGAGCAGACCTACCTCAAGTATGGGAACCTGGCCCGCCTGGGCTCGCGCCCCAGCTCGCGCGACGCCCGGAACCCGATCTACATGGGCCTCGGAAACGAGGTCGGCTTTCCGCACGAGGGCTACGTCGACTTCGTGGACAACCAGCTCAACCCCCAGACCGGGACCATCCGGGCACGCGCGGTGTTTTCGAACAAGGAGCGGCGGTTCACCCCGGGCCTCTTCGCCCGGATCAAGCTGGTCGGCAGCGGACGCTATCGGGCCACGCTCATCCAGGACCGCGCGGTCGGCACCGACCAGGACAAGAAGTTCGTGCTCGTGCTCAAGCCCGACACCACCGTCGAGTACCGCTCCGTGGAGCTGGGCCGGCTGGTGGACGGCCTCCGCGTCGTCACGGCCGGCCTCAAGAGCGGCGACCGCATCGTCATCAACGGCCTCCAGCGGGTGCGGCCGGGCATGAAGGTCACGCCGGCGCTCGCCGCCATGGAGCCCGACTCCACGACGACCACCTCCGCGGCCGCGGCCGGGAGCCGCTGAGCGATGAACGTCTCCAGGTTCTTCATCGATCGCCCGATCTTCGCGGGCGTGCTGTCGATCGT
>JACCSZ010000416.1 GCA_013812695.1 Gemmatimonadales bacterium | reverse complement strand
CGTTTTCCCAGTACCCGCAGTTCTCGTGCAGCACCACGGGTTCGAGCCTCAACGAGCTGTGGCGCGCGGCGGAGCGGAGCGGTCTGAACGACGCCTTCGAGTGGAGCATCATCGACCGCTGGCCCGTGGAGGACGGATTCGTGGGGGCCATGGCCGACACCGTGCGCGAGGGCCTCGAGCAGTTCGATACCGCCGTCCGCGACCGGGTCCTGCTCCTGTTCAGCGCGCATTCGCTGCCGCTCGACGTGATCGACCGGGGCGATGCCTATCCACAGGAGGTCGGCGCGAGCGTGCAGGCGGTGGTCGAGCGGCTCGGTCGCCCCAACCCATACCTGCTCGCGTACCAGTCCGAGGTGGGTCCGGTCCGCTGGCTCGGCCCGAGCACCGAGCGGGTCATCAAACAGCTGGGCGCGCGCGGGCTCAAGCACATGCTCGTGGTGCCCATCGCCTTCACCAGCGACCACATCGAGACGCTCTCGGAGCTGGACCGCGAGTACGGCGAGGTGGCGCATCGGGCGGGAATCACGCACTACAAGCGGACGCCAGCGCTCAACGACCGGCCCCAATTCATCGACGCGCTGGCCGAGATGGTGCGCGAGCACCTGGGGTCGGGACGCTGCTATGGCCCGCTGTATCGCACCCGATGCCCTGGGTGCGTGAACTCGCAATGCCGGCAGATCGTGAATCCGATCGGGGCCGGGGTGGACGCCGTGGTCCTGAGCACCGTCACCCTGCCCCCTGTCACCCTGAGCGCAGCGAAGGGGGCGTGACCTGAACTATGGCCCCTTCGCTGCGCTCAGGGTGACGGCGGGGTGGGGACGCCCGCCACTGTCGCCCCCGCCACTGTCTCCGCCAGCGCCTCTTCCGCCAGCTCCGCCCGCAACGACCGGCTCACCGGGTACAGCACCCGCCGCACCAGCCGTTCCGCCATCGCCAGGACCACCATCCGCTCGTGCTCCGACAGATCGCCCAGTTGTCCGAGCGCCCAGGCCGCCTCCTGCTCGGCGATCCGCGCCCCATGGCGGTGCAGCTCCGCCAGCCGGGGAGCAGCCGCGCGCCCGCGCAGCACGTGCTCGAGCCAGCCGATCTCCTCGTCGAGCAGCCGCTCCGCTTCGCGCAGGGCAGCGGCCGGCGTGCCGGCCGCCGGGCAGCAGAGCCGCTGAAGGTCGTCGAGGTCGAAGAGCCGCACGCCCGGCACGGCGCGCGCCTCGGGCTGCACGTTCCGCGGCACGGACAGGTCCACCGCCACGAGTCGGCGCCCCGCACGGTCCGCCATCGCGGCCGCGAGCTCGGCCGCGGACACCACAGGGCGGGCGGCGGCCGTCGCGACGAACAGCAGATCGGAGGCGGCCATCAGCTCCCGGAGCCGGTCCCAGCCGTACGCGGTCGCGCCCCACGCCCGGGCGAGCGTGGCTGCCCTCGCCGGGTTCCGATTCACGAGCGCCACGTTCGATGCGCCGTGCAGGTGCAGCGATCGGAGGACGCCTTCCGCGGCCTCGCCCGCGCCAAGCACGACGACCGAACGATTCCCCAGCCCCTCCGCCCACTCCTGGACCACGACGTCGACGGCGGCCGAGCTGACCGAGGTGGGGTGACGGCCGAGCATCGTGGCGCTGCGGACTCGCCGTCCGGTGGCGAGCGCTGCCGAGAAGATCGCATCCATCTCGCGCGTCGTGGTGCCCGCCGCCCGGGCGGCATCGTACGCGCGCCGCACCTGTCCGAGAATTTCAGTTTCGCCGAGGATCTGGGAATCGAGGCCGGCCACGACGGTGAAGAGATGGCGCACCGCATCGGCACCGTCGCGCCGCACGACTTCGTTGGCGAGGGCCACGCCATGCGCGCGCGCGAGGTCGGCGAACCGCGCCTCGTGATCATCCGTCCCCGACCAGTAGAGCTCGCAGCGATTGCAGGTGGAGAGCAGGAGGGCGGAACGGCCGGCCGCGCGCTCGATCGCGAGGAGGGCGGCGAGCTCATCGGGGGCAAGGGTGAACAGCTCCCGCACGCCAACGGTTGCTGTATGATGGCTTACGCCAACGACATGAAACGACAGATCGCGCAGCACCCCGAACGGTACAGCCCGCTCGAGGGCGGGACAATCCGCATCCCACCGGAGCGCTTGTCCGTATTTGTACGGAGCAGGGTGGGCCCTTGCTCGGCTCCTCAGAGTTGAGTCCGCAGTAGGCCGACCAGTCGCTACAGTGCACGTCTGGGG
>JACCSZ010000415.1 GCA_013812695.1 Gemmatimonadales bacterium | reverse complement strand
CGCCGGCCTCGCGATAGGCGGCGTTCATCCGCTCCACCGAGCCGTGCGTGAGGATCGGTCCGACCGACGGATCGAGTCCCGCGATGAGCCGCTGCGCCTTCCCGAGCGCGTAGCCGAACAGCAGCGTGGCTCGGCCCGCGTCCTGATTGGCCCGCCACCAAGCGTGGATGTCATCCATGACGGCGCCCGCGGCCGGCCAGCGATAGACCGGGAGCCCGAACGTGCACTCGGTGACGAAGGTATGGCAGCGCACCGGCTCGTACGGAGTGCAGGTGGGGTCCGGCTCCGTCTTGTAGTCTCCGGAGACGACCCAGACCTCGCCCGCGTGCTCGACCCGCACCTGCGAGGAGCCGAGGATGTGGCCCGCGGGGTGGAGCGACACGCGCACGCCGCCGATGTCCACCGTCTCGCCATAGGGAGCCCCGCGGATCCGGGCACCCGCGTCGAGCCGCCGGCCCAGGACACCCACCCCCGGGGCCGCGGTGAGGTACGCCCGGCAGCCCCACGCGACGTGGTCGCCGTGCGCGTGGGTCACGACGGCGCGATCGACCGCGGCCCAGGGGTCGACGTGGAAGTCGCCAGCCTCGCAGTAGAGGCCGCGATCGGTGACGCGGAGCAGCGTCATTCCGCCACGCCAAGGGCGCGCCAGAGCTCCGCGAGATTCCGGCGGTTGTGGCCGAGGTCGCCGCGGCCGATGCGCGCCCCGCTCCGGGCCGAGATCGCGGGCTCCACGGCCAGCGGCAGCACCCGTGGGCGGAGTCGCGAGTCTGCCGCCGCCGGGGAGGTCGCCGCGAAATTGCGGCCGCTGCCTCGACCGAGCAGCGCGCGCGCCTCGGCGGGGGTCGGCACGCTCGGCCGCGCCACTCAGCCTGGCTCGAGGACCGCGCCGGCCGTCATCGTTGATACGTTCCCATGGTCGTGGCCTCGGCCAGCACGTGACCGGCCATCGCGTCGTCCAGGTCCGAGCGGTTGATGCCCGGCCCGAGGTTGAGCGTGCAGTCGAGCGCGTAGAGGCGGAAGAAATAGCGGTGCGCGGCGCCGTGCGGCGGGCAGGGCCCGCCATAGCCCACGTCGCCCGAGTCGTTGACACCCTGCCGCGCCCCGGAGGGAAGCTCGGGAGCGCGCGGGACGCCGGCCGCGAGCTCGATCGCATCGGCTGGGAGGTTGAAGAGCAGCCAGTGCAGCCAGGTGCCGCGTGACGCGTCCGGGTCGTCCGCGACCAGCGCGAAACTGCGCGTGGCGAGCGGTACCTCGCTCCACGCGAGCGGTGGCGAGCGATCCTCGCCGTCACAGCCGTGGATGGCGGGGATCGACTGGCCGTGCGGGACGGCCGGGCTCCAGAGCTTCACGCCGAGCCCGCCTCGAGCGAGGTGCCCAGGGCCGTCTTGGTCGGAAAGTCAGCCAGGCGCACGAGAGCGGGACCGATGAGAATGCCCCCGCCGAGGCCGAACATTCCGGACAGCACTCCGGCGGCGAGACCGATGCACAGGATGATCAGCAGCATGGGCGACACGCTCCTTGGGGCGGGGCGGGCACGGGAGCCTGAAAGGTAAGTCCGGCCGCGCGAAGCGTCGATGCGGATGCGGGTCCATGCGTGGGGAACGCGGGCGGTGCGTCACGCTTGCCTCCCATTCGTGTGAGGTCGGTCACAGCCGTACCGGCCACCATCCAGTCCTTTAGAAGATGGGTGCACGAGTGTTCTTCGGAGGCGTGGCGGTCGGGGCCGGCGTCGTCTACCTGCTCGACTCTGATCGGGGAGGAGCGCGTCGTGAACGTCTGCGGGGCGCTATCGGCCACGCCGGGACCGCACGGTACGGCTCACGGGTCGGCGACATCGAGGGATTGGAAGCTGCCAACCTCGACCCAGGTGACCGTTCGCTCGATCTCGAGCGTCTCGTACGGCTCGCCGGCCGCGCGCTTGCCGCCTATGGACTCCTGCGGCAGCGAAAGTTCAGCGGCCTCCTGCGGACGCTCGGCATGCGCCGGCCTGCCACAGGCACGCGCGGCGGCGTGCGCTCACTTACGCCCCGGGGCGAGCGTCGCCGCACCGTGGACATTCAGCAGACGCTGTACGTGGAAGCCCCGCTCGAGCGCGTCCGCGCCTTCGCCAGCAGCTACGACAATTTTCCCCGATTCATGGCGCACGTGCGTGAAGTCAAGGACCTGGGAGGAGGCCGTTCGCTCTGGGTCGTGGGCCGGCCGGATGGGGAGCAGGCCGCGTGGCACGCCGTGGTGACCGCGCGGGAGGATCCGTGGCTCCTGGCCTGGCGGAGCGAGCCGGGAGCCGTACTCGACAACACCGGAGCTATCCGCTTGAGGGAGGAAGGGGCCGGCACACGGATCGATCTACGTTTCTGCTACAGTCCGCCCGGCACTCGGGCGGGGCGCGCGCTCGCCGGCCTGTTCGGCGCGGACCCGCGCGCCAGAATGCATGAAGACCTCGAGCAGCTGAGGACGCTGCTGGAGTCCACCATTCGGAGTGACAGCCATGGCTAAGAATCTGGGCCGCGAATTCGCGACCATGACGGACGAGGAGCGCCGGCGTTTCGCGCTCGGGCCGAGCGGCAACGCCGCCGGGTCGGAGAGCGAGGACGCGGCCGATGAGCTCGAGCTCGGCGACCCGCGCGACGCCGACAAGATGGGCCGGCACTATGCAAGCCCGAAAG
>JACCSZ010000384.1 GCA_013812695.1 Gemmatimonadales bacterium | reverse complement strand
AGTGGGTGAGCTCGCGCGGGCCCACGCCCTCGCGCACGCTGGCGAGTGCCTCGAGCTTGATCAGCTCGTTGTCCCGGCCCCGGATGTACAGCCCGGTCATGTCGCTTGGCGTGGCACGGGCGCGCGGATCGAGCTGCACGATGACGTCGTACTGCTTGTTGTTCCGGGTGAAGGTGCTGGTGCGGTTGCCGCCCAGCAGTACCTGCAGGGTCGTGGCCACATCGCCGACGGGGACCCCGAGGTCCTCGGCGCGGTCGCGGTCGAAGTTGACCGTGAGTTCCGGCTTGTTGACGCGGAGGTCGCTGTCGACGTTGACAAGCCCCTTGATCTGGCGCGCCCGCGCGAGCAGCGTGTCGTTGCCCTTGACCAGCAGCTCGAAATCCGGATTCTGCATGACGAACTGCACCGGGTTGCCGAAGCCGAACGCGGGCGGGTTGTTCGCGAAGGCGAGCACCCCGGGAATCCCGAAGTACTGCCCCTGCACCTCGCCGATGATCTCCTGCAGCGAGCGGGTGCGCTGTTCGAAGTCCACGAGATTGGTGAAGATGATACCCCGGCTCACACCGTCGCCGATGTTGACGACGCTGAAGTAGCTGGCCACGTCCTTGGTCTTGTCGAGTACCGCCTCCGCCTGCCGTTGGTAGCCATCGGTATAGGCTAGCGACGATCCCTCGGGCGCGATGATGATCGAGAGAAACCAGCCCTTGTCCTCGGCCGGCACGAACTCCCGTTTGAGCGAACGGAACACGACCGCTGCCCCGAGGGTCAGAAGCCCTACCATGCCGACGACCGCCCAGCGGTACCGGACCGCCGTCCGCAGGGAGCGGCTGTAGCCGGAGGCGAGGGCGTTGAACCCGTTCTCGAGCGTTCGGTAGAGCGCACCGTGGCGCTGCGGGACCCGGAGGACCCGGGCGCAGAGCATCGGCGTGAGGGTCAGCGCCACGAAGCCGGAAACCAGCACCGATCCCGCCACCGCGATGCCGAACTCGTTGAAGAGCCGCCCGGTGGAACCCTTGAGGAAGGCGAGCGGGGTGAAGACCGCCACCAGCGAGATGGTCGTCGCGATGACGGCAAAGGCGATCTCGCGGGTGCCGTTGACGGCGGCTTCCTCGGGGCTCTCGCCGAGCTCCTCCTGGTGCCGGTAGGCGTTCTCCAGCACGATGATCGCGTCATCGACCACGATGCCGATGGCCAGGGTGAGCGCCAGCAGCGTGAAGTTGTTGATCGAGAAGTCCAGGAAATACATGATGGCGAACGTCGCCACGATCGACGTCGGAATCGCGAGTCCCGGGATGATCGTGGCCCGCAGGTTCCGGAGAAACACGAAGATGATGATCACCACCAGGCCGGCGGCCAGGAGCAGCGTCTCCTCGGCCTCGCGGATCGAGCGCGACACGAAGATCGACTGGTCGAAGGCGATCTGCAGCTTCACGCCCGGCGGCAGCGACTCCTGCACCTTCGGCAGCTCGCTCCGGATGGCGTCGGCCACCTGGATGATGTTGGCCTTGGACTGCCGCACCACGCCGATGGCCACGGCGGAGGTGCCCTTGTACCGGAGCGCGCTGCGCTCGTCCTCGGCGCCGAGCTCGACGCGGCCGAGGTCCTTGAGCTTGACCAGCACGCCATCGGTGTTGGAGACCACCAGCTCGGCGAACTCGTCCGGCGTCTTGAGCTCGCCCAGGGAGCGCACCGTGAACTCGCGGCGGTTCGACTCGATCCGGCCGGCCGGGACCTCGACGTTGCGGCTCCGGATAGCCTGCTGCACGTCCTGCACGGTGAGGTTGCGAGCGGACAGCTCCGACGCGGAGAGCCAGACCCGCATCGAAAAGCGGCGCTCGCCGAAGATCTGAGCCTGGCCGACGCCGGGCAGCGTCTGCAGGCGGGACTTGACCAGGCGATCTCCCAGGTCCGAGAGCTGGAGCAGATCGTAGTTCTCGCCCGAGAGCGCCAGCCAGAAGAACGGCTGGGCGTCGGCCTCCTGCTTGGACACGACCGGCTCGCGCACGTCCTCGGGTAGGCGGCCGCGGATCCGGGCCACCTTGTCGCGCACGTCCTGAGCGGCGGCCTCCACGGGGCGCTCGAGGTTGAACTCGAGGGTGATATTGCTGAACCCTTCGGCGCTCGAGCTCGTAAGGGTACGCAGCCCCTCCACCGTGCTCAGCTCCTCCTCCAGAATATCCGTGACGGCCGACTCGACGACCTGCGGATTGGCCCCGGGGAGCTCCGTGCTGACGGAGACGATCGGGGGGTCGACGTCGGGAAACTCCCGGACAGCCAGACGCGTGTACCCGATGGCGCCGAACAGCACGAGGGCCAGGCTCACCATGGTGGCGAGCACCGGCCTGCGGATGGACAGGTCCGAGATCTTCATGTCAGGATCCCTTTGGGAATTGGGCGACCCGTTGCCCTACGGAACGCTTCGGCGAGAGATTCAGGTATGGCCGTCAAGCTCTCGTCCCGACAACTCGCCCAACTCTCCTTCCTGGACACCCTCCCGGCCAAGTTCGGGCGCATCCACGCCGTGATCGAGGAAATGGCGGGAATGCGAGCCGACGACGTCGTCGTGCGCGGCCTGGCCAGGCTGCTGGACCAGATGAAGGGGGAGGCTGGGGCGCTGAGCCTGACGGGGCTGGCGGAGACCGCCGGCATCATGGGCACCATGACGCGCCGGGGTGGGGGACTCCAGATGAAGGTGCGCGGTGTGCGGGAGCTGCTGGGCAGCCTCAAGATCAACTACGAAGGCGCGAGGCGCGCCGCGACCACACCGGAAGCCGGCGCGGGTGCGCCGCGGAGCTGAGCTAGCGCGTGGCCGCGCGCGCCCCACGAGCCATCAGGCGGTCGATAAGCGGGCCGCTGACGAGCACGATCATCGCGTTCGTGAGGACGCCGACGAGCGTCGACACGAAGACCAGGGCACCCAGGATGAGCGTGGCTCCGATTGTTGCCAGCAGGACTCCGAGCCAGTACATCATCCTGTGTCTCCGCTGCGGGGGTTCGGCAGGGCCGTAGGTTAGCCCGCCGCGCCGTGCTCCGCAACCCGATCACCTTCCTCTGCACGAGGTACCATCATGCTCGCATCAGCTGCCTTGCGCTCGCTGCTCGTTCCGGCGCTTCTCCTGGGCGCCGGGCTCGCGCCGGCCGACGCGCAGGACTCCACCCCCCAGGCTGAGCACAAACGCGGCGACCACGCCGCCGATCCCGATCGCGCGGTCCAGGGCGGAGGCGCGGTGCCCGCGGGCTGGGCGGTTCGCCCCGACGACCCCGCCGGCTCGGCCAACGTCAAAGTAGTACCCATGGGTAAGGGCATTCACGTCACGCTCGGCCCGGCCATCATCCTCTATAAGAAGGAGCACGGCGGCACCGGTGCGTTCCACACCCTGGCGACGTTCACCCAGTCCAAGAAGGCGACGCACGCCGAAGGGTACGGCCTGTTCTACGGTGGCAAGGCGCTCGACGGCGCCGGGCAGAAGTACACCTACTTCCTAGTGCGGCAGGACGGCACGTACTTGGTGAAGCGGCGCGATGGCGACAAGACGACGGCGGTGACCAAGGGCTGGGTGGCCTCATCCGCGGTTAAAAAGGTGGATGGCACGGGCGGGGCCGCCAACCTGCTGGAGATCGACGCCAAGCGCGATGCGAGCAAGGTGGTCTTCATGGTCAACGGGCAGGCGGTCCACACGATGGCCGCCACAGCGGCCGACGTGAACGGCGTGGTGGGCATCCGGGCGAATCACAATCTGGATCTGCATATCGACGGGTTCAACGTGCATCGGTGAGCGGCGGCCTGGTCGGGCCGGGCGCGTCATTCTGAGCGAAGCGAAGGAAGCATGACCCGACGCATGCCTCCTTCGCTTCGCTCAGAATGACGCGCCCGTCAGACATATTTGTCGTGTCCTCAACTCAGCCTTGACGGTCGGGCGGCGGGCGGTACATTGGGGCATGAGTCTCGTCCGCCACCGCAACCGAAATCGCGCCGCGAATTTCTACGGGTTCACGTAGGACGTCGAGCCGTTACGGGAGCATGATGGTGGGGTAGTTTTCCCCGGTCCGCTCGACTAGTTCGGCGGGCTTTTTTTGTGCCAGGCAGTCACCTTCACTTCTTCGGCGGGAGAGACGATGCAGCGAGCGAACGTTCTGGGAACTGCCCTGCTCATCGCGAGCACCCTCGCGACCGCCGCGCCTGCGTCCGCCCAGATCACGGTGGGCGCCGACGTGTCGGTGTTCAGTGCGTACGTCTGGCGTGGCCTCAGCCTCACCAACAAGCCGGTTCTGGAGCCGGACGTTTACTTGACGATCCCGGCCGGCAATGCAGGAATAACCGCCGGCATGTGGGCCAACATCGATCTTGGGAAGTATGACGATCTGAGCGATGACATCAGTGAAAGCGGTGCGCTCTCGGGATTCAACTTCTCCGAGCTCAATCCCTGGCTGGAGGTCAGCTACCCGGTGGGCCAGGCGGCCCTGACTGGCGGAGGAATCGCGTACATCTATCCGAACGATGTTGGCTCCTCAACCGACATCAACGATTTCGGGTTGCTGACCAGCGAGTCCAACACGGTAGAAATCTACGGGAAGCTCGCGGTAGACGTGCCCCTCAGCCCGGAGCTCGCGGTCTACTACGACGTCGACAAGATCAAAGGGGCATACTTCGAGGGAAGCGTGTCGCACACGCTTGCCGCGAGCGAGACGGTTGGGATCGCCCTAGGCGCGCTTGCTGGAGTGAGCGCGGGGCAAGGCATCAACGACTCTGATCCTGACGAGTCCTCCAACTTCGACGACGACGGGTTCACTCACCTGGATCTCTCCGCGGGTGTGCCGCTGACCGCGGGGGCTTTCGAGATCACGCCGGCGCTTCACCTGATCATTGGCGGCGACGATCGCGTCAAAATCAAGTCCCCGACCGACGCCAGCGACGCAAAGCTCTGGGGCGGCGTCACGATCGCTTGGTCAAAGGACTACGGCGCGGCGGAGAAAGAAGAAGAGGAAGGGGAAGAGGGAGAGGAGACGCCGGGGAAGGCGGAGGAATAGCTGCTCGTCGTTGCCCGGAGCCGGGCGCGAGGCGAGTCACCCTGAGCGGAGCGAAGGAGGCGTAACGCCGCTTCGGCTCCTTCGCTTCGCTCAGGATGACGGGGGATTGCGACGGCGACGGCGACGGTGGCCGCGACCCCTTCGCTCACCTCCCCACGAGATCCCGCATCCTATAATACCCCCCAACCAACGGAAGGAACCACGGCGCCCCTCCATACAACGGCACCGCGCGGAACGGCGATGTCAGCCTCGGAATCTCCCCCGCCCCCGCCAGCGCATCGCCCATCCGCGCGCCGAGCCATGTGGCTATCGCCACCCCATGCCCGCCGTATCCCAGCGCGTAGTGCACGCCGTCCAGCCGCCCTGCGTGCGGCATCTGGTCGAGCGTGAGGCCCACCTGCCCGCCCCAGGCATACTCCACCGGCACGCCCGCCAGCTCCGGGAATACCTCCGTCATTCCTCGCGTGAGGATCTCCGCGCTCCGTGCGATCGCCGTCGGAGTGAACGCGGCGCGCCCGCCGAAGACCATCCGTCCATCCGGCGAGAGCCGGAAATAGTAGAGCAGGTGCTTGGTGTCGCTCAGTACCCGCCCGCGCGGCACCAGCCGCGCGGCGAGCGCCGGCTCGAGCGGCGTCGTGGCGATGAGATAGCTGCCGACCGGCACCACCCGGCGCCTGAGGGCGGGCACCGCGGCACCCGTGTAGCCGTTGGTGGCGACGAGCACCTGGCGGGCCCGGACCGCGCCCGTGGCAGTGGTGACCAGATGGCCATCGGCCCGGCGCTCGACGCGCCGGACTTCCGCGCCTTCGACCAGCCGGGCGCCCGCGCGCTCCGCTGCACGCGCGAGACCCTGGACCAGCAGCGCCGGCTGCACCGACCCGGCGAACGGATCGAGCAGGCCGCCTTGGTAGCGCACCGAGCCGATCTCGGCGCGCAGCTCGGAGGCGCGGAGCAGCGTGGTCTCGTGCCCTAGCGCCTCGCGCAGAAAGTGGTGACTCCGCTCGAGCCCGGCCAGATGACCCGGTCTCGCGGCGAGCACGACCGTACCACAGCGCACGTAGCCGCAGTCGATCTTCTCCTCGGCGATGAGCGCCTCGAGCCCGCGCACCGCCTGCACACTGAGCTCGAACAGCCGCCGCGCCTCCACGACTCCATGTCGACGGGCGAGCGCTTCGATCTCCGGTTTGAATCCCGGCAGCACGAACCCGCCGTTTCGGCCGCTCGCCCCCCAGCCGAGGGTGTGCCGCTCGAGGACCGTCACGTCGGCGCCGCGGCGCGCTAGGGCGCGGGCGGCCGCCAGGCCGGTGTACCCGCCGCCGATGATCGCCACGTCGGTCCGGTCTGGCGGCTCGACCGGAGCGCGTGATGGTTCGGGTGCCGAGCCGGTCCAGAGGCAGCGCTCGATCAGTGGTACAGCCTCCCCGCCCGCACGCTCTCCCGGAACACCTCCGTGTGGCGGTCGATGTCGCTCTCGGCAACGGCCGGGGCGATCAGCGCCATGTTGTGGAACGGGGTGAGCAGGATCCCTCGATTGAGCGCGGCCAGGTGCATGTAGCGCTCGGTGTGGAAGCCGGGATCCACCGGCGGGCCGAGGTTGCCGTCGCGCGCCACCACCTGACTGTCGCGCAGGGTGGCGAAGGTCTCGTCCACGCTGCCGTGGTAGCACCAGTTGAAGATCAGGATCTTGGGACGGCCGGTGACGGCGCGGGCCAGCCGGATGGCGAATCGGTTGGCGTCGGTGGCCGTGACGGCGAACTGCCAGTACGGAAGGCCGAAGCGCGGGGCCAGCTCCTCGCCGACCCAGACGGCGTCCGGCGTCGGCAGCATGAAGGTGAAGCCGCGGCCCGCCTGGGCCCGCACTGCCTCGACGGCGGCGGCGGGTGCGTGGCCGGTCATGGCGCCGGTGTCGCCCAGACAGAGATCGAGATAGCGGTGGCCGTCGATGTCGGTAAGGTATGCGCCTCGCGGAAGCGCCGCTCCTCGTCGGCCAGCGCCGCCAGCGGCGCCCGGTCCGGCGTCACGCCAGCGCCGGCGTCCGTCCCACGGCGGCCTCGAGCGCTGCTCCCATCACGTCGAGTCCCTCGTCGATGAGCGCATCGTCCGCTGTGAGCGGTGCGAGCACGCGGATAGTGTTGCCGAACGTCCCGGACGAGAGCAGCACCAGCCCGCGTTCCAGCGCCGCGGCGACCACGCGTCCGGCCAGCGCCTTGTCCGGCGCGCGGCTCGCGCGGTCGGTGACCAGCTCCATGCCGATCATCGCGCCGAGCCCCCGGACGTCGCCGATGCAGGAGAAGTGCCCGGCCCACCGTTGAAAGCGGGCCTTGATCCGATCGCCGGTGCGCTGCGCGCGCGCCGGGATGCCCTCGGCTTCCATGGCGTCGATGACCGCGAGCGCGGCCGCGCAGGCGAGCGGATTGCCCCCGTACGTCCCGCCGAGGCCGCCGACGTGCGGCGCGTCCATGACCTCGGCGCGGCCAGTGACGGCCGCGAGCGGCAGGCCGCCGGCGAGCGACTTGGCGGTGATGATGAGATCGGGCACGAGCCCGTAGTGCTCGCAGGCGAAGAGCCGGCCGGTCCGGCCGAAGCCGGTCTGGATCTCGTCGGCGATGAACAGGATTTTGTTTTCCCGCGCGAACGCCGCGAGCGTCTGCACGTACTCGACCGGGGCCGGGACGAAGCCGCCCTCGCCCAGCTCGAGCTCCATGATGATCGCCGCCACGGAGCTTGGGGCGACCGTGGTGGCGAAGATGTGCTCGAGCCGCGCCCTGTCGGCCAGGCAGCAGCGGCCGGCGTCTGGTCCCTCGGTGCAGCGGTAGCAGTACGGAAACGGAATGCGATACACCTCGGGGGCGAACGGGCCGAAGCCTTGCTTGTACGGCGTCACCTTGGAGGTGAGCGCCATCGCGAGATTGGTGCGGCCGTGGAAGCCGTGCTCGAAGCAGACGACGGCCTGCCGGCCCGTGAAGAAGCGCGCGACCTTGACGGCGTTCTCGACCGCTTCGGCGCCGCTGTTGACGAGGAAGGTTCGTTTCTCGTGCGTGCCCGGGGTCAACTGGTTGAGGCGCTCGGCGAGCTCGACGTAGGGCTCGTAGGTGGACACCGGGAAGCAGACGTGGGCGAAGCGATCGAGCTGGGCGCGCACGGCGTCTACGACGCCGGGGTGGCGGTGGCCGGTGTTCACGACGCCGATGCCGCCGGCGAAGTCGATGAGGCGGTTCCCGTCGGCGTCGGTCAGCACGGAGCCCTCGGCGTGGGCCACGGCGATGGGGGTCACCGCCGGGACGCCGCGCGGCACGGCCCGGGCGCGCCGGGCGAGCAGGGCGCGGCTGTTGGGGCCGGGGATGTCGGTCTGGAGGTGGATGACGCGGGGCATGGCTGGCCTCGGCGGTGGGTTGGCTCGGGTGGTAGAGTTGACTCTAAGAGTGGGTGGGTTGCGCCGCCACCCCGGTTTCGTTCTCCCCCGTGCGCTTCAGAGGGAGTACCGAAGGATGCCCGGGGCCTCTGCCTCACTAAGACAGCCGAAGAATTTCGACCCCGCCTACGCTAGCAAGTGGGACTAGGCACGGGCGGTGAGTCGGTCACAGCGGGTGTGACAGCGAGGCCCGCATACTGTGGATTCTCTTATTCTCGCGCCGGGAATTGGTAAGTGAGCGGTTTAGACTGAACAAGGTAGTTTCGGCGCGCAAACGACTGTCCCTGCCTTGCCGGCCATGCAGGTGGCACCTTCATCCGAAAACAGAACAAGAATCTCTGCTCGAGGCCCGGGGAGGAGCCTTGGCAAGAGAGCAGCCTCAAGTCCATCCACACCAAACGGATCTAGGCCCCGTCCACACCTCGAAAATTGTTCTGGTCCACACCCAGGCAGTCGCCCGCGCGTCCCGGCGCGGGCCACATAATTATGCGCGTTCCCTGCGTTGACCCTGGCAAGTCGCGGCCAGGCTACGACTTAAGTGGGGTTATGCACATGCGGCATCTGTGACCGCCGATCCGGAAGCGTTGGGGGGGCTGGACAGACTGTGGGGGTTGTGGGCTATGATGGCTATACGCCACCCCCACCGGGGGAGGGCGCGTTTGCATCCTCCGACCAAGCGGAGGGTCCACTCTCACAGCTGACCATCTCCTTGAGCTGTGAGCCCCCATCAGCGGCGGGGGCGAGGGCGCAGGATCGACGCCGGACGGGTTGCCTGCAACCAGAC
>JACCSZ010000380.1 GCA_013812695.1 Gemmatimonadales bacterium | reverse complement strand
GGCGGCAGTGGGCCGGGGCACACGAGGCGCACACCCTCTGCGGTGAAGGTGGCCGCCAGTTCCACCACCAGGTCCGCGGGCAGCTCCGGGATCCGGTCTTCGTTGCGAATATTCGCGACGCCCTCATGAGCACGTCCGCCGAGCAGGGCCGCCACCGTCGGCGCCACAGCACGGTCGAGCCAGGGAGTCGACCGGAGCTTGGCTTCGGGCGTATCCAGTCCGGGCGTCGACGCGAACCGCCGAAACATGGTTTCGGATAGCGCCAACAGTTGGCTGGCTCTTCCGGGAGCGCGCGCGAGCCCGAGCCGGCGCGCCGCTTCAGCGTCGAAGATTTCGTAAAAGTACCGGAGCGGCATCGCGCCGTACCGTTCGTACGTCAAACGGTCGGTAGGGGCGGCGTCGTCTGCAAAGGGCAACTCCGCCGTCAGCAGCCGCAACACGTCCAGCTCGTCCGATCGCACGTCCCAAAACCATCCCAGGTGATTCAACCCCGCGTAGCGCCAGGTGGTCTCCCCTTTTCGACACCCAGCCCGGGCGAGCCAGGCCTCGAGCGTGGTTGTCGGCAACTCGCACAGGCCGAACGCATCCAACTGCTGGTCAAGGAGCAATCGCGTCGTGAGCCCGAGCGGTGCCATGAGGTTCACGACGCGGGCCGCCGGCGCGGTGCGGCGGATGGCATCGGCCAGGCGCCCGAGCACAGGCATGGTCCGCCAGCCATTCGCGATCCCCCCCGGCCCGAGTCCTTCGTCTCCCACCAGCCCGAAGCGCTTCGGAAACGCTTCATCCCAGGCGCGTGCCTCCAGTCCTCCGACGCGCACGAGCAGCACCACGATGGCCGCGCCCTCCAAGGCTGCTTCGAGGGTCGCCATCGCTTCCACCGACCAGCCCGGACGGAGGACGGCAAGCCGCCGTGCCGTGTGGGCGGCCAGAACGTGCAGACGTCCGGTACGTCGGGCCGAGAGGCGGAGGCACAGCTCCGGGAGGTCGATCGCCGCCGCGAGGGCCTCGCACAGCCGTGGGGTGAAGGCGCCGCCGCCGACGATCGTGACGATCGGACGTGATGCGGTCACGCGGGTCGACGCCAGCGAGGGCGGTCGGGCAGACTCCAGCGGAGCAGACGCATGGTCAGCGGCCGTCCCTGAGTGCTTCCGCGATCCCGCCCAGATAGCGCGACAGGTACGGTGCCGTGCGGCTACCCGCTGCCTCGGCGACGTCGGCCGGGGGGCCCGCACCCACGACCCGGCCCCCGTCGTCACCGGCACCGGGTCCGATGTCCATTACCCAGTCGCTTCCCGCCACGACGCGCATGTCGTGCTCCACCACGATCACCGTGTTCCCGGCGTCGACCAGCCCGTCGAGGTGCGCGAGGAGCTGCTCGACGTCGGCGGGGTGGAGCCCGGTGGTGGGCTCGTCGAGCACGTAGAGCGTATCGCCGCGCTGCGCGCGCTGCAGCTCGGTGGCCAGCTTGATGCGCTGCGCCTCGCCGCCCGACAGCTCGGTCGCGGCCTGACCGAGCCGCAGGTAGCCGAGGCCCACCTGGCGCACGACGTCCAGCGCACGATGGAGGTGCGGCTCGTCCGCGAAAAACGCCCACGCCGCATCGACGGTCATCCCGAGCACCTGCGCGACGTTCTGGCCGCGATACTCGATCTCGAGGGTCTTGGCGTTGTAGCGCGCGCCGCGGCAGGTGGGGCAGGGGGAGTACACGCTCGGCAGGAACAGCAGCTCGACCATGACGAAGCCTTCGCCGTTGCAGGTTGCGCAGCGGCCCTTGGCGACGTTGAACGAGAACCGCCCGGCGTCGTAGCGCCGGGCACGCGCGGTCTTGGTGGCGGCGAACAGCCGGCGCACATGGTCGAACAGCCCGGTGTAGGTGGCGAGGTTGGAGCGCGGGGTGCGGCCGATCGGCTTCTGGTCCACGCGCACCAGCCGTCTGATCCGCTCGATCCCGGCGACGATCCGCCCGCCGACCGCGCCTGGGTCCTCACGCTCGAGCGCCTCCCCTTCCGCTTCCTCCTCGACCTCGTGGCCGAGGTGCGTGGCGACCAGCTCGACCAGCGCCTGGCTCACGAGGCTGGACTTGCCCGAGCCGCTGACGCCGGTGACGGTCGTGAAGACGCCGAGCGGAAAGGCGACGTCCAGCCCGCGCAGGTTGTTCCGGGTGACGCCGCCCAGTCGGAGCCAGCCGGTCGGCGCGCGCGGCTCGCGGTCCGGCCGCTCGGCGAGCCCGAACAGGTATCGGCGCGTGGCGGAGGACTCGACCCGCTCGAGGCCGGCGGGCGGGCCGCTGTAGAGCACGCGTCCGCCGTGCTC
>JACCSZ010000337.1 GCA_013812695.1 Gemmatimonadales bacterium | reverse complement strand
ACGGGTTGAGCGGCGCCGTCGCCAATTGTCCGCAGGCCGCGTCGATGTCGAGGCCGCGGCTCCGGCGCACCGTTGCCTCGATGCCCTGAGTCCTGAGCCGCGCGGCAAAGGCGCGGATCCGCGCCGGGCTTGTGGGCGTGAGGTCCGGCGTGCCGCCAGGATGCAGTGGCAGGATGTTGACCAGCGCCCCAAGCCGTCGGGCGAGTTTCGCCAGCCCGTCCGCGTCGGCGTCCCCATCGTTGACCCCCGCGATCATCACGTACTCGAAGGTCACCCGCTTCCGAAACCCTGCGGCAGCCCGGAGTACCTGCTCGAGGTCGTACTTCTTCTCGACCGGCATGATGCCGAGGCGCTGCGCCGAGGTGGGGGCGTGGAGCGAGATGGCGAGGCGGAACTGCTCCGGCCTGCGGGCGAACGCTTGCAGGCCCGGCAGCACGCCGACCGTGGACACGGTGATGTGCCGCGCTCCGACGCCGAACCCTTCGGGGCTATTGAAGATCGTGAGCGCGGCGTCCACCGCCGCCCAGTTGAGCAGCGGCTCGCCCATGCCCATGAACACGATGTTGGTCGGCACGGCGGTGGGGGTTCGAAGCACGATCTCCCGGACTTGGCCGGCGATCTCGAACGTCGACAGGTTGCGGCGAAATCCCATGCGACCCGTCGCGCAGAACGCGCAGCGCAGTGCGCACCCGGCCTGCGACGAGATGCAGAGCGTGCGCCGGCCGGCGCTCGGGATCAGCACGCTCTCGATCGCTTCGCCGTCGGCCAGCCGCCAGAGGAACTTCCGGGTGCCGTCGGCGGACACCTGTTCCACTTCGGCGGTCAGCCGGGGGAGCGGGAAGGCGTCGGCGAGCTCCGACCGCAGCGTCAGAGGCAGCTCGGACGCTTCCATCCACGAGCCGACCGGTGCCTGCCAGAGACGGCGGTGAATCTGGGCCGTGCGATAGCCGGGCAGGCCGCGTCCGGCGGCCCAAACGGCCAGCCGGTCGCGGCCGGCGGCCGGGGTCCGATCGAGCACGCCGGCCATCGCCGGCGAGGCGGTGAGAGTGGGTTTACTCATCGGGGTGAAATGTAAACCGTTGAGCCAGGTGCTCCGGCCCCCGGTGACGCCCGCCTCCCGATGCGCCGAGTCGCCATTCGCGCCTCGAGTCGGGAGTGGATCGAGCGTCCGTCGGGGCGCCTAAACCCCGGCCGCTTTTCGCATTGCTCCCCCCCTCGCCGCAAGTTACGTTTGACCGATGCACTGCCATGCAGCGCCGTGCTCCTGACCGAGCTTTTGTCGCCGGACCGGGTGGTGGTTCCGCTCCTGGCCGGCGATCGTCAGTCGGCGATCGCAGCCCTTACCCGGCATCTGGCCGAGCGCGCGGGCGCGAGATACGAGGATGTGCTGAGCGCGGTGATGGAGCGGGAGTCCGTGCTGAGCACGGGGATCGGTTTCGGCGTTGCCATACCGCATGCACGGTCCACTGCCGTCCGCGAGCTGAGCATGGTCGCCGGCGTGAGCCCGTCCGCCGTGGCGTTCGACGCCATCGACGGGGAGCCGGTGCGGCTGTTCTTCCTCATCGTAGGGCCCGAGGCGTCGTCCGGCCAGCACGTCAAGATCCTGAGCCGGATCGCCCGCCTGGTGCGCCGGGACTCGGTGCGCCGGCAACTGTGCGAGGCCACCACCCCGGATGCCTTCTACAACGTCCTCCTCGACGCCGAAGCGCGTTGATCATCCGCCGTCCGCCCGACCCGCGACCGGGGGCGTGAGCGCCACCGCGTTGCGCACGCATCGGGCGGGCGAGCTATCGCGCGCCCACCTCGGCCAGGCCGTCCGTTTGGGCGGCTGGGTGCATCGGCGCCGGGACCTCGGCGGACTGGTGTTCATCGACCTGCGCGACCGCGCCGGGCTGGTCCAACTCTCCTGCAACCCGGACTGGACGCCGCCGGCGGTCATGGAGCGGGCCGCGTCCGCCGGCGCGGAGACGGTGGTCCTCGTGACCGGCACCGTGGCCCTCCGTCCGGAACCGGCACGCGATCGGGAGCTCGCCTCGCGAGAGATCGAGGTCCACGTCACCGATCTGGAGATCGCCGGGCCGGCGCAGACGCCCGCGATTTCCGTGGCGCGGAAGGATAAGGAGGAGCTGGCGGCCGAGGAGTTGCGGCTCAGGCACCGGGTGCTCGACCTCCGGCGGCCGGAGTTGCAGCAGAATCTGATCCTGCGCCACCGGTTGCTCCAGCGCGCGCGGCGGACGCTCACCGAACTCGAATTTCTCGAGATCGAGACGCCGATCCTGACCAAGCCGACCCCCGAAGGCGCGCGCGATTACCTCGTGCCCAGCCGCGTGCATCCCGGCGAGTTCTACGCGCTCCCGCAGTCGCCGCAGATCTACAAGCAGCTCCTGATGGTGGCGGGATACGACCGCTATTTCCAGATCGCCCGCTGCTTCCGCGACGAGGATCTGCGCGCCGACCGCCAGCCGGAGTTCACGCAGATCGATCTCGAAGCGTCGTTCGTCAGCGCCGAGGACATCCAGCAGGTGGTCGAGCGGATCCTGGTCGATCTCTGGGCTGAGGCGGGGGTCGCCGTGGCCCGGCCGTTCCCCCGGCTCGCCTGGCGCGACGCCATGGAGCGGTACGGGATCGACAAGCCCGATCTCCGTTACGGCTACGAGATCCGCGATCTCACACCGCTCCTCGGCGGCGATGCGGCGCCGTTTCTCGCCGACGTGCGGACCGCGGGCGGGCGAGTGCGCGGGCTCGTCGTCCCTGGCGGCGCGGCCCTCACGCGAAAGGACCTGGACGCGCTCGCCGCGAGCGCCAAGGAGGCCAAGGCGGGCGGGCTCATCTGGGCGCGCCGGGGATCGGGCGCCTGGGAAGGGCAGGGCGTGAAAGCCGCGGGCCAGATCCTGCTCGACGCGCTCGGCGGGCGCGAGGGTGACCTGCTGCTCGCCGTGGCTGGGCCGGATGCGGTCACCTCCCCCGCGCTCCACGCCGTCCGCACGGCGCTCACGCGCCGCCCGGACGTGCAACCCACCCAAGCGCATGCCTTCACGTGGATCCTGGAGTTCCCGCTGTTCGAGCTGGATCCCGCGACCAACCAGCAGGTGCCCGCGCACCATCCATTCACGGCGCCGCATCCGGCCGACCGCGACATGCTCGAGCGGGCGCCCGGGCAGGCGCGCGCGCTCCATTACGACGCCGTGTACAACGGCAACGAGCTCGGAAGCGGGTCGATCCGGATCACCGAGCCGGCCTTGCAGCGGCGCATCTTCGAGCTGCTGGGCATGTCGGAGGCGGAGATCCGGCGGCGGTTCGGGTTCCTGCTCGACGGGCTTGCCGCCGGGGCGCCGCCGCACGGCGGGTTTGCCCTGGGGTTCGATCGGATCGCGATGCTGCTCTCGGGCGCCACGTCGCTCCGGGACGTAATCGCGTTTCCGAAGACCACGACCGCGCGGGCACTGTTCGAGGGCGCGCCTACCCCGGTGAGCGCCGACGATCTGCTGTCGCTCCACCTCAAGCGGGCGGAGGAGTAACCATGGCCGACGACAGTCACCATCGGATCTCCGCCGAAGGGGCCGATCCCCTGCTGTTTGCCGGCGTCAACGACGCCAACCTGCTCGAGCTGCAGCGCACGCTGGGCGTCCGGATATCGCTCCGCGGCGACGCCGTCAACCTGACCGGCAGTGCGGAGCAGCTCGAGCGCGCCACGCCGATCGTGCACGGCCTGCTGGATCTGGCACGGATGGGCGAACCGGTTTCGACCGACGATGTCTTTCGCCTGGCGTCCGACGGGCCGCCGGGCGAGTTGCCCGCGCCGACCAGCGACGGCAAGATCGTGCTGCCGGGCCTGCGGCGTGCGATCGTCCCGAAGACCCAGGGCCAGCGGGACTACCTCCAGGCCATCACCAACCACGACATCGTGGTCGGGATCGGCCCGGCCGGGACGGGCAAGACCTACCTGGCGGTGGCGAAGGCCGTCGAGGCGCTCGCGCGGAAGCGGGTCAAGCGCATCATCCTGGCGCGACCCGCGGTCGAGGCCGGCGAGTCGCTCGGCTTTCTCCCCGGCGACCTGCAGGCCAAGGTGGACCCCTATCTCCGGCCGCTCTACGACGCGCTCGAAGACATGATGCCGCACGACCGGGTGGCGCGCGCCCTCGAGACCCGGACGATCGAGATCGCCCCGCTGGCCTACATGCGCGGCCGGACGCTCGCCGACGCGTTCATCATTCTCGACGAGGCGCAGAACGCCACCGGCGCCCAGATGAAGATGTTCCTCACCCGGCTCGGCGTGAACAGCCAGACCGTCGTGACTGGCGACAAGACGCAGATCGACCTGCCGCACCGTGAGGACAGCGGCCTGGTGCAGGTCGAGCGTATTCTGCCCGGCATCGAAGGGATCTCGTTCTGCTACCTGCACGAGGCCGATGTGGTGCGGCATCGGCTGGTCCGCGAGATCATCAAGGCCTATGCGGAGGATCAGAACGGCTGATGGCCGGCCGGGAGGCGCCTCGCAGCCCCGCTGGGGAGCCGCTGTCCGACCGGGTGAAGTTCCATGCGCTCCGGTGGGTGCCGCTCCTGCTGACGGCGCTCGTCACGTACGCGCTCTTCCCCCCGCCCGCCGGCGTCCTGTCCCGCGTGCCTGAGGTCGGCCATCACACCGACCGCACGGTCGTCGCCCCGTTCCCGTACCAGGTCCGGAAATCGCCCGAGGAGATGGCGCGGGAAGGCGAGGCGCGCGCGCTGGCCGCCCAGCCGGTCTACCGCTTCAGCCCCACCGCCTACGACTCCGCGCTCGCCGCGGCCCGGGAGTTCTTCGGCGATCTGGAGCGCGCCAGCGCGCAGGGCCCCGAGCTGATGCGGGCCGTCGCGGCGGCCCAGGCCCACCTCGGACCCGAGGAAACCGACTACCTCTCCGATCGCGAGCGGCGCCACGCCATGCAGGCGCTGGTGACCCACTTCCTCGGTGAGACGCTCTCGCGCGGCGTCGCCGACGCGGGCGTCATCCGGGGCGAGGCGAGCCGCCAGGTCAGCCTTCGTCGGAACGACGCCGAGCGGCTCGTGGCGCGCGATTCGATCGTCACCTTCGCCGACCTGATGGAGCAGGCCGAGGCGGCCGGGATCGTCGTCGAGGACCCGGTGGGCCAACGAACCCTCCGCCGCGTGGTGGGCGCGTTCTACCATCCGACCATCGTGCCCGATCCCGCCGTGACGAACGCCCGGCGCGAGCAGCTCCGCGCGGCGGTCGATCCCATCCGCTATGGCGTGCGCGCCGGCGAACGCGTCATCGCGTCAGGCCAGACGGTCACCGACGATATCCGGGCCAAGCTGGTCGGGCTGCACCAGGAGCTCGAGCGGCGCGGCTCCAAGGGGTTCTGGGCCCCGGGCGCCGTCGGCGGGCTCATGTACAACGCCCTGATTCTCAGCGTCTTCTGGCTGCTGATCCTGTTCTACCGGCGGGAAACCTACGCCGAGACCAGAGAGATGTGGTTCTTCGGGGCGCTGTTCTCCCTGGTCGTGCTCATCACCGCCGCGACTACGCAGATCCTGCCGATCCGCCCGGAGATGGTACCGATTCCGTTCGCCGCCATTCTGGTCACGCTGTTGTACAACGGACGGATCGGCGTGTTCGCCGCGGTTACGCTGGCGGTGTTGCTCGACGGCCAGTGGTCGCTCCGGGAGAGCGACATCCTGTTCTTCGGCTTGGTGGGCGGGGTCGCCGGCACGATCGGGATCCGGGCGGTGCGCCGGCGCCGGCACCTGTACCTGGCCGTGGCGGTGGTGGCGGCGGCGGGGACGCTCGCGTCGATCACCGTCGGACTCCTGCAGGGGTGGGCGACGGCCACGATCGTGGCGAGCGTGTTCCTGGGCGTTCTGATGGCGTTGGCGAGCGCGGCCCTCGCGATGCTGGTGATGCCGCTCGCCGAATCGGCCACCCGAATCACCACCGATCTCACTCTGCTCGAGCTGTCCGACCTCGGCCGCCCCCTCCTGCGCCGGCTCGCGCTCGAGGCGCCGGGCACCTGGGCACACAGCCTGGCCATGGCGAACCTGTGCGAGTCTGCCTGCAACATCATCGGGGCCAACGGGCTGCTCGCGCGGGTGGGCTGCTACTATCACGATGTCGGCAAGCTCACGGCCCCGGGGTTCTTCGTCGAGAACCAGGGTGGCGGTGTGAATCCCCATGACACGCTGCTGCCGGCCGACTCGGCCCGCATCATCCGGCAGCACGTCGTGGACGGCATCGCCCTGGCGGCGACGGCCGGCCTCCCGCCGATCGTGCAGGCGTTCATCCCCGAGCATCACGGCACGAGTGAAATCTCGTTCTTCCTGATGCGCGCCCAGCGGAGTTCGGGCAACGGCCTGCCCAATCCCGCCGACTATCGCTACCCCGGGCCTCGCCCGCAGCGCGCCGAGACGGCCGTGGCCATGCTTGCGGACTCCGCGGAAGCCACGATCCGGGTGCTGCCCGATCCCACGCCCGACACGGTGCGCGACGCGATCGAGCTGCTGGTGCAGCAGAAGGTCTCCTCCGGCCAGCTCGACGATGCGCCGCTCACCCTGCGCGACCTCGACCGGGTCAAGCGCGAGTTCGCGCGGGTCATGTCGGGCACCTACCACAAGCGCATCGGCTATCCGCATGCCAGCGGCGGGATCACACCTGAATTCCAGACCGCCGAGCGGCAGTGACGTGGCGGTGAGCGGCCGCCGCGTGCCGCTGCCCGTCGCGCTGATCCGCCGCACGGTCCTGGCCGTGCTGCGAGGCGAGCGTCGGCGCGCGCGGGTCTCGATCGCGTTCGTCGGCCGGGACGCCATCCGGAAATTGAATGCCGTGCACAAGGGCCACGACCATCCGACCGACGTGTTGAGCTTCGCCATGGCCGATCCGGCCGGCCGCACCCTCGCGGACGTCTACGTGTGCGCGTGGGTCGCCAGGCGGGAGGCGCGGGCGCGGGGCATCGCCGTGCGCGAGGAGCTGATCCGGCTCGTCGTCCACGGCACCCTGCATGCGTTGGGCCGCGAGCATCCCGAGCACGAGGGGCGCACGTCGTCGGCCATGTGGCGGCGGCAAGAGCGCTATGTGGGCGTGCTCGCGTGATGGCGCTGCTGCGCCTGTTCATCGCGCCCCTGGTGGCGGCGGTGCTCACGCTGTGGGCGGCGTGGCTGGCGCTCGCCGCCGAGTCCGACGCCGATCTGCCCCGCGCGCTGGGCGGAGAGTTTTCGACCAAGGCCGGCGAAGCGGGTCTCCTGTCGCGCAACCTGCACGTGGCCCACCTGGCGTTGCTGGTGCTCGCGGGGGCCTCGGCGGGCGGCGCCGTCGCGTGGTGGGCGCGGTCGGCGTCGGCCGGCCTGCTCCGTCTCACGCTCGCCGTCGGGCTCGTCTGGGTGGTCGGCGATTTGCTCCCGCGGCTGCTGGCGGCGGTGGCACCCGAGCTGACCGGTCCGGCCCGGCGCGCGGCGGCCGCCACCCTCGCGCCGTTCGGCCCGCTGCTCCGGCTGGCCACCTGGGCGGACAGCCGGGCCCGCGCTGCGCCCGCGGCCGGCATGACGCGCCCGGCCGGGACGGCGGAGCGCGACATGCTGCTCGGCGTGTTCTCGCTGGCCGACACCACCGTAGCCGAGGTCATGACGCCGCGGATCGACATCGTCGCCGTGGACGCCGCCGCGGACCGCGGCGACGTGACCGCCGTGCTCCGAAGCTCGGAGCACGCGCGGCTGCTGGTATACGACGGACATCCCGACGAGGTCGCTGGGGTGATCTATGCCAAGGACGTGCTGGCCGCCGGGGCGGAGGACGGAAGGCCGTGGCAGTCGCTCATCCGTCCGACCGCATTCGTGCCCGAAGGAAAGACGCTGGACCGCCAGCTCCGGGACTTTCAGCGCGGTCCGGGGCACCTGGCCGTGGTCGTGGACGAATTCGGCGGCACGGCCGGGATCGTGACGCTCGAGGACATCCTCGAGCAGATCGTGGGCGAGATCCAGGACGAGCGCGACACCGACGAGGTGGCGCCGATCCAGGTCGTCGCCGACGACCAGCTCCGGGTCGAGGGCGGCGTCGCGCTCTCCGAGCTCGAGGCGGTCCTGTCGCACAGCTTCGACCGCGAGGACGTGAGCACGGTCGGCGGGCTGGTGCTGGCGGAGTTCGGCCGCGTACCGAGGTCGGGTGAAACCCTCGACCTCGACGGGTATCGGCTCGTCGTCGAGCAGGTCATCCGGCGCCGAGTGCGACGGGTAGCCGTCTACCGGCCGGCGGTGGAGGCCCCGCTCGGGGGCGCGACGCGGGTACTGCCATGAGCTGGCTGGCCGTGGCGGTCGGGCTGATCGTAGCGGCATTCGGCGCTACGGCGGGAGCGGCGCTCATCACCGTGAGCCGGGCCGAACTCACCCACGCGGTGAGCCGCCGGCTTCGCGGCGCCACGCCATCGCTCGCCTGGCTGACTCAGGTGGATGCCTACCTCACCGCCGCCTCCGCCACGACGTCGCTCGGCGTGCTGGTCGTGGGCGCGGCACTTCCCGGGCTGGCCGGCTCCGGGGCGCCACGCCTGGTGGCCGCCCTCGCGCTGCTCGGCGTTCCGGTGGTGCTCTTCGCCGCGTACCTGGTCCCTCGGTGGCTCACCCGGCCCCGGGCGGAAACCGTGGCGGCGCGCGTCATCCCACTGCTTCGGCCGTGGTCGCGGGTGCTGGGGCTGATGCTGCCGGCTCGTGTGGCCACGCGTCCCACCGACCTCCGCTCCATCTGGCGCGAGGGCGCCGCCGTGGGGCTTCGCGCGGACGACGAGCTGTTCCTCGTCGGCGGCGTGATGGCGTTCAGTGTGCGGCCGGTGCGCGAAGTCATGACGCCGCGCACGGACATCGTTGCCGTCGACGAGCACGACGCGCTGGAGGACATCCGCTTGGTGTTCGCGCAGAGCGGGTATAGCCGCATTCCGGTCTTCCGCGGGACCCTCGACGACATCATCGGCATGCTGCACGCGTTCGATCTGTTCCGGCTCACGCCGGGCGATCCGCTTCCCGTGCGGCCGGTGGCGCTCACGCCGGCCAGCCGGAGCTGCGGCGACCTCCTGCTCGACATGCAGCGTGAGCGCCGCCACCTGGCGGTGGTGCTCGACGAGTTCGGCGGCACCTTGGGCATCGCCACGCTCGAGGACCTGCTCGAGGAGCTGGTCGGCGAGATTTTCGACGAGCACGACGACGAGGCACGGGCGGAGCCCGCCGGCGGCCCGGCGCTGTTCGAGACCGACGGCAACCTGCCGCCGGACGCGATCGAGGAACGGTTCGGCGTCGCGCTTCCCGAGGGGCGCTCGACGACCATCGGGGGCCTGCTGGCCGAATGGGCGGGGCGGATCCCGAGTGCCGGCGAGCGCTTCAGCGTGCGCGGGCTCGAGTTCGATGTGCTGGAGGCGTCGCCCACGCGGATCGAGCGGCTGCTGATCCGGTCGGGCGCCGCGCCGGCCGTCCCGCTGCTGCCGAGCGGCGCGTGAGCCCGTCGGGCAACCGGATCGAGCGGATGGTGCAGCTCGTTCGGACGGGCGAGATCACCGTCTTCGTGCGCCGTGCCCGCGAATTCGAGCCGGCCGACCTGGCCGACGTGCTCTCCGCGCTCGACGAGCAGGAACGGCTGATCGTCGTCCAGGCGCTGCCGCCCGAGCTCTCGAGCCAGGCGCTCGCCGAGATGCCCGAGGAGGAACACGCGGAGGACACCCTGGCGGCGCTCGCGCCCGAACGGGCGGCCGAGATCGTCGAGGCGCTCGAGGACGACGACGCGGCTGACATCCTGGGCGAGCTCGATCCGGTCCAGCAGGAGCGCATCCTGTCGACGCTCGAGCACCGCGCCGAGGTCGACCAGCTCCTCCGCTACGACGAGGAGAGCGCCGGCGGGCGGATGACGACGCACACGGTGACCGTACGCGACACGGCCACCGTGGCGGAGGCGCTCGAGGACATCCGCCGTCAAGCGGAGGAAATCGACGACTTCTATCAGGTCTTCGTCGTCGATGGCGACCGCCGCCTGGTCGGCCTGCTGCCGTTCAAGGGACTGGTCGTGAGCCGGCCCGACCGCCGGGTCCGGGAGTTCATGACGGCGGCCGACATCGCGGTCTCCCCCGACCTGGACCAGGAGGAAGTCGCGCGGCTCCTGGCGCGGTACAACCTCCCCAGCGTCGCGGTGGTCGACGACGCGGGCCGGCTGCTCGGACGGATCACGTTCGACGACGTCATCGATGTCGTCGAGGCGGAGACCACCGAAGACCTGCTCAAGTTCGGCGGCGTCCCCGCCGACGAGGAGCTCGCCGCCGGCTGGCGCGAGGCGGTGCGGAGCCGCCTGCCCTGGCTCTACGTCAACCTGCTCACGGCCTTTCTGGCGGGTGGGGTGGTGTATCTGTTCCAGAGCACGGTCCAGCGCACCGTCGCGCTCGCGATCTGGATGCCGATCATCGCCGGCATGGGCGGGAACGCCGGCACCCAGGCGCTGGCGGTCACGGTGCGGCGCCTCGCGCTCGGCCTGATCCCGAGGCAGATGCTCGCGCGCGTGGTCGCCAAGGAGGTGCTGGTCGGCATGGTGAACGGCCTCGCCATCGGTGGCGTCGTCGGGATCGTCGCCGCCTTGGTGGGCGAGCAGCCCTGGCTCGGTCTGGTGGTGTTTCTCGCGATGGCCGGCAACCTGCTCGTCGCCGGGTTCGCGGGCGGCTTCATTCCAGTCGTGCTCGAGCGCTTCCGGATCGACCCGGCTATCGCCTCCTCCATCTTCGTCACCACCTTCACCGACGTGTGCGGCTTTCTGCTGCTGCTCGGCCTGGCGGGATGGCTGCTGCTGTGAGGGAGGGGAAGTGCGGGCACTAGTCGTCTTCGGCCGGCTCTTTCCTTTCGTGCTGGCGTTCCTTCTGGACCGGCGCCGATTCCTCGTGCTCGGGCGCCCGCGGCGGCGAGACCCGGAGCGCCATCGACGCCGGTCGGAACATCTCACGGCCACGCTCGCCGGCCTGGGTCCCACGTTCATCAAGCTCGCGCAAGTCTTCGCGGCTCGGGCGGACATCCTGCCGGAGCCGTATCTCACCGCCATCGGCACGCTCACGGACCGCGTCCCGCCGCTGCCGGCGGGCGTGGCCGAGCGCGTGGTGCTGGAGGAGCTCGGGCGCGACGTCGCACAACTGTTCGAGCGCTTCGACTCCGAGCCGCTCGCCGCCGCCTCGCTCGGCCAGGTGCACCGGGCCTCGTATGCCGGCCGCGAGGTGGTGGTCAAGGTGCTGCGGCCCGGTGTGGAGGAGGTGATCGGCAAGGATCTGGACGTCTCCTTCCGGATCCTGTTCGTGCTCAACCTGCTGTTCCCGAACCACCACACCAGAGCTATTACCGCGATCGTCAGCGAATTCTCCAAGCGCATTCGCGAGGAGCTCGATTTCCGTGAGGAGGCGCGCAACGCGGCCGTCCTGCGCCGGAATTTTCAGAGTGAGCCGCGCGTGGTCATCCCGGAAGTGGTGACCGAGCTGGTGAGCCGGCGCGTGCTGGTGCTCGAGTACATGGAAGGGACGCGCATCGACCGGCTGCAGGAGCGCATCGCGTCGGGCGAGGTGGACCTGGGGCGGCTGGTGGAGACCGTGGTGGACGCCTACATCAAGATGATGCTGGAGGACGGGGTCTTCCATGCCGACCCCCACGCCGGCAACCTCCTGGTGGACCCGGCGGGCCGGCTGGTACTGCTCGACTTCGGGATGGTGTTGCAGGTGGAGCGCGAGACCCGCCGGCGGCTGATCGAGACCGCCCTCGCGGCGGCACGGCAGGACGTCGACGGGGTGATCAACGGATTCTACGAGCTCGGCATCCTCGACCCGGACGTCGATCGCGGAACGGTGCGGGACGCGGCGCAGAGTCTGATGTCGGTCTCGCTGCAGGACGACATGTCGCCCCGCCAGATCCAGCGCCTGGTCGAGCAGGTGCTGCAGACCTTTTACGACTGGCCGCTGATGCTGCCGTCCAACCTGGTCTACTTCGGCCGCGCGGGGGTGCTGGTGGAGGGGATCGGGCTCCGCTACGATCCCAACTTCAACGCGCTCGCGATGGCCCGGCCGGTGCTCAGCCGCTCGGCGACGCGGCTGATCCAGGGCGTCCTGGAGCAGGATCCCCGGGTGAAGTTCACCGACTGGACGCAGGAGGCGATGACCACGGTCCGCACCCTTCGCGACCTGGTCCGTCGCGTCGAGCGGGATGAGCTCCGGGTCCGCTGGCACCCCCGTGACACGCTCGAGCTGCAGCGATTCCTGGCGCAGCAGGTGCGGCGGGCGCTGCTGGCGCTGTTCGCCTTTACGGTCGCCATCCTCGCCGGCGTGCTCTACCTCGCTACGCGCAGGCTGGAGTTGCTGATCATGGGGCTGCTCATCGCGTTCGGGATGTTCCTGGTCATCTTCCTCCTGCCGACCCATCTGTTCCAGAACCCGCTGAGCTTCCGACGCAACTGGCCGCACCGCTGACGACGGTGCGAGTTTAGGTATGGACCTCGAGCACCTGGTAGTGTGCTACGGCCTGGTCGCAGTGTTCCTCGGCGCGGCCGTCGAGGGCGACCTTACGCTCATTCTGGCCGGCGTCTTTGCCCAGCTCGGGTACTTCCCGCTTCCGCTGGCGCTCGCCCTGGGAATGCTGGGAAGCTATGTGGGCGATCTGGCCTGGTTCAGCCTGGGCCGCGTCCGCGGGCCGCGGTTTCGCGCGAGCCGCTTCTACCGGAAAATCGGCCCGCGGATCGAACGCCTGGCGGGGCGGGTGGGGGTGGCACAGCTCATCGCCGCCCGGTTCGTCTACGGCACCAAAGCAGCCAGCATGGTCTTCTGGGGGCTGCACGGTTTGCCGCTGTCCCGCTTCGTGATCGTGGATGCCATCGGGTGCGTGCTCGGCTCCCTGGTCTTTACGGGATTGGGGTATGCCGTGAGCGGCAGTGCCGCCGTTCTCCTCGGGCAGGTCCGGCGGGTGCAGCTCTGGCTGCTCGGCGTCGTGGTGGTCGGGGTTGTGCTCACGGCCATCATCCATTGGACCGCGAAGCGGAAGTTGCATATGGACGACACCAGCGACGAGCCCCCGTGAGTTCCAGAGCCTGCCTCGAACCGCGCCGGCGTCATCCGGCGAGCCTCGTGGAGCCGGCCCGTGCCGACCCCCATTCGCGTGGTGGGCTGACCGTGGTTTCGTTTGTGCCGGGTGAGGCCTGAACGCCGGCTCCTCGATCTGAAACGGGCGCGCCGCGAGCCCAAACGCTTCGGGCGCGGCGCCGGGACGGCATCCGGACGCGCCCTGCTGGAGGCGGCCGAGGGCTGGGCGCGGAGCCAAGGCGTTGAGATGATTACCCTCAATGTGTTTGCGAGCAACGAGCACGCGCGCGCTGTCTTTGAGCGGCAAGGATATACAGCTGAGACGCTGCGGTACGTGAAATGGCTGTAACCGCAGCAGAATCTGCGATCGGCTCCAGATCAGAGACACAAGACCGCATCACGAGATTCACCGCAGCCCTGCAGACGGGAGACGACCGATGGCGAACACATTGTGCGCTGCGCTGGGCCTCGCGGCCTCCCTCCTGTGTCAGGGCGCTGTCGCGGGCGCCGCTCAGCGCGCGCCGGCCGGAGCACAGAAGAATACCGTGGTCGTGATGCTCGGGACCGGCACGCCCCGGCCGCTGCCCGACGTGTGGGGCCCGGCGACCGCAGTGGTAGTGGGAGGCCGGGTGTTCCTCGTCGATGCCGGCGTCGGTGTCGAGCGGCGACTCGCCGCGGCCGGTCTGCCGATCGACGGCGTCACCGTGGTATTCATCACGCACCTCCATAGCGATCACGTGCTCGGCTTGGCGGACCTCA
>JACCSZ010000369.1 GCA_013812695.1 Gemmatimonadales bacterium | reverse complement strand
GCGACCGCCTCGTCCGAGAGCGAGGCCGCCATGCGGCAGCCGAGGCTGGTCTCCTCCTGGAGGTGCGCGCGCCGGCGGACCGCATCGATCAGCTGATCCGGGCGGAGCTGCGTCCACCCGCCGAGCGCCGGGGCTGCGGGCTCGGGAAAATCGCCCGTGGTCGGGGCGAGGGCGATGAGCGCCCGCGCACGCACGGTCTGCTCCATCGCATGCGGCACCCCCACCTCGCGGAAATAGCGGTCGAGCCCGTCTTCGATGCTCAACCGTCCGCGCAGTCGGCGGACGAAGTCCACAGCCTGTGTGCGGTACGTTTCGGCGAGCGACTCGAACGCCGTGGCGAACAGCACCTGGAGGCGGAGGCGCAGTGGGTGCGAGAACCGGCGGATGGCGATCAGACTGGGCGCGGCCATGATGCCCCTCTCTTCCGGAGACAGTGCAACATCTGAAGCGGCAGGTGTCGTATCCGACGCCGCCCAAAAATGCGAGGATCATGCCCGCGTGGCACCGCGACGTGGTCTCGAAACCAGGGCGTATGGTGCTGCCGGATGGAGGGTTACGGGGCGTGCGCCGGGCTGCAGCGCCGCGCAGAACCATGCGGTGTCGCGCGCGCGCCACGCGGGCTGTGTGTGACGAGGGAGGCGTTGACGGACGGCATGCTCTGGCGGAGGCCGTATCCTCCGCGCGTCGAACCGATTAAGGAGAGGCTGCCGCCGTGGGCTCCGCCAGGACCGCCAGCGCCGCCCGCCGCCCGGAGGCGAGCGCCCCCTGAATCGATGCGTGTTCGACGTGGTCGCCGGCCACGAACAAACCCGGCGCGAGCCGCGGCGAACGGGCGCCCGGGGTCACGGTCGGCGGCGTCTGATCGGGCTGCGCCCACCGGATGCGGTAGATCCTGAGCGCCGTCCATGCATCCACCTGGACGCCGAACCATTCACGCAGCTGCGCCAGCACGCCGCGGGTCAGCTCGTCGTCGTCGTCCGCGGGGTCGCCAAGCACGCTCACGCTTACGAGCGCCTGCCCGGCCGGTGCATAGCCCGGCGCCACCTCCGAGAGCACCGCGGCATTGTTGATCAGGCCACCCGATTCGCCGTTGAGCAGCAGATATGCGCCCGGTAGGGGTGCCCGGGGTGCGGCGAAGTTCAGGTTGGTGGCCGAGCGAGGCGACGGGGGCGGCCGCCCGCCGGTGAGCCGCGCGGCCACGTCGCCCTCGGTGGCCACGACGACGGCCGACCCCTCGAGCACGCTGCCGCCGTCCAGCGTGACCCGAGCGCCGCTGACGTCCGCCACGCGCACGTTCAACCGGATCGTGTCCGGCGGCAGGCCCGCGGCGATCTGGGCCGGGATGGCGCCCATCCCGGTGGCCGGGACCGCGGTGTCGCCTTCCGCCAGCATGCGGAGCACGAAGTCGAGCATGCGGCTCGTGGTGGACAGAGCGCGGTCCAGGAAAATCCCACCCAGAAACGGCTGGAAGAAGCGTTCGACCATGGCGTTGGAGAAATCGGCCGCCGTGAGGGCCTGCATGGTGGTCGTCTCGGGTTGTTCGAACAGCCGGTCCACCGGCCCCCTGCGGGCCCGGTCGCGGAGCCCGAGCACGCGCGCCTTGTCCGTCGGCGTGCCGATGGGGTTGAGGAGCGAGCGGAGCGCGTCGGCCGGATGGCGAAATGGATCGGCCACCCGGTGAAACCGGCCGCCATGTCGCACCAGCGCGCCGGGGTAGAAGGGTCGGAGCTGCAGCGCGCCGTAGTCGAGTTGCGCGCGCGCCTCGGGGTAGGCGGTGAGCAGCACCTGGAAACCGCGGTCCAGCAGGAAGCCGTCCACCGCATCGGTGCGCACCCGGCCGCCGATCCCGTCGGACGCTTCGAGGAGCTGCACCGACCGACCCGCGCGGACCAGGTGGCGCGCGCAGGCCAGCCCGGCCAAGCCGGCGCCGACCACGATGACGGGCGCGGTGAAGCGAGTCATAGGGGGGTATTATACCCCTGACCGCATTACATTTGCCGCTGCCTTTTTCTCAGGAGCCGCATCATCGCCACGACCGTCGTCCCCCCGCCGACCTGGACCATCAAGGACGCCGAGAAGCTCTACAACATGAGCGGTTGGGGGCTGGGCTACTTCCGCGTCAGTGCGGAGGGGCACGTCACCGTCCACCCCGACGCCAACAAGAAGCGCGGGCTGGATCTCTACCAATTAGCGATGGATCTCAACGCGCAGGGCGTGGGCCTGCCCCTGCTGCTCCGCTTCTCCGACATCCTGCGCTCGCGGATCCACTCGCTGGCTTCGGAGTTCGCGAGCGCCATCAAGGAGTTCGGCTACGAGGGGCGCTATACCACCGTGTACCCCGTGAAGGTCAACCAGCAGCGGCACGTGGTCCAGGAAATCGTCGAGTTCGGCGCGCCGCTCGGCGTGGGCCTGGAGTGCGGCAGCAAGCCGGAGCTGCAGGCCATTCTCGGGCTCAACGAGAGCACCGGTCACCTCATCGTCTGTAATGGCTACAAGGACGAGGAGTTCATGCGGCTGGCGCTCATGGGGCAGAAGCTCGGGCACACGGTGATGATCGTGCTCGAGCAGTTCACCGAGCTCGAGGTGCTGCTCAAGGTGGCCGGCGAAATGGGTGTCGAGCCCACGGCCGGCGTCCGCGTCAAGCTCGCGGCCGAGGGCTCGGGCCGCTGGGCCAAGAGCGGAGGCGAGCGGTCCAAGTTCGGCCTGGGCGCCGTCGAGCTGATGCGCCTGCTGGACGAGCTGGCGCGGCTGGGCCGGAAGGACATCCTGAAGCTCGTCCACTTCCATCTCGGCAGCCAGATCACCGATATCCGGTACGTCAAGGCGGGGCTGGAGGAAATCGGCCGCTACTACGCCGAGCTCCGCGGGATGGGGTTCGACCTGACGCACGTGGACGTGGGGGGCGGCCTGGGCGTGGACTACGACGGCTCGCGCTCCACCCGGCCGGCCAGCATGAACTACTCGATGCGCGAGTACGCCAACGATGTCGTCTACACCATCGGCAGCGTGTGCCGCACCGGGGGGCTTCCGATGCCCCACCTCATCTCGGAATCGGGCCGCGCCATCACCGCGCACCACTCGCTGCTCCTCATCAACGTCATCGACGTCGAATCGCAGATCGAGCCGGTGCCTCCGCAGGTTGGCCGGGACGCCCACCCGCTGCTCGTGGAGATGGCCGAGAACCTCGAGGCGATGACCGGGGACCGCATCGAGGAAGTCTTCCACGACACCGTGTTCTCCAAGGAACGCGCGCAGGAGTACTTCGCGAGCGGCGTGTTCTCACTGCGCGACAAGGCCAACGCCGACCAGATGTATCTCGTCACGCTCAACGCGATCCAGCATGCGATCGGTGAGGACCGGGCGGCGTTCCCCGAGATCGCCGGCCACATCGAGAGCGAGCTGGTCGACCGCTATTTCTGCAACTTCTCCGTCTTCCAATCGCTCCCCGACAATTGGGCGATCGACCAGCTGTTCCCGATCATGCCGATCCACCGGTTGACCGAACCGCCCACCCGGCGCGGCACGCTGCAGGACGTGACCTGCGATTCGGACGGCGTGATCGACCGGTTCACCGGCGGGCGCAAGGGCAAGCCCTCGCTCGAGCTGCACCCGGTCCGCGACGGCGAGCCTTACATCCTGGGGATTTTCCTCACCGGCGCTTATCAGGAAATTCTCGGTGACCTGCACAACCTCTTCGGCGATACCAACGCCGTCCACGTGCGGTTGACCGAGCAGGGTTACGAGATCACCGACCTGGTCCATGGCGACACGGTCACCGAGGTACTCAACTACGTCCAGTTTCACGCCCCCGACCTGCTCGCCACCTTCCGCCGGAAAGTGAACGCGGCCAAAGATCTCAGCCGCCAGGAAGCCAACAGCTTCATCGCCGACTACGTGGCGGGGCTGGAGGGGTACACGTACTTGGAAGGGGATGTGCCGGTAGGCTGAGGGGTGCAGTTGCGTCATCCTTCGCTCCGCTCAGGATGACTTCCTACGCCTCCTGCGATTCGTACGTGTCCTTGAGTCTGCTGACCACCGCCGGATCCGCGAGGGTCGTCGTGTCGCCGAGCGCGCGGCCTTCGGCGATATCCTTGAGCAGCCGGCGCATGATCTTGCCGCTTCGGGTCTTGGGCAGGTCCGCCGAGAAGAAGATGTCGTCGGGCCGGGCGATCGCGCCGATCTTCTGCGCCACGTGGGCCTTGAGGTCGTCCTTGAGGCCGGCGCTCGGCTGGTGGCTGTCTTTGAGCGTGACGAACGCCGCGAGCGCCTGACCCTTGAGGTCGTGCGACTTGCCCACCACCGCCGCCTCCGCGACGGCCGGGTGCTCGACCAGCGCGCTCTCGACTTCCATCGTGCCGATGCGGTGGCCCGCCACGTTCAACACGTCGTCCACCCGCCCGAGAATCCACCAGTAGCCGTCCTCGTCGACCTTGGCGCCGTCACCAGCGAAGTAGCGGCCCGGGAAGCGGGACCAGTAGGTCTCCTGGTAGCGCGCGTCGTCGCCGTAGATCGTGCGGAGCATGCCCGGCCACGGCGCCGCCAGCGTGAGGAAACCGCCGCCCTGGGGCAGCACCGTGCCCGCGTCATTCACCAGCTCGGCCACGATGCCCGGAAAGGGGATCGTCGCCGAGCCGGGTTTCGTGGTGGTGACGCCCGGCAGCGGCGTGATCATGATGCCGCCGGTCTCGGTCTGCCACCACGTGTCCACGATCGGACAGCGGCCGCCGCCGATGTGCGCCTGGTACCACATCCAGGCCTCGGGGTTGATCGGCTCCCCGACGCTCCCGAGCAGCCGCAGGGTGGAGAGATCGTGCCGGGCCGGGTGGTCGGTGCCCCATTTCATGAACGCGCGGATGGCCGTCGGGGCGGTGTAGAGGATGGTGACGCCATGGGTTTCGACCAGCGACCAGAACCGGTCGCGCTCGGGCCAGTCGGGCGCGCCCTCGTACATGAACACGGTGGCGCCGTTGGCGAGCGGCCCGTACACCACGTAGGAGTGTCCCGTGACCCAGCCGATGTCCGCGGTACACCAGAAGACGTCGGCCGGCTTGAGGTCGAAGACGTACTTGGTCGTTGCGGCGACCTGGGTGAGGTACCCGCCGGTGGTGTGCACGATCCCCTTCGGCTTCCCGGTCGTGCCCGAGGTATAGAGGATGAACAGCAGGTCCTCGGCGTCCATGGCCTCGGGCTCGGACTCGCTCGATACGCTGTCGAGCAGCCGGTGCCACCAGTGGTCGCGGCCCTCTTTCATCGTGGCGAACGATTCGTCGCCCGGGCTCCCCGGCCTCCGCTGTACGACGATGCAGTGCTCGATCGACGGCGCTTCCGCCATCGCCTGGTCGGCCATCCTCTTGAGCGGCACGACCTGCCCGCGCCGATAGCCGCCGTCCGCGGTGATGAGCACGCGGGCCTTCGCGTCGTTCACCCGGTCGCGCACGGATTCGGCGGAGAAGCCGCCGAAGATCACCGAATGCACCGCGCCGATCCGCGCGCAGGCCAGCATCGCCATGGCCGCTTCGGGCACCATCGGCAGGTAGATGGCGACCCGGTCGCCCTTCCGCACGCCGAGCTGCTTGAGGGCGTTCGCGGCGCGACGGACCTCGCGCGCCAGATCCCAGTAGGTGAGCACGCGACGGTCGCCGGGCTCGCCTTCCCACACCAGCGCGGCCGTGTTGCGGAGCGGCCCGGTCAGATGCCGGTCGAGGCAGTTGGCGGCGACGTTGAGCTTGCCGCCCACGAACCACTTGGCGTGCGGCGGGGTCCAGTCGAGCACCCGGTCCCATGGGCGGATCCACTCGAGCGTTCCGGCCTGCTCGGCCCAGAACGCCTCGCGGTCGCGCGCGGCCGACTCGTACAGCGCCGGCGTGCCGTTGGCGTCCGCGGCGAATGTGGAGGCCGGAGAAAATCGTCGCTGCTCCGAGAGCAGGGTGTCGAGCTGATCGGACATCCGGCTTCAGCGCTTCTCGACCGGGACGAACGCCCGCTCGTCGTGGCCGGTGAAGATCTGCCGCGGACGGGCGATCTTCTGGTCCTTGTCGAGCAGCATCTCCTCCCACTGGGCCAGCCATCCCGGCATCCGGCCAAGCGCGAACAGCACGGTGAAGTACTCGGTCGGGTAGCCCATGGCCTGGTAGATGAGCCCCGAGTAGAAGTCCACGTTCGGGTACAGCTTGCGCTTGACGAAGTACTCGTCCTCGAGCGCGATGCGCTCGAGCTCCAGCGCGATCTCCAGCTTGGGATTGAGCCCGGTTTGCTCGAACACCTCGTCGGCCACTTTCTTGATCAGCTTGGCACGGGGATCGTACGACTTGTACACCCGGTGCCCGAAGCCCATCAGGCGGCCCCGGCCCGCCTTTACCTCGTCGATGAACTTGGGGATGTGCTGCTTGTCGCCGATCTCGTCGAGCATCTGCAGCACCGCCTCGTTGGCCCCGCCGTGGAGCGGGCCGTAGAGGGCGGCGATGCCCGCGCTGATGGCCGAGAACGGATCGACGTGCGACGACCCGACGGCGCGCACCGCGCTGGTGGAACAGTTCTGCTCGTGGTCGGCGTGGAGAATCAGCAGGATCTCGAGGGCGTGCTGCAACACCTTATTGGGCTTGTGCCGCCCTCCGATGCTGAACGTCATGTTGACGAAGTTGCCGATGTAGTCGAGGTCGTTGTCGGGAAAGACCAGCGGCAACCCGCGGGAGTGGCGGAACGCGAAGGCGGCGATGGTGGGGACCTTGGCCAGGAGGCGCACCTTCTGCAGCGCCCGGTTGGCCGGATCGTGGATGTGCTTGGCGTCCGGGTAGAATGTCGAGAGCGCTCCGACCACGCCCAGCAGCATGCCCATGGGGTGCGCGTCGTAGCGAAAGCCCTCCAGAAACTTCGTGATGTTGGTGTGAACGTATGTGTGAAACTTGATCGTCTCGGTGAACTGATCCAGCTGCGTCCGCGTGGGGAGCTCACCCTCGGCCAGCAGGTAGGCCACCTCGAGGAAGGTGGCGCGCTCGGCCAGCTGCTCGATCGGGTAGCCGCGATAGCGGAGGATGCCCTGGTCGCCGTCTATGTACGTGATCGCGCTCCGGCACGCCGCCGTGTTCATGAACGCGGGGTCGTACGTCATGAGGCCGAAGTCGTCGTCGTTGACCTTGATCTGCCGGAGGTCGGTGGCCTTGACCGTGTCGTCCTCGATGGGCACCTCGTAATTCCTGCCGGTGCGGTTGTCCGTAATGGTCAGGGTGTCTTTGGCCACGAGCCTGCACCTCCATGAGTCGCGCGACTGAGCTGGGCACGTCACGAGCTTCCGAGTATAACTTGAGCCGGGTCCGGGACGCCACCTGAATTCTGCTGGAGAACGCACCTGCCGAAGCCCGCGTCCACCCTCGCCCTCCGCGCCGCCGGCGCGCTCGTCGGCCTGGCGGCCGGGCGGTCGCTCGCGCTCAACGGCGCACCCGATGGCGGCCTGGCGATGGCCCGTATCCTGGCCGAGGAGCTGGCGGCCGGCCGGCGCGACGTGCAGTCGCTCGCGCTGCGGTGGGTGGCGCGCCATCTGTCCGAACCGCGGGACATCGATCCCGAGACCGGTGCCGCGCTGGCGCATCTGGCCCGGCACGGCGCCCCGCCGTCACGCGCAGCCGGATTCGGAAGCGATCCGCTCGTCCGGGCCGTGCCCGTCGCTCTCGCCACCTTCGACGCGCCGGGCGCGCTGGTGAGCGCCACCTATCACATCGCCGCGCTCACCCACCCGGACCCATTGGTCGCGTGGTCGGCGGTCGCGGTGAACGTGGCGCTCGCCCGGTTTCTCCAGGGCAAACGCGACTTCGTGCCAGACGTGATCGAGGCGTTGCGCAACAACGGAGTGCCGGAGGCGCTGTTGGCGGCCGTGCGACGCATCCCGCTCCCCGCGCATGCTGTCACCGCAAGGGAAAGTTCCGTGCCGGGCCATGCCCTGGACGACGCGGACGCGGCACTCCGGCTGGCATACCACGAACCGCTGTGGGAGCGCGGCCTTCACGACATGGCCGGTGCCGCGGCGGCCGCCGGGCGTGCCGGGCTGGCCGGAGCGCTGCTCGGCGCGCGCGACGGTGTGGGCGCCATCCCCGCCGCCTGGAACTCCCGGGTCGACGCAGACGTCTTGAGCTTGCTGGCCGCGCGGCTCGTGCGCGCGGAGCATGCCGCAGTTTCGCCGAGTTCCCCTTTGGCCACTTTACCCTGACGGAAGCTTCCTCCATGCGTTGCCGTCTTCTTGCAGTTGCCGTACTGGCAACCTCGCCCGCGGCACTCCGTGCCCAAAATTCGGTCGACACGACCGGCGCCGGGGCCCTAGTCGCACAGGCCATGGATCACTCGGAGGCCATGGCCAACCTGCGGCATCTGAGCGACGCGATCGGTCCCAGGCTGTCCGGGTCTGCCGCCATGCGCCGAGCGAACGACTGGACCGCGGAGCGGTTCCGCGCCTACGGGCTGAGCGCCAAGCTCGAGCCATACACCTTTGGCGTCACCTGGGAACGCGGAGCCGCGTCGCTCCGGCTGGTGTCGCCATTCACCCGCTCGATCACCGCGCAGAGCTGGGCCTGGACCGCGGGCACCGGTGGCCGCGCGCTCACCGGCCCGGTAGTCCTCGTCGATCTCTCCACTTCTGACAGCCTGGCCGCCCACAAGGGCCAGGTGCGGGGCGCGTGGGTGCTTCCCCGGAGCGCCTATCCCGTCTGGAATCCCGACGGCCCCGCGATGACCGCGGGCGACTCGGCGCGCCAGGCCGAGACCCTTCGCGTGCGCGCCCTCTCCTCGGCCGACACCAGCGCCGCCGCCGTGCTGGCGCGCCGTCAGTACGCCGTGGACCTTCCCTACCTGCTGAAGGCCGCCGGCGCCCTCGGCACCCTGGTGGACGGATCGAAGGAACACGCGCTGCTCACCATGAGCGGCTCCCCGAACCGGGTGTCGCCGCTCCCGAACCTGGTGATCGCCCACGAGGACTACGCCATGCTCGAGCGCCAGGTCCTCACCGGCGCCAAGCCACGGCTCGAGGGTCGGGTGGAGAATACGATCGGTCGCGTCCCGGTGCAGCAGTGGAATACGGTGGCGGAGATCCGCGGCAGCGAGCGGCCGGGGCAGACCGTCATTCTGGGAGCCCACCTGGACAGCTGGGACCTGGGGCAGGGCGTGAATGACAACGGGGCGGGTTCGATGGCAGTGCTCGAGGCAGCGCGCGCGATCGCGCAGTCGGGGCTCAAGCCCAAACGCACGGTCCGCTTCGTTCTGTTCAGCGGGGAGGAGCAGGGGCTGATCGGCTCACGCGCTTACGCCTCCGCACACGCCGCCGACGCCGACAGCGTCCAGGCGGTCCTGGTGCTCGACAACGGGACCGGCGCCATTCGCGGCCAGGCGCTCCAGGGTCGCACCGAGCTCGAAGGGCTTTGGCGTGCCCTGCTCGCCCCGGTGGCCGCACTCGGCGCCGACAGCGTGCGGCACGCCGCGAAGACCGGCACCGACCATCTCAGCTTTCTCCCCTATGGCGTGCCCGGGTTCAACTATGATCAAGTGAGCCGCGGCTACGGGCACACCCATCATTCGCAGAGCGACACCTACGACAAGGCCGTGGCCGACGACCTCAAGCAGGCCGCCGCGGTCATGGCGGTCACCGCCTTCGAGCTGGCCAATCTCCCCGAGCTGCTGCCGCGCGGCCCCAAGCGCGAGCCGGACGTGATTCCGAACAATCCGTCGGCGGCGCTGACGACCAACTGAGCGCTCAGGGTGACGGGCAGTTCGCTCCGACTCTCACGCACCCCCGGGCAAGGTCACCGTGCAGGTCGTATCGAACCCACCGCGCGTGTTATACACCGTCGTCACCGTCAGCCGCCGCGGCCGGAGCACGCCGTAGAGATCCTCCGCGATCTTCGCGGTCGCGTGCTCCTGAAAGATCCCCACGCTGCGGTAGCTCGTCACGTAGTACTTGAGGCTCTTGAGCTCGATGCACCGCTCGCCGGGCACGTATACGACGCGCAGCGTGGCGAAGTCCGGCAGCCCACTGTATGGACAGACCGGGCTGAACTCGCGCGTCTCGGTCACGATTTCCTGCTCAGGACCCGTGTAGTCGAAGGTCTCGAGCACGGCCACGTCCACCGCCTCGGGGCCGGTAAACGGGATCGTCCTGCCATCCGCAATCGCCATCCGCCGCTCGCCTTGTGGTTCCCGGGAAGATAACCGCGCGCTAGCGCGCGTCGGGCAGCCGGACCATACCCTGCTCGAGCCACGTGTGCTCGTCCCGGATGACCTGCTGCGCCACCGCGTACGCCGCGAGGTCGTCGTTGTCGAACACCGCGGCGAACCTGTCCTCGACCCGCCGCCGCGCCTGACGGGCGAAGAGGTCGGCCAGCTCGACCGGCCCGCGGTTGGCCGCATCCGCTCCCACCATTGCCTGCGCCCGGCTGCACGCCGCGGTGATCGCCAGCAGCTCCGCGCCGATTTCCACCAGCCGGCCGAGCACCGCCTGCCGCCGCTCGAGCTTGGGGCCGAATCGCACCATGCAGTGGAACAGCGTGCGGGCCAGCTTCCGGCTGGCGCGGTCGACGAAGCGCAGGTGCGTCGCCAGCGGTCCGAACTCGCCATAGCCGACACGTCCGCGGAGGCCGAACCAGAGCCGCGGGTACCAGGTGGCGTAGAACACTCCAGAGCGCACGAGCGCCGACAACTTCTCCGCCGTGGTGCTCTTCGGGTCGATCAGCGCGCCGGCGACCTTCAGATGCGTGTCCACCGCCTCGCGCGCGATGAACAGCCGCATGATCTCGCTCGAGCCCTCGAAGATCAGGTTGATGCGGAAGTCGCGCATCATACGCTCCACCGGGTCCGGGCGCTCGCCGCGGGCCCGCAGGCTATCGGCGGTTTCGTAGCCGCGCCCACCCTTGATCTGCAGCGTGTCGTCCATGATCCGCCAGCCGAGCTCGGTGTTCCACATCTTGGCCATCGCCGCCTCGAGCCGGATGTCGGTCGTGCCGCGGTCGGCCATGAGGGAGGCCAGGTCGGCCACGGCTTCCATGGCGAAGATCTCGGCCGTCATCCGCCCGATCTTCTGTGCGATCGCATCGTGCTTGCCGATCGCCTGGCCCCACTGCACGCGGCGCGCCGACCACCGGCGGACGATCTCGAGCGCGCGCTTGCTCCCGGCCACGGCCGACGCGGGAAGCGTGAGCCTGCCGGTGTTGAGCGTCACCAGCGCGAGCTTGAGACCCTTGCCCTCGCCCCACAGCACGTTCTCGGCGGGCACCTTCACGTCGGTGAAGCGGATGATGCCGTTCTCGATGCCCTTGAGCCCCATGAAGTGAAGCCGCTGCACGACCTCGACACCCGGCCACTCCATCTCGACGATGAAAGCCGTGATTTTCTTCGGGCCGGTCTTTGCCATGACCACCATCAGCTCGGCCACCGTGCCGTTGGTACACCAGAGCTTCTCGCCGTTGAGCACGTAGTGGGTGCCGTCGGCCGAGAGGACGGCGGACGTGCTCATCGCGGCAGGATCGCTGCCCACGTTGCCCTCGGTCAAGGCGAATGCGCTGATGGCGCCCTTCGCCAGTCGCGGCAGGTAACGCGCTTTCTGCTCCGGCGTGCCGAACAGCTTGAGGGGTTGTGGCACGCCGATCGATTGCGCGGCCGAGAGCAGCGCCGTGAGATTGCCATCCACGCTCGTCACGAGCCCGATGGCGTGCGTGTAGCCGGTCTGGCTGAGGCCCAGACCGCCGTACTCCACGGGAATCTTGATGCCGAAGGCGCCGATCTCCCGGAGACCCTGGATGACGTCAGCGGGGATCTTGCCCTCGCGGTCGATCAGGTCGCTATCCACGCGCTCGACGAGAAAGCGCTCGAGCCGCTCCATGAACGGGCGCGCCCGCTCGACGTCGGCCGGATCCATCTGGGGGAAAGGGTGCACCAGGTCGAGCCGGAAGGAACCCTCGAACAGCAGCCGCACGAAGCTGGGCGCCTGCCACTCCTTCTCGCGCGCCGCCTCGGCGACCTCACGCGCCTCCTGCTCGGTGGCGAGCGCGGTCCGCGGCTGCTTGACCGGGCGGCTGAGGACATCAGTCATGGCTCTCGACCTCGGAAAGGGTGACGGCGGGGGCGGCGAGCCCGCGAATTCCGTGCAATATCAGGTCCACGACGTGGCGTCTTCGGCGCTCGAGATCGGCGGCGGTCCGGAGCTCGACGCCGACGGCGGGGGCAACCGTATGGGCATGAATCAAGGGGAACCAGCAGAGCGCGATAACGCTCAACAGCAGGTGCGCGGCCTCGCCCGACTCGGCGTCGTCGAGACCGAGCTCGGCGCTGATGGCGGCGAGCGCCTCCTGGCCGGCGGAAAGGTGCCCGGCCCCTTCGAGCTGCCGCGCGTCGCTCAGTGCTTCGCGCTCGATCAGCCGCACGAAGTTGGGGCGCGCGGCCAGAAAGTCGAAGTAGTCCGACACCGCCCCGGCCAGGATGCTCTCCGCGGTCCGGCTGCTCGCCAGCGCCCGGGCCCGGCCGCTCCGGACCGCCTCGCGCACCTCGGCGAACGCGCGGTCGAGCACGGCCCGATAGAGCTCGGCCTTGCTGCCGAAGAAATAGCCCGGCGTCCCGCGGCTGACACCTGCCGCGGACCCGACAGCGGTCAGGCTGGTCGCATCGAATCCCTGCTCGGCAAACAGCCGCTCGGCGGCGTTGAGAATCGCTGTGCGAGACCGCGCCGCGTTTCTTTCCTTTTCCACAGGCTGGGGCACGGGCGCTCCACTAAGGCTTGCTTGTTGTCCAGCAAGTTAGCGATTCTGCGCCAGCTCCGCAAGCAAGCCTGTGCCCTACC
>JACCSZ010000335.1 GCA_013812695.1 Gemmatimonadales bacterium | reverse complement strand
ATGACGCTCACCAGCCCGCCGCCGCCGCGAGCACGAGGTCCGCCAGTCCGGCGACGTCGCGCAAGTCGGCCACCTCTACCGGCGAATGCGAGTACCGGAGCGGCCAACCGATCGGCACGTCCGGCACGCCCCACTCCGCGAACACCGACCCATCGTTCCCGCCGTTGGTGGTGCCGATCTGGAGCGGAATGCCGTGCGCGCGGGCGAGCCCCGCCAACGAGTCCACGTAGGCCGGTGGCGTCACGGAGCTGTGATCGAGGGCGCGCGCCACCGGTCCGCGGCCGAGCGGCGCCACGGCGAAGGTGGGCCGCTCGAGCGGCGAGTCGGCCGACACGAAGGTGTCGATGGCGTGGACGCGCGCCGGGCGAAGGCCGAGCGCGGTCGCGGCCGCCCGCGCGCCCTCGAGCCCGATCTCCTCGCGCACGCTCCAGATGAAGATCACGGTGTGCCGGAGCCGCGCGGGGTTGAGTCGGCGGGCCGCGAGCACCAGCGCGGCCGAACCTACCCGATCGTCGAACGATCGCCCGGTCGCCCGAGCTCCGAGCAGCCGCACGTAGCGCTTGTAGCCGGTGACGGTGTGGCCGACGCGGATACCGAGCGCCTCGGTTGCGGCGCGGCCCGCGGTACCGGCGTCGATCCGCACGGCCGGGTCGGCCTCCGGCGCGAGCGGCGGGGCCGTCGAATCGTGCGGCACGAAGACCGCGGGCACGCTGGCGCTTCCAGTGTGCACCAGCGCGGGCTGGCCTTCCCACAGCGTGGGGAACAGCCCGCCCACCGCCTCTGCGTCGAGCGTGCCGTCGTCGCGCACCGCGGTCACCCGGAAGCCGATCTCGTCGAGGTGGGCCACGAAGACCACGGTCGGTTCTCCTCGGCCCATCGTGAGCCAGAGGTTGCCGGCGCTGTCGGTTTGCGTACGGGCCCAACCGCGGAGGAGTCGCCGCACCGTCTCGCGCACCGGCGATTCCGCTCCCGACACACCGTAGCTCTCGACCAGCGGAGCGAGGATCTGCTCCGCCTCGCGGAGCTTGGCCGCAGCCTGTGCGTGCGCGAGCCCTGGAACGATGGCGAGCGCCGCCAGCAGCGGCGCGAGACTCAGGGCCGTCACCGCGAGCCGCCGATCCAGCGCGCCAGCGCGGCCCGCAGCGTGTCCGCGCCGCCGAGTGTTGTGGTTTCGACCGCTGTCGCCGCATACCGTCCGCCGAGCGACCAGCGACTCACCGCGCCTAGGCGGGGCCAGCTCGCGGCGAGTGTGGAATCCGGGCCTCGCACCACGGTGCCGGGCATGCCGTCGGCGCCGTCCACCAGCACCGTTTCCGCGAATGGCCCGCGCGCTCGAGCGAGCGTGGCGAGCCCGCGTCCGAGCAGCTCCTGCTCAACGACGAACGCGACCACCACGGTTTCTCCCCGCGGCACCATGCCCTGCTCCGCGATCGCGCGGCGCGCGGCCAGCACCAGCGCCGCGCAAGCGGTCCGGCGGGCGGCCACGGGCGCGGCGAGCAGATCGGCCCCATACCGATGCGCGCGTTTGGCGAGCGCGACCGGGCTCAGGACCGCGACGCCGGCGGCCGCCACCTCCGCCATCGAGGCGGCGCCGATGTCGATGTACGCGCTGTCGAGCGTGAATGATGATTCGCCCGGGGCGCCGCGTCCGCGGGTGAGGTGGATCGAGCGCACGGCTACCACGCCGGGCAGCGCCCCGCGGCGTCCGAACACGGTCACCCGCTGACCTTCGATCTGGCGTTCGACCAAGGGCGACACCCGTCCCGGCGCCCGCCGCAGCGTGAGCCAGCCGTCGGCGCGCACGTGCCCGACGACGAAGCCGGGCTCGCTCACCGGGCACGCCACCAGCCGCCGGCGGTCGCCACCGCCGAGCACTACGACGGCGCTGCCCGCCCGGTCGCGCACGGCACCGGGCAGCAGGGTCAGCAGCGAGTCGACCATGCGTTGCTCGTACCCGGTCACGGCGGTCATCGACGCAAGGCGCACGGCCAGATCGGGCAGCGAGGCCTCGGCAGCTTGCCCAGCCATGGTCTCCCCGCCGCCGCCGACCAGCAACGAGAAGGCGAGCACGGCCACGATCGGGACGCGCTCGCCTCTCCGTCTGAAAGAGCCGGGAACGGTCAGCGCCGGTCCCGTGAGTCCGTGGCCACGCCGGTGTCCAGGTCGTGCACGTACAGCGCGGCGCCGCGGCCGTCGGGCGATTCGCTGAGCGAATCGCGCAGCAGGTCGAGCGCGCCTGCCATGGTCGGAGCGAAGGCGTATTCGAGCGCTTCCGGAACCGGCTCACCTTCCCGTGCCTCGGGTAGGTAGACGGCGAGAAAGCGGTCCATGATGACGGGGTCGAGCTCGCGTTGAATCGGTTGCGGGAGTCCGTGGCGGCGTTCGATTTCGGAAAGGAGGCGTTGAGCGATGAGGAGCCGCTCCTGTTCAATGGCGGTTGAGAGCATCACATACATCCTCAGTACGACGGGCCGGCCGAGCTGGCGCGTGCCGGCGAACGATAGGCGGGCGGCGCCAGACGCCCGGAGAGCCGCGCGAGCGCGGAGGTGTTCAAGCAATGCGACGGGCCGGTGGCCTGCGGTAGAGAATAAAAGCCGAACGTGGTAACTGATGTTAAGGCGCTGTCGTCTGTCATCCTGAGCGAAGCGGAGAGCCATGATTCGAGGCATGGCTCGTTCGCTTCGAGCACGCGCGGGCCCCGCACCCGGAAGGTGAAGACGTGCGGCTCGCGGAGCCGGCTCCCGTCCATCGCCGTGAACCGGTCAGCCACGGTGACGGTGTATGTGGTATTGGGCGTAAGCGGCGCGGCTGGGCGGAAGCGAAGGGTCACCGGATCGCGCCAGTCCACCGTGCCGGGCACCGCCGGCGCGATGGCGAACACGGCGCGCGGATCCACGCTCCGGTCGA
>JACCSZ010000331.1 GCA_013812695.1 Gemmatimonadales bacterium | reverse complement strand
CGACGTCGAAGCGCCCCTCGGGGAACGGGAGGGCGAGCGCATCGCCCGTCTCGAAGCGAGCGTTGGCGAGGCCCGCCTCGACCGCCGTCCTCCGCGCGCGCTCGACCATGGCGGGCGTGAGGTCGACGCCCGTGAAGGTCCGGAGGCGCGGCGCGAAGGCCTTCGCGAGGAGCCCCGGCCCGCAGGCGGCGTCGAGCGCCTCCTCGGTCTCCTTCGGCGCGACGGCGGCGACGAATCGCGCGACCGGCTCCGCCTCGTTCACGTGGGGCGATCGAACGAAGCGCTCGACCTGGGCCGTGAACTGATCCACGATGCGCTCGTTCGGCATTCGGCCGGCTCCGATCGGGGGCACGCGTAGCTCTGCTGTGTGGATGACGGTGAGGAAGGAACGGAGCCAGGCTCCGCCCGCGTTTTCGTCGGCTGCATGTGCGGGTTCAGGCAGCGCGCTCGCGATGGGCGCCGATGCGGCCGGCTCAGCTCACTATCGCACTGCTTCCCTGATTTTGATTTCCATCTCGGGGCTGACATCTCCCTGGTCGGAGCCCTAGCCGGGACGCTTGGCCGAAGGCGACTGTGATTCTTGACGTGTTGCTCGCGAGCCCCTCGTGCGGCACCAGCGACGTCGTTGCTCGATGGGGTCGCCGCCAAGGGGATTGACGGGATCCTCGGAGCGACAACGGTGGCCACGATTCTCGGTCTCTTTGAGGTCGCCCCGGTAACGCGCTCCGTGCTCACCGATGCCTTAGACCTCGGTTACCCTGACTACTGTAGATGCGGTGCTGCATGAGACCGCTCGCCACGTGGGTGCGCAGGCCATCGTGACGCGGGATCCGAAAGGCTTCGCTAAGGCCCACCTGAAGGTGTACGCGCCTGGGGAGTTGGTGCGGCTGATGCGTGCCGTCTCGCGCGTATGCCGAGCCACGCCGCGACCGCCATGAGCACATAGAGCACGCTCCAGGCCGGCCCGGAGACTCGGGCCGGCGGAGCCCACGGTGGCCTGGAGAGCTGCTGATAGAAGTCGCCAGCCTGCACCGATGCCATCACACCGATGAGCGCGGCTGCGCCCGTGCCACCCAGCAGAAGGGCCAGCGCCCTCAGATGTGCGTCCGGCCTCATGGGGTGGTTTATGGGTGCGCGGCCTCTCCGACCATCAGTCGATGTCAGTCTAACTCGAGGCTCGGGATTCAGCCAAGATTCTCCGCGCGCAAAGCCTCTCGGCGCTCTTGACGCCCGCCGATCCGTGTCCTACCGTAACTGACGTACCGACGACAACCGCGCCTGGCGACCACCTGCGCTCGTAGGTCGCGCCTCCGCCAGCCGACCTCGCACCGCTCCCGCGATCGCCGAGGTATCTCCTTTTTCCACGCTCGCAGCGAGCGGAAGCTGCCGGCGCTCGGAGACCCATCATGGCTGCACCCACCATCGGCACCAGAATCGTGCGAGGCGCCTGTCCCCAGGACTGCCCGGACACCTGCGCATTCCTCTACCATGTCGAGGACGGCAAGCTGATGGATGTCACCGGCGACCCCGAGCACCCGATGACCCGGGGCGGCTTGTGCGTCAAGCTCAACAACTACGCGGAGCATCACTACAATCCCGACCGACTTCTCCACCCCCTCAAGCGGGTCGGCCCCAAGGGGAGCGGGCAGTATCAGCCGATCACCTACGACGAGGCGCTGGCCGCCATCAAGCAACGCTGGACCGGGATCATCGACCAGTACGGACCTCAGGCAATCATGAACCACTGTTACCTGGGAAACCAGGGGACGCTCAACGGCCTCACGAGCGGCGACGCCTTCTTCAACCGCCTCGGCGCCACCATCGGCGAGAAGTGCTACTGCGAGTCGGGCTCCTCCACGGCGTGGATCATGACCGTGGGACCCACCGGTGGCCTCGACGTGGAGAGCCTCGCCTACGCGAAGTACATCATCGTGTGGGGCATGAACATGATCAGCACCAACCTCCACGGCTGGCCCTTCATCCTCGAGGCCAAGGCCAAAGGGGCCAAGGTGGTGGTGATCGATCCGGTGCGCACCCGCACGGCCAAGGGGGCCGACTGGCACATCGCGATCCGACCCGGCACGGACGGCGCCCTGGCGCTGGGCATGATGCAGGTGATCATCGCCGAGAACCTGGTGGATCATGACTACGTGGCGAACTACACGGTCGGCTACGAGGAGCTGAAGGCCCGCGCCGCCGAGTTCCCGCCGGAGCGGGTCGCGGAGATCACCGGAATCCCGGCCGACGACATCCGGAAGCTGGCTCGGGAGTACGCCACGACCCAGCCGTCCGCCATCCGCCAGGGCGTGGCCATCGAGCGCTCGCCCGGCGGCGGTGACGCGGTCCGGCTGGTCACCTCGCTTCCCGCGCTGGTCGGCGCCTGGCGGCACGTCGGCGGCGGCACGGTCGAGATGCCGATCTGGGATTTCCCCTTCAATTTCGACTTCATCCAGCGGCCCGACTGGATCCGGCCCGGCACCCGGGTGGTCAACGAGCTCGACCTCGGTCGCGCGCTCACCGGAGAGCTGAACCTGGATCCGCCGCTCATGTCGGTGTTCATCCACAACAGCAATCCGGTCTCGCAGCAGCAGAATGCCAACAAGATGATCGAGGGCCTCCAGCGCGAGGACCTGTTCACGGTAGTCAGCGAGCTGTTCATGACCGACACCGCGCGCTACGCCGACATCATCCTACCGGCCACCCTCCAGGCGGAGCAGTACGACCTGCAGGTCACCTGGGGCCATCTGTACGTCATGCTCAACCAGCCGGCCATCGCCGCGCCCGGCGAGTGCGTGCCCAACGTGGAGATGTTCCGCCGCCTGGCGAAGACGATGGGCTTCGACGATGACTACTGGTCCTTCAGTGACGACGAGCTGCTGAGCCGGATGTACGACTGGAACGCGCCCGCCATGCAGGGCATCACCTTGGAGAAGCTCAAGGAGAAGGGCTGGATGCGGCTCAACGTGGGTCTGCCCCACGAGCGGGCCCCGCACGCCAAGGGGCATTTCAAGACCCCCTCGGGCAAGTGCGAGTTCAAGGCCAGCGCGGCCGCGAACGGCAACTTCGTGGTCCCGGTGTGGCGCAACGGCTATACCGAGATGCAGTCCGGCGAACCGGTGGACCCGATCCCCAACTACATCCCGCCGGTGGAGGTGGGCGCCAACGGCCACATGGCGCGGTATCCGCTCAACCTCGTGTCGCCCAAGCCGCACGCGTTCCTCAACTCGCAGTACGCCAACGAGCCTTACCAGCAAGGGCGCCAGGGCGAGCAGCGGGTCATGATTCATCCCAAGGACGCGGAGGCCCGTGGCGTCAAGAACGGCGACTACGTGCGGGTATTCAACGACCGAGGCGCCTTCGAGGGCCGGGCCGAGCTGAGCGACGACGTGGTGGAGGGACTGGCGATGGCTCCCCTGGGCTACTGGCCCAGCCTGACCCGCAGCGGGTCGGCGGTGAACGTCACCACCTCGTCGCGGCACTGCAACCTGGGCGGCGCCGGCACCCAGTCGGACAACCGGGTCGAGATCGCGAGGATCTGAATTGCCGCCGGTCGTCGGATTCGTGGGGGTGAGCGGCAGCGGCAAGACGACGCTGATCACCCGGGTGCTCCCAGAGCTACGGTCGGCGGGGCTCCGGGTGGCGGTGCTCAAGCACGCGCACTGCGGGTTCGACATGGACCGCCCGGGCAAGGACAGCTTCCGGGTGCGCGAGGCGGGCGCGGCGGAGGTGCTGATCGCTTCCCGCACCCGGTGGGCGCATCTGGGTGAGCTCGAGGGCGACCTCGACGAGCCGCCCTTCCGGGAGTTGCTCGACCGGTTCGACCCGGCCCGCGTGGACCTCGTGCTGGCCGAGGGGTTCGCGCGGGAGTCCTATCCCAAGATCGAGGTCCACCGGCCGGCGCTGGGCGAGCCGCCACGGTGCTGGCCGGCCGATCCATGGGTGATCGCCGTGGCGTCTGACGGGCCGCTCGCGGTGGCGCCGCCGGCCCGACGGCTCGATCTCAACGCGCCGCTCGAGGTCACGGGATTTCTGCTGGTGCAGCTGGCTGGCGGCGGGGCCTCTCGCCTGCGGGCCGGTTGACGTCAGGGGCGGGCGTTAGTCGGCGCTGCGAGAGGAGGCTGATCGGAGTTGAAGGATTCCACAACCATCTTCCAGCTCCCGTCCGCGTGCTTACGCCAGATTTCGACATACTTCCCCCGCTCGGTCACAGCCGTCCCCGGCGGCTCGTGGTAGCTCAGCTCGTAGGTGCCGGTCGA
>JACCSZ010000320.1 GCA_013812695.1 Gemmatimonadales bacterium | reverse complement strand
CCGACCGGCGGCTCGCGTACGGCTGGCTGCTGCTCGCCTCCCTGTTTTTCTACGCGTGGTGGAACCCGGCCAATCTGGTCATCATCATCGGTTCGGTCGGCTTTAATTACGTCATAGCCCAGCGCTGGATCCAGCCGGCGCCAGCGAGCCGGCGCACGTGGTATCTCACGGCGGGCATCGCTACGAACCTGGCGCTGCTGGCCTACTTCAAGTACGCCAACTTCTTCGTCGACACCTGGAACACCGCCGGCGGCCCGCCGCTGCACCTGCAGCGGATCGTCCTCCCGATCGCGATCTCGTTCTTCACCTTTCAGCAGATCGTCTTCCTCGTGGAGGCATATCGGGGCAAGGCGTCCGACTACGACCTGCTGCATTACGCGCTGCTGGTGACGTTCTTCCCGCACCTGATCGCGGGTCCCATCGTTCACTATCGCGAGATGCTGAACCAGTTCGCGCGCCCGAGCCTCAGGCGCTTTGCCGTCAGCCACGTGGCGGTGGGCATCACCATCTTCTGTCTGGGGCTGTTCAAGAAGGTCGTGATGGCCGATGGCGTGGCGCCATACGCGAACGCCGTGTTCGGTGCCGCTTCCTCCGGCATCGCGCTCACCTTTGCCGAGGCGTGGATCGGGGCCCTGGCATACACGTTCCAGCTCTACTTCGATTTCTCCGGCTATTCGGACATGGCGATCGGCCTGGCCCGGATGATCGGCATCCGCTTTCCGATGAACTTCAATTCGCCGTACAAGGCGACCAACATCATCGACTTCTGGCGGCGCTGGCATATCACGCTCTCGCGGTTCCTCCGCGACTACCTCTACATCCCGCTCGGCGGAAACCGGAACGGCCCGATCCGGCGCCACGTCAACCTGCTCGCCACGATGCTGCTCGGCGGGCTCTGGCACGGCGCCGGCTGGACGTTCGTCATCTGGGGCGGGCTCCACGGCTGCTACCTGGTGGTCAACCATTTCTGGCACGCCGCCCGCGCGCGACTCGGCCTCGGCGCGCCGACCATGGCCGGGAAGGTCGCGGCGAGAGCGCTGACGTTCGGGTGCGTGGTGGTGGCATGGGTGTTCTTCCGGGCGCTGGACTACGCGACGGCCCGGTCCGTGCTCGACGCGATGTTCCTCGGTCGCGGGCTCTCGTTGCCCTCGAATCTGGCGGGCCGTCTCGCCGATAGTCCGCTGGCCGCGCTGGCGGGCCTTCGGTTCGATGGGCCGTTCCACAACGGGCTCGTGCTCGAGCCCGTGACGGCACTGCTGTGGATTGGCGCGCTCGCGCTCATCGCCTGGTTCGCGCCCAACACGCAGGAGATCCTCGCGCGGTATCGCCCGGCGCTCGGGTTCGAGGCGGTGCGGGGCGCGGCGGCGCGGTATCGGTGGCTGCTCTGGCGGCCGAGCACCGCCTGGAGCCTCCTCGTGGCCGTACTCGCGGCCATGGCGCTCGCGAACATGTGGGTGGGGGACAATGCGGAATTCCTTTACTTCCAGTTTTAGCGGCTATCTCCGGCGCATGCTGCTGGCGCTGGCCACCGTGCTGGCGGCCGCGCTGGCCGCCAGCGTGGTGCTGGTCCGCTACGTCGTGGAGCCCAACGACCGGGTGGTCCAGGGTCTCCACCTCATGCAGCAGGCCACGGCATCGAACGGGGCGTTCGGCGACTCCCACTTCGCGTGGGGGTTCGTCGGCTCGCCCGACTTTCCGACCTTCGCCGGCGAAGGCGAGACCATCGCCGACATGGAGCTTCGGATCCGCTACTACTTCCGCAACCGGCGGCCCGGCCAGGTGATCGTCCAAGGGGATCCCCACGCCTTTGCCGCGTACAAGCTGGACCGCCAGACGCACGGGTATCTGGCCAATCTCGACAACCCCACCTTCACTCAGCGCGTGCTCGACCACCACCGACAGTACCTCTACCTGTACTGGGGCAGCGTGCTCGAGGGCGGTTTCGCGTCGTTTCGTGGGGCGAGCGAGCTCAAGTGGGGATGGATCCTGGCGCAGGAGCAGTGGTGGTCGAAGGTCGACCCCAGCAAGCGCGTGGGCGAGGCGAACGCCCGGATGGAGCATCAGGTGCCCGTGGCCGACGTGCGGACCAGTCCGTTCGCGGCCAGCTTCGCGCGCACGCTGGCGTTCCTGGAGAGTCGCGGGGCGAGCGTGTGCGTGGTGACGACGCCGGTGACCTACGAGTACTTCAGGTTCGCCAGCGACGATCCCCGTACGCAGGCGGCCCTGCAGCTCATCCGCGAGACGGCCGCGGCTGAGGGCGCCCGCTACGTCGATCTGCTCGATCTGTACGCGCGCCCGCAGTTTGCGGGCTACTTCCGGGATCCCGACCACCTCAACCGGACGGGGGCGCCCCTGTTTACAGAGCGGGCCATCGCGGCCTGCTTCGGCGCGGCCGGCGGCACCGTGGTCACCAGCACCAACTGAGACGCGCCGCGCTCGCTCAGTCGGCCGGCGTCCGCGCGCTCATCCAGCTCACGATCTCATCCGCCAGCCAGATCCGGACGGGCTCCGTATAGTGCGTGCCGTCGCCATTGTGCAGCGCCGGATCCCGCCAGGTCAGTCCGTCATCCAGCGACACGAAACCGGCGAGCTCGATCACGTGCACGCCCAGCTCCCCCGCCAGCACCCGGATCCGCGCGTTGCGATCGGGCACCGCCGTTGGCGTGGTCGGATTCGCGCGCGGCGCCAGCGTGGTCAGCATGAAATGGTCGGCCTCGCGTCCGGCCGCCAGCCACTCCGCGATCATCCAGCGCAGGTTGGCCTCGGTCTCGGCGACGGTCATGTTGCGGGTGTTGCTGGCGTCGTTCGTGCCCAGTGAGACGTAGACGAAGTCGTCGGGCCCTGGCGTGTATGCGTTGACGCGCGCCACCGGCGCCGGATATGCCGAGCTGACCGGCTCGCCGCCCGACCACGGATAGCCTTCCCCCAGCACCTCCGCCTCGTAGCGGGTGATCCCGTTGACCATGGTGCGGGCTTGAGGCGCGCCGGTGGACGCGCGCTCCGGGCCGCCGAACCCGCCGCCGCCGGTAGTCGTCGCGCCGATCCCGTGATTGACCGCGCGAATGGTCTCGGTCCGGGCCATCCGCCAGGCCACCTCGACCTTCCCCGCGACCTGGCAGGGCATGTGTGGGTCAGCAGGCGCCAGCCGCGGCACCGGGCCTACGTAGGATGACTTCCGGGCCGGGTCCTCGACGCAGGTGTCGGTGTTCGAGTCGCCGAACGTGACGACGCGTACGACTGTCGGATCGTTGGTGGTGGCGCAGTCGTGGGTGCTGAGGGGGCTGTCCGGCGCGCCGTTCCCCCCGAGGGCGCGCACCTTGTAGCAATACTGCGTCGCCGCGCCCAAGCCCTGGTCCGAATGAGTCGCTTGACCCGCCGCGAGGGTCGCGTGGAGTGCGTAGGAGCCCGAACTGCCCGTGGTCGAGCGCCAGATCGCGTATCCCGCCTCGTCCGTCGCGTTGTCGTCCCAGGAGAGCTCGATGCGAGCGGACGTCGCCGCCGCGGCCACCAGGCCGGACGGTGTCGCCGGCGGTGGGGGCGCCGGCGTCGTGGTGCACGCGGTATTCGAGAAGCCGGACGGCGGCGCGGACGCGGAGCCGATCGCGCGCACCCGATAGCAATACTCCGTCGATGCGGTGAGCCCGCCATCCGTGGTCGCCGTTGTGTTGGCCGGGAGTGTCGCGATCGACACGTAGGTGCCTGACGCGCCCTCGAGCGAACGCCAGATCTCGAACGCCTGCTCTTGGCCGGCGGTGTCCGTCCAGACCAGCGCCGTGGCCGTCGACGACGTCGGGCTGGCGGTTAGGCTGGAAGGCGCGGAAGGCGGGGGCAGCGTCGGCACCGGCGTGGTGGCGCAACTCGCAGCGGAGAGGTCCGAGACCAGGCCATGGTGGCTTACGGCGCGCACCTGAAAGCAGTATTCGGCGCCGTCGTCGAGCCCCATCGCGCTGAATGTCGTGGCATCGGCCGCGAGCACCACGTGGAGCGCAAAGGCGCCGGCGACGCCAGTGGTCGATCGCCACACTTCGAACGCCGCTTCCGTGCTCGAGTGGTCGGTCCACGACAGGTCGACTTGCCCGAAGGTGGCCGTGGCGGCAAGCCCGGATGGCGCAGACGGCGCCACCACCCGATGGCAGATGCCGGCAGAGTATGCGGACGGAGCGGCGCCGTCCGCGCCAAGCGCACGGACCCGGTAGCAGTATTCGCTGACCCCGTCGATCTGACCATCCTCATACGCCGACAGGTTGGCGCTCAGCGTGGCGATGCTCGCGAAGCTGCCGGCCGGCCCGGCCGCAGAGCGCTGGAGCTCGAACCCGCTTTCGTCGCTCGAGTTGTCCCGCCAGCGCACCTCGAGGTCGCCGGACGGGAGCTCCAGGGCGGCGAGCGGAGTGGGAGCGGCCGGGGAGACGAGCGTCGGTGAAGACGGTTCGCCGCACCCCACCAGCAGGAGTGCCATGCAGAACGCCATGCGCTGCGGCAGGCTCACGCCGTTGCCTCGGGATTCGGGTCGGGTGCGCGTACGTAACCATGGCCAATCCGGGTGTCCGGACCGCCGGCTGGGATGTGTGTATGCACCGCTGGATTCAGGCGGCCGTAGGCGCACGATTCACGCCGCTGCAGGCGTCGACTCGGGCTGGTCAGGCGGCGAGGACAGGATGGCGGTGGATCGTGTAAACACAATTGCCCCTGCGAGATGCCACCTGGTGCACGAAGCCGTACCCCCGGGGCCGATGGCACCGTGTCGCGCGCCCGCACCAGCGTGTCGGACCGCCGGCACGCTGCGCCCGGCTACACCCGGCTCCGCGTGTTCCCTCGGACGAAGGCTTGCAGCACCCCTCTGGGCCCGAGCGCGCCCAGACCGCGGGTGGACACGGTGGCAATGCGGCGCGCGGTGCTGCTCAGGT
>JACCSZ010000301.1 GCA_013812695.1 Gemmatimonadales bacterium | reverse complement strand
AAATGCGCATCAGCTGCAGGCCCTCAAGCTGTCGCCCACACAAACCTTCGTTCCTTAGTGCGCTCGAGGAGGGTGCCGTCCGCGAGGACTTCGCGCGCGCCCATTCGGCCTGTCGGCTGCATGCGCGGGTTAGACAGCAACCTGTTCGGGACCCTGCCGTCCGCCCGCCGAGAGTTACCCGGCATCTTAGGGACGATCGCGGTCCAGCTGGAGACGCCTTCAATGCCGCGATTGCGCTCCGCTCGTGTCGAGAGGGATCGGTGTCAGCATCTGCCGTTCCCATTGCGAGTACTTGTCCCGCAGCTCTGCGAGCACCTCGGGCCGTTCCACCTTCCGGTCGTGCTTTTCCCCAGGATCCGTCTGGAGATCAAACAGGTACTCGCCGTCTTTCGCGGTGGCCAGGTACTTCCAGTTCCCAGAGCGCAGTGCTTTCTGCTGACGCCGCTGCGCCAGGCGCCAGTACAGGTCGCGCGCCCGTGGCACGCCACCGCGCAGCGCGGGCATGAGGTCGATACCGTCGAAAGGTGCCGCGGCATCCGGCCGCGCGTTGGCGAGCGCGGCGGCAGTCGCCGCAAGATCGAAGGTGGCGCACACCTGCGCGCAGTGGCTCCCAGGGGGAATGACGCCGGGCCAGCGCGCGACTGCAGCGACGCGGATCCCCCCTTCCCACAGCGTCATCTTCCCTTCGCTGAAGGGTCCCATGTGCGAGAAGCGCTCGCCGCCATTGTCGCTCGTGAATACAACCAGGGTGTCTCGCTCCAGGCCACGCCGGTGCAGACCATCGAGAACGCGGCCGATTCCCTCGTCCATACTCCGGACCATGCGCCCATAGGTCTCAGGCGAGCCACCAGCAGTCACACGCAGCGTGTCGGGGTAGGGCGGGTCACCAGGGGCCTGCCACGGCCAGTGGGGGGAGTTGTACTGCAGGCTGAGGAAGAACGGCTTAGGGCGGGGCCGACTCACGAAGGCGATTGCGCGGTCGGTAAAGAGATCTGTCAGGTATCCATTGACGTGAATCGGCCGCTCCCCGTCCTGGAAGTAGGAGAGCGTCCGCGTCTGGACATCGCGGTGGCTGGCATAATCTGCCCCGGGCCCAAGAAAGCCGTAAAACTCGTCGAAGCCGTGACGCAGCGGATGGCACTGCGGCAGCAAACCAAGATGCCACTTGCCGACCAGGGCTGTAGCATACCCGGCGTTCTTGAGCAGGCGTGCGAGCGTCGCCGGATGCGGCTCGAGTCCAACGTCCTGGGTCGTGAGCGGCTCGTAGAGGCCGGCAGGGTAGCGGGCCGGATAGCGGCCGGTCATAAACGCAACGCGACTCGGCGTGCAAACCGGCGCCGATGAATACGCTTGGCTCAGCAACGCACCCTCACGCGCGATCTGGTCAACAACCGGAGTTTGGTAGTCGCGGCGGCCGGTGACGCTCAGGTCCGCGTAGCCGAGATCATCGGCGACGATGATCAGAATGTTGGGCGCGCGGTCCGCCGTATACCGGCCACCACAGCGCGGTAAGGCCGCCACGGCGACAATGCCACCCATACTCTGAAGAAACTTGCGACGGTCCATGGGCAGGCACCTCTGGCCATCCACTGAGGATGGGCCCCTCGGTGAATGGATTGCAGACTGACGTCCGTCTCTCGCACAGGGAGCCGGCACATCACTCCGATTAGGTCCGATCGTGAATTGAAGCTAGCGGTCGTTGTTGCTGTCTAACGAAATGCAAATCAGCTGCAGGCTCTCATGCCGGCGCCCGCACCAATCAACGCTTCCACTGTTGGGCCTCGAGGAGCGCCGCGCCCGCGCGGAACCCCGGCCCACCCCCGGCCTGTCGGCTGCATTTGCGGGTTAGACAGCGCCGAGCGGTATCGACCTGACTCTCAGGGTAGTTCGGGAGCCCCGAGGCCGCGGCAGATCTTGCGCGCCAGCAGATCGGGAATCTCGTTGTGCCGCGGCACAGCCTCGACCGCACCGGTAGCCGGGTTCAGCCACAGCGAATGTGCCGCGCCCTCGCGCTTGAGGACGCACCCGTGGCGTCGCAGGTGCCGGAGGAGCGCGCTCCGCTTCACGCCGCCTGAACGTCGACCGTGATTACCTCGCGTTCAGCGGCTGCGGGCACGCCTCGCAGGCCCTCCTCGCGGCGATCCTCAAGGATCAGGACGAGCGCCTCAGCAAGGCTCGCCCGCGCCTCTTCCTTCGTGTGTCCCTGGCCGTTGGCGCCTGGCACCTCGGGACAGTAGGCGATAACCCATTCGTTGTCGCGCTCGTAGATGGCCGTAAACTCATGACGCATGGCGAGATCCGAGAGATGGGGTATCTAGAACTTACTGAGGATTGTGGGCGCTGTCTAACGAC
>JACCSZ010000292.1 GCA_013812695.1 Gemmatimonadales bacterium | reverse complement strand
GGGCCGCACGGCGCTCGACCGGGTCACGGCGCACCCCGGCGACCGTTCGGTGGCGCTCGATCTGCTCGCCGCCGACGCCCTCATCACGCTGGCGCTGCTCGCGCAGGCCCAGCGCGCGCCTGGCGAGCTGGGCGCTTTCGCCACCTCGATCCTACAGGACGTCCGTCCCGGCACGTGATCGATCTCCATTCCCATCTACTCCCCGGCGTGGACGACGGCTCGCGAACGGTCGAGCAGTCGGTCGGGGTGCTGCGGCGGATGGCGGAGCTCGGGATCACCGACGTGTGCCTCACCCCGCATCTCAAAGCCAACGAGACCGCCCACGCGCCTCCCGCACGGCACGATGACGCCTACGCGGCGCTCTCCGCCCAGGCGCCGGAGTTGCCACGCCTGCACCGCGGCGCGGAAGTCATGCTCGATCGGCCGCTCCCGATCACCGGGGAGCGGCTGCAGCGGATTGGCCTCGGGGGGACCCGCTACATCCTGGTGGAGTTTCCGCGGCTCGTCTCGGCCGAAGCCGTGACGAACGCCCTGACCAGGGTACAGGAAGGAGGCCTCTGCGCCGTCTTGGCGCACCCCGAGCGCTACAGCGCCTGCTCCGTCGAGGCGGTGACGTATTGGCGGTCGCTGGGCGCGCGCATGCAGGTGGACGCGACCACACTCCATTCGACCCAGTTGCGGGGCCAGCGGGCGCGGCAACTGGTCGCCGCCGGTCTGGCCGACATTCTCGCGGGTGACAATCACGGCGACGACCGCTCGATCGCGGGCGGGGCCGACTTCCTGCGCGCGCAGGACGGCATCGAACAGGCCGAGCTGCTGACGGCGCGGAACCCGGGCGCTATCCTCCGCGACGCGCCGCTCGAAGACGTGCCGCCGCTCGCGATCCGCCGATCCTGGATGCAGCGCATCCGCCGCCTGCTCGGCGGCGAACCGTGAGCGTGGCCCGGCTGGAGCATGCCCTCGACCGGCTGGCTGCCCTCGCCGGCGCGTGCAAGGCGCTGGCTCCGCGGCTCGAGCGCGTCGCGGCGCGCTACGTGGACACGCTCCGCAATGGCGGCACCCTGTTCTTCTGCGGCAACGGCGGAAGCGCGGCCGACGCGCAGCATCTCGCGACCGAGTACGTCGTGCGGTACGCCGCCACGCGGCGGCCGTTCGCCGCGATCGCCCTGAGCACCGACAGCTCGGTGCTGACCGCCGCGGGAAACGACCTCGGCTTCGAGCAGATCTTCGCGCGTCAGGTTCAGGCGCTGTGCCGGCCTGGGGATCTGCTCGTCCTCCACAGCACGAGCGGGCGGAGCGCCAATCTGATCGAAGCGGCTCGAGCCGCCCGCGGCCGTGGCACCGCCACGGTGGCCTTTCTTGGCCGCGGCGGCGGACCGCTGGCTGCCGAGGTCGACGACACGGTCGTGGTGCCCTCCGAGGAGACCAGCCAGATCCAGGTGCTCCACCTGGCGCTCGAGCACCTCATCGTCGAGCTGGTCGAGTCGGCGCTGCCCGGCCAGCCATGAGGGGGCGATGATTTCGCTCGCCGGCCGGACCGCGCTGGTGACCGGCGGCAGCCGTGGGATCGGCCGCGCCACCGCGTTGCTGCTGGCGCGCGCAGGCGCGGACGTGGCGCTCACCTACCACGCACGGGCCGCCGACGCCGAGACCGTGGCGGCCGAGATCCGAAGCTGTGGCCGGCGGGCGCTCACGGTCGGCGGCGACCTGGCGGATGAGGCGGTCGCGGCGCGCATGGCGGACGAAACCCGGCAGTCGTTCGGCCGGCTGGACTGCTTCGTCGCCAACGCGGGGACCTGGCCGCCCGAAGCGGTGCCACTGGGAGCGCTTGGCGCGGACCGGTGGCGCGCCACGATGGCGGCCAACCTCGATGCGGTCTTTCTCAGCACCAGGGCGGCACTCGGGCTCATGGGGCCGGGCGGGCGCGTGGTCATCGTGTCGAGCACGGCAGGCCAGCGCGGCGAGGCATTTCACAGCGACTACGCCGCCGCCAAGGGCGCGCTGATCGCGCTGGTCAAATCGCTCGCCATCGAGTACGCCCCCGACATTCTCGTCAACGGGGTCGCGCCCGGATGGGTGGACACGGCGATGTCGCTCCCGGCGTTCGAGGGCGGCGGACGCGAGCGCATCCGGCAGACCATTCCGCTCCGGCGGATTCCGCCCCCGGAAGACATCGCGGGGCCGATTCTGTTCCTGTGCAGCGATCTCGCCCGCAACGTGACCGGTGAGATCGTGAACGTGAACGGGGGGAGCGTGCTGTGCGGGTGAGGGGGGTGGTGTGGCATGTCATGACGCGCCCCCGCGGGCGTGGCGTGGTGGGACCCACCGCCCCCGGCAATGGCCACGCATGATCCATCTCCTGTTCACCGGCGGCACCATCTCCATGCAGCGGGACGCCGCGGTCGGCGGGAACGTGCCGGCCCACGACGGAGAGGCCCTGGTCGGCCTGGCACCGGGGCTCGAGCGGATCGCGCCATACCGGGTGGAGAATTGGGCCAAGCTGCCGGCCTGCCACCTCGGTCCTGACCGGCTCTGGGCGCTGCGCGAGCGCGTGCGCGAGGTGGGCGAGGGCGGCCAGGCGGTGGGGATCGTGGTGACGCACGGGACCGATACGCTCGAGGAAACGGCGTACCTCCTCGCGCGCACGCTGCCGGCGACGGTGCCCGTGGTCATCACCGGTGCCATGCGTACGTCGAGTGACGCGGGTTGGGACGGCCCGCGCAACCTGCTCGACGCCGCGCGCGTGGCCTCGAGCCCGGCGAGCGTGGGGCGGGGCGTGATGGTGGTCTTCGGCGGCCAGATCTTCGCGGGCGAGGCCGCGGTCAAGACCCACGCCACCGACCTGGCGGCATTCTCCGCGCCGCGCGCCACACCGATCGGCGTGGTGGACGCCGCGCGCGTCGCGTACCACGCGCCCCCCGCGGGGCCCGTGGGGACGTTGCGGCCGGCGGGGCTCCGTGCGCGAGTCGCACTCGTCTCGCTGACCGTGGGCGACGACGGTCTCCTGCTCGACCTCGCGCGGCCCGAACACGATGGCGTCGTCATCGAGGCGTTCGGAAGCGGCAACGTGCCGCCGGGCGTGGTGCCCGCCATCCGCCGCTGGCTCGACGACGGCAAGCCGGTCGTGCTGGCGACCAGGTGCGCGCTCGGGGAGGTCACGCCGGTGTATGCGTTCGACGGCGGCGGTGCCCGAACGGTGGCGATGGGCGTCATTCCCGCCGGCCCGCGCGCGCCGTCGCAGGCACGGATGGAACTGGTGCTCGCACTCTCGGCCGGCGTGGCCTATGGCGCGCGATGAACGCGCCCGTCACGCTCGCCATCCCGGAGGAAGTGCTCGAGATCGCACGCACGCTCGAGGCAGCTGGGCACGAAGCGTGGTGCGTGGGCGGTGCGCTGCGCGATGCGCTGCTCGGTTTGCCGCACTCCGACTACGACTTCGCCACCTCGGCCACCCCGGCGCAGGTGACGGCGCTCTTTCGCCGGACGGCGCCGGTGGGCGAGAAGCACGGGACCGTGGGCGTGATCGACGGCCGCCGAATTCTCCATGAAGTCACCACCTTCCGGCGGGATGTGAGCACCGACGGCCGGCACGCGGTGGTGGCCTACGGCGTCACGCTCGACGACGATCTGGCGCGTCGGGACTTCACCGTGAACGCCATCGCCTACCACCCGCTCCGGCACGAGTGGCGCGACCCGTTCGGCGGCCGAGCCGATCTCGAGCGCGGGCTGCTCCGCGCCGTGGGACGCCCGGGCGATCGGTTCCGTGAGGACTTCCTGCGGATCCTTCGCGGCATCCGCTTCGCCGCGCGCTTCGGCTTCACCATCGACCCCGACACCTGGAACGCCGCCGTGGACGCCTCGCCCGGCCTGGCGCACCTGTCGGCCGAGCGCGTCCGGGACGAGTGGTTCAAGGGACTGAGCACGGCGCGCGCGGTGCCGGAGTTGGTGACATTCTGGATCCGGGCTGGCGCGGCGGAACGTTGGCTTCCCGAGCTCGTCCTCGCACCGCCCGAGCGCCTGGCGGCCGCGGGCGCGGTCCCGGTGAGCCGGCGCGATCCGGTCTTCCTCACGGCACTGCTCTTCGGCGACGCCGCCCCGGCGCTTCGGCGGCTGCGCGCATCCAACGCCGAAATCGGGCGCGCCGCGGGCATCGCGCGTGGGCC
>JACCSZ010000266.1 GCA_013812695.1 Gemmatimonadales bacterium | reverse complement strand
TGGCAGGTCCGGTTCCGGGAAAGCTGGACGGATAGCGCCCGGACGGGTCCCTGGGTGGACGTGCCCTAACCATCGCGGCGTGGCCTAAATTCTACGCTGCTTGGGCCTGACTGAGTGCATGCCGACGATGCCGGAAGTGCTTGGCTCCGACGCCCGGCTGGGGCAACGAGGCCACCGGCTGGAGCACTACCGGAGGCCGGGCTGGCCGCTCACAAGAGGAAGGCCACCGGCGCGATCACCGGCTCTTATGGCTCGCGGGTGGGCCAGAAACCCGGGCCGTGCGTCGCGCCTCGGCGCCCCGGGGAAGGAGCCGCCGTAGAGTTCAGGTACTTCTCAGGTACTTAACGACACGACGGCCACCCAGCCCGGTTGGCCCTTTAGCTGAAAGAGACTTGTCCCAACGTAGTTTAAGACAAATGGCCAGAGAGGGAATCGAACCCCCGACACGCGGATTTTCAGCGAGCAAGTATCTCGATACAGGCCCGCAAGATAGAAAGACTTAGAACAGCGTGCTGAAGTTATGTTATCCCTCTGCTACCCTCTCGCAAAGGCTAGGGACTTTCGGAAGGTGACGCCCGAACGGTCAATGCGCGGGTCAGGCAGCGAGCCCGCGCGATGGACACCGCTGACCCACTATCATAGCTTGGGGCATACCGAGTATCGACCGAGCGAGGTGAGCGGCTGCCCGCCTCATGCTATGCCCGAGTGTGGAGGACCGTATGCCGACCTACGAATATCGCTGCCTCGACTGCCACCATCTGTTTGACCGCGTCGAGCCATTGGCGGAGCACGGCGAGAAGGTTCCCGCGTGCCCCAGGTGTAAGAGTCGGCACGTGGAACAGGTGTTGACCCCGTTCTTCGCGAAGACCTCGCACAAAGCCTGAAATCCATCAGGCGCCCACCTCGGCCGAGTCCGCCTTGTATCTACCAATTCGCTGAATCTGTCGTCAGAATCCGGGGTGCGACAGCTCGTTCTGCCTAGGGTCTTCGAGACCGATCGTTAGCTGGGGCGTCGCACCGCTTCTTCGCCGAGAGCCCGGACAGTTGCGTGGGCCTCAGAGCCGGCATCCTGCAAGGTGGGGCCTCTGGCCGGGCCGGTGCCGGCGCTCTAGGCTAGCGGGCGTCGGCCTGCTGCGGGAGGAGTGCGGTCCAGCGCTGCAGGTAGACGAACTGCGACAGCCGGCCCTGCCGCACCATGACGAAGCTCTGGCCGTCCGGCATCACGTCGTAGTTCGCGTGCGGGGTGGCGGCCTCGTAGTCGGTCACCCGGAAGAGCGGTGTGCGCGAGACGACCCGCAGCGACGGTCTGGTCTCGACCCGCGCGGCGATCAGCTGTGGCTCGCCCGGACCCGGGCTCCGGTAGAACAGCTCACGCCCGTCGCGGGACCACACCGGCTCGCTCCCGCCGTTCTGGGAGACCAGCACCTTCCCGGCCGCTCCGTCGAGCGCCCGCAGGTAGACCTCCGGGCGGTTGGCCTCGTTCGAGGCGTACGCCAGCCAGCGACCATCGGGAGACAGTGCGGGATAGCCTTCGTCGTACGGAGTGGCCACGAGCGGCTTCACGTCGCCTCCCCCCTCGAGCGGCACTGCGACGATGTCTGCATTGCTTCCGCTCGCCGCGTACCGCACGGCGATGCCGGTGCGCCCGTCCGGGGTCACCGCGTGGACGGTAATCTGAAAACCCTCGTAGTACACGGAGTCGGCCGGGCGGCTGCCGTCCACCGGCGCGCGGACGATCCCGACCCGGGCCCCGCGGGCCTCGGCGAACACGATCTCCCGGCTGTTCGGGAGCCACGTGGGATCGTGCCCGGAGTTCTGGAAAGTGGCGCGCGACACCGTGCTGTCGTGGCGGTCGAGCAGCCAGACATCGCGGGTATTTTCGGCGAAATCAAAGGCGATGTACCGCGCGTCGGGCGAGACTCGCGGGCTGTGGTAGGAGCGCGGTTGGTCGAGCAGCGGATTCACTCGCCCCTCCCGTGACACTGACACCAGACTGAGCGCCTGCGCCGGCACGTAGGCCAGCGCGCCGTGCCCCAGCTGGGCGATCTTGGGGCGGCTGCCCCGGGTCTGCTGCACGGTGATGCCGAGGGACTGCACCGGGCCGGTGATGCGTGCATGGCGGGGGTCGAACGGCGCGGCATACAGCAGGCCGCCCGGCTGAGACCAGACGAGATGACCGTCGCTGAAGCCAGCCCAGATCACGGTGCCGGTGGGGAGCTCGGCGCGTGAGCCGTTGTGGGGATCCAGCACGATGAGGCGACCGGTGGGAGCAGCTACCGTCGCGACGGCAAGGATCCGGCCGCCGGGCAGCACCTCCATGACGTCGAGTGTCGCTTCTCCAGCGGCCGAGTCCGGGGCCGCGATCACCCGGAGCCCGCCGTCGTTCCCCAGTCGCGCGAGCTTGCCTTCAGACGTGGTCACGACAAACTCGTCCTCGCCGGCCCACCGGAGCAGCGACAGGCGGGTATCGCCGGTCACCGGGATGATCGTCGCGGCTCCTCCCCGGGGCGAAATCCGCTTGAACACTCCCTGCTGCACGAACGCCAAGTCCTGGCCGTCGGGAGAGAACGACGGACAGCAGCCATTCTCGGTGTCGGGCAGCGGGAGCGGCGTGAGCTGGTTGAGCGGCCGCACGAAGACCTGGGGAATGCCCCCCGTCCCCTCGGCGCTGTACGCGAGCAGGTCGCCCCGCGGGGAGAGGGCGGCGATCGGCTCCACTTGGCCCAACCGCTCGTCGGCTGGGATGGTGATCGCAAACCTGGCGGGGAGTACGCCGGGCCCCACCCCGCGGCCGAGGTGATACGACCCGGCCGCCGCGAGCCCGACGAGGAGGAGCGCGCCGACGGCAAGGGCTGCCCGCCTCCGACGCCGCGGCGCGACGGCGGGAACCTGGAGTCCCGCTTCCGGCCGCTGGCGCACCGTGGCCGAACCGTGGGCCAGCGCCTCGGCGAACATCGCTGCGGTCGCGAACCGGTCGGCCGGGAGCTTTTCGAGCGCGGTGAGGACCGCCGCCTCCACGTGCGGCGGGATCGTGTGGCGCTGCGGGACGAGGGGGCGGGGACTCTCCGTGACCACGCGCGCCACCACGGCCTGCGCCGTGGAGCCGGTGAACGGGGGGTCGCCGGTGAGCATCTCGTAGAGCACGCACCCGAGCGCGTAGACGTCGCTCCGGGCCGTGATCTCGCGCTCGCCCATCGCCTGCTCGGGGCTCATGTAATGCGGCGTGCCGAGGCTCATGCCGGTCTCGGTCATCCGGGTGCCGCTCGCCTTGCTCGCCGCCAGTGCGATGCCGAAGTCGGCCACCAGCGCGCGGCCGTCGTGCAGCAGGATGTTCTCGGGCTTGATGTCCCGGTGGATCACGCCGTGCCGATGGGCGTAGTCCAGCGCCGAGGCCACCTCGCCGGCGAGGCGCACGGCCTCGTCCACCGGGAGCTGCTTCTCGCGGCGGAGCCGGTCGCGGAGCGACTCGCCCTCGACGAACGGCATGACGTAGTAGAGGAACGAGTCGGCCTCGCCCGAGTCGAACAGCGGGAGGATGTGCGGGTGCTGCAGGTTGGCGGTGAGCTTGATCTCGGCGAGGAACCGCTCGGCCCCGATGACGGCCGCGAGCTCGGGGCGGAGGACCTTCACGGCCACCCGGCGGTCGTGCCGGAGGTCCTCGGCGAGGTAGACGGTGGCCATGCCGCCGGCCCCGATCTCTTCTTCGAGCCGGTAATGACCGGACAGCGCACCCACGATCCTCGACGGCGGATTGCTCATGGCTGCTCCTCGCGCCATCGGCTGACATGTGCCTGGGATGGCCCCAAGATGCAGTATCCGGGGGCCGCCGTCGAGATGGGGGCCGGCCGCCTGTCAGACGGCGTCCTCGTCCGACGTAATTCTCGACGTTCCGCGGCTGGTGAATGTAAGCCCAGGCGGCCTTGATCCGGCCCGGCGTGTCTATCGGATATTTCTTGTTGACCGAATCGGCGAAGGTGGCTTTCCCGTACTTCTTGAGCCCTTCTCGCGGCGGGTGGTGGGTTGGGCCCTGAGCCCCACGCTCACCACGGCGCTCCCGCTCGCGGCGCTCCACCGGGCGCTGGCCACCCGCCGCCCGCCGCGGGGGCTGGTGCATCACTCCGATCGCGGCAGCCAGTACGCCAGCGCCGCCTACGAGGGGGTGCTCCAGCAGCAAGGTCTCACCGGTAGGATGAGCCGGGCGGGCGACTGCTGGGACAACGCGGTGGTGGAGAGCTTCTTCCACACCCTGAAAGTCGAGCGGGTCCACGAGCGGCGGTATCATACCTGGGAGGAGGCCCACGCCGACGTGGCGGATTACATCGAGCGGTTCTACAACCGGCAGCGGCGGCACTCGACGCTGGGCTACCTCAGCCCGGCGATGTTCGAGCTGCACGCCGCCGCCTAAACCTGTCCACCAAAACGGGGCAAGCTCACCTCGAGGTGCAGCGCGCTCCCGGCCTGCGCAGGATCTACAAAGCTGGCCCGATGTTCTGGTTCACGCGGAAGAAATTCCCCGGATCATATCTCTCCTTTACCAGCTGCAGGCGCCGATAGGTCCTCGGGTCATAGGCGGCTTGCACCCGGTCAGCGTCGTCCGTATCTAAGTAGTTCACGTAGACCGCCTCACTGAAGAACGGCTGCATTGCGTTCCAGAACTCCCGGGTCCACCGGATGTTCGCGGCCGATTCCGCCGGGTCGGTCCACATGCTCACGATGACGAGGCTGTACCGGGCATGGCGGTGGGCAAACGCGGTCTCCTCGCGCCCGACGCGAGCCACCACGCCTCCGAACGGCTCGATCGCTACGGCCGAGAAACCGGAGGGAACGGCCGTGAAGTGCGCGACTAGCGTGGCGATCCCCTCATCGGAGAGCTCCCGAAGGAAGCTGGACTTCCAGTAGTTCAATCGCCCCGATGGGAAGCCGGCGTCGAACATGCTCTGGATCTCCCGATACGTCATCGGCCGGACGAGATCCGCCGCCACGCTTGCGTGGCTCCTCAGGGGCCGCAATATCTGCTCGGCGCTTTCCAGCGGCCCGACGTAGCACACCGGGATGGCGAGCATCCGTGCCCCTTCGGGCGACGTCAGGAAGACCGCGTAGGCCATCACCTCATCCGGCGCCGTGGTCATGAGGTCCCGGTAGAACCGGAGAGCGGCCTCCGCTTGCTCGAGCGGGAAGAAGACCACGCCAGCCAGCATCTGCCCGACGGGGTGGAGCCGATACTCGAAGGAGGTCACGATCCCGAAGTTCCCGCCGCCTCCCCGCACGGCCCAGAAGAGGTCCGGATTCTCGGTGGCATCAGCGGTCCGGACCTGCCCATCGGCGGTGACGATCTCCACCGACCGGAGATTGTCACAGGCGAGGCCGTGTTTGCGCATGAGCCAGCCGAGACCACCCCCGAGGGTGAGTCCCGCGATGCCCGTCGTGGAGATGAAGCCTCCGGTGGTGGCGAGACCGTGCTCCTGGGTCTCCCGGTCGAATTCGCCCCAGGTGAGCCCGGCCTCAGCTCGGGCGGTGCGGGCGGCGGGGTCGACCTGAATCCGTTTCATCCCCGAGAGATCGATTACCATCCCGTCGTCGCAGAGTGCCTTGCCCGCGACGTTGTGACCGCCACCCCGCACCGCCACGAGGAGGTGATGGCTGCGCGCGAACTCGAGGGCGCGCAGGACATCCGAACTCTCCCGGCAGCGGACGATCAGGGCCGGGTGCCTGTCGATCATTGCGTTGTAGAGGGCTCGGGCGGGGTCGTAGCCCGGGTGGCCGGCCCGGAGGACTTCTCCGCGCAGGGCGGCCTCGAACTTCCTGAGGGCGTCGGCGTCCAACTCAGGTGTGCCGGTGACTTCTGAGCCGATGGCCATGGGACGGACCTCCCTACGGTATCGGAGAGAATGGGTGGGTCGGGCGAATCGCCACGAATAGAAAACCAGTATGCTGGCAGGTCCCAGGGCGTGCAAGCCGTCAGCCCCCCCCCGACTGACGCTCGAAGCCAATTGAGTGGGGTGATTGGGAGTTGGCTTGTTGCCGCCTTGTCTAGCAGTGTGCAGGGCGTGCGACAGGTTGGCCCGGCGTACGGCAGCTCGTTCCGCCTAGGGTCCTCGAGACCGTTCGTTAGCGTGGGCGCCGTACGTTGGAACAGCCTCAAGACCGAACAATTGCTTGAGCCACAGGGTGTTACGTGAGCTCGCATCGTGCAAGGTGGGGCCGCTAACCGGGTCAGTGCCGCCGTTCTAGGCACGGAGGCGCTGGCAGTCCGAGCCGACCCAGCACCGAGCCCGCGCGGCGGTTCCCCTTCTGAGCCCTCAATGCCGCAACGAAGGCAGTCGAGGCTGCTCCCGATCATGGCTGCGCGCCCTTCCGGCGTCCCTGCGCGGGTCAGGCGCCAACCACCGAGATCCATCAAGTGCACCACGGGCCACAGTCATTGGTATGTGCCTGGCGACGACTAACCCTCCGGGCACACAAGCTGATGGGCCTTCGGCAAGAACGCAGTCATGTACTTGCAATAGAGGGCGTAGTACTGATC
>JACCSZ010000232.1 GCA_013812695.1 Gemmatimonadales bacterium | reverse complement strand
GAACGACCCCGCGTCGAATCCGGCGAGGCCCGTGGCGGCCGCGAGCGCATACGCGATGCCCACCGCGACCGGCGCCGCCACCAGCGCAGCGAGCCCCACCGCGCGGCGCACCGGCTCAGTCGCTCCGCCGGCGGATGCGCGCGCGCCAGTCCGCCGCGATCCGCTCGTGATACTCGGGCGCCACCTCGGGCCGCGCGTACTTGCCGAGGGAGTCCCGCGGCAGCGCGCGCGGGTCCGCCGACAGCGCCGCGAAACGCGCTTGCCACTCCGCCGGCAGGCGGTCAGGGGCGAGCACCGTTCCGTCGGCCCATACCTCGGGCTTCGCCTTCTCGAGCTGCGCCTCCGGGGACAGCAGGAAGTCGGCGACCACCATCGCCCCCGCGGGCCCGGGCGCGTTGGCCGGGATGCCGAGGAAGTGCGCGTTCGCGATGGTGCCGTCGCGGAGCAGCAGCGCGTGCGCGGTCGGCGGGAAGACGCCCTGGCGAATCTTGGTGACGACCTCGTTCTGGTTGTTCGACATCGTGAAGTCCACCTCGCCGTTGGCGAACAGGCGATGCAGCTCGGCGACGCTGGCGGGGTAGGCGCTGCCCCGGCGCCACAGCGCTGGCCGCACGTCCTCCAGCCAGGCCCAGACCTTCGCGCTGGCCTGGCGGTAGGTCCCCTCGTCGAACCCGCCCTGGAAACGCGCGACTCCACCGCCGAGCGCGTACATGAGCTGTTTGAGGAAGGTGACGCCCGCGAACGACTGGTCGTGCGTGAAGCGCCCGGGATGGCGGTGGATCCACGCCGCGAGCTCGGCGTAGGTGCGGGGCGGCGACCGGGTGCGGGCGGAATCGTAGATCAGCGCAAACTGCACCGTGCCCCAGGGCGACTCGTAGCCGGCCGGGTCCTGCTCGAAGTCGCGGCGGATGATCCGCGAGGCGCTGTCGACGTACACCGCGTTGGGCAGGCGGCCCGCCCACGGGCCGTAGAGGAGGCCGGCCCGGCGCAGGTTGTGGAAGGTTTCGCCGTTGATCCAGACCAGGTCGGCCGTGCCGCGCGCGCCGGCCTCGCGCTCGATCTGGAGCTGGTTCACGAGCTCGGCGCCCTGGCCCTCGACCGCATGCAGGGTGATGCCGAAGCGCTGGCGCACGCGGGGAGCGATCCAGCCGTCGACGTAGGCGTTGATCGAAGGATCGCCGCGCCACATACGCCAGGTGACCGTCGTGCCGCGCGCCCGGACGACGACGCTGTCCCATGGGAGCCCGGCGAGATCCGCCGCCGGCTTCGCGGGAGGCTGGCAGGCAGCGAGCGACAGGGTGAGCAGCAATGACACGAGTCCACCCGGTGCCCTCGAATCCGTGTCACCCTGAGCGGAGCGAGGGGGGCATGATCCGACGCATGGCCCCTTCACCCCGTCACCCTGAGCGGGAGCGAAGGGGCCATGACCACCCGCATGGCCGCACCTCACAACACATACCGCGCCGAGAACTGCACCTGCCGCGGCGGACCCGGTGCCCGGAGCACGATCGGATCGCCCGGCCGGCCGTACTGCGTCCGGCTCCCGCCCGCCGCGTTCCCATTGGCGAAGCCGCCGTACTCGGTCCCGTTCAGCAGGTTGAAGGCCTCGGCTCGGAGCTCCAGGTCGCCCCAGCGGCTGCCGACGAGATAGGTCACTCCGCCGCTCAGGTTGAAGTAGCTCGGCAGCCGCTCGCCGTTCCGCGGGACGCCGGGGAACCGGTCGTTGCTGCCGATGAATCCCTCACCGTAGACGCCGCCCGAGCCGTCGAGGTCGAGGGTGCTCACCGTGCCGTCGGGATTGATGCGCCCGGCCACCCGGTTGACCGGCTGTCCGGTCTGGAAGTCGCCGATGACGCTGAGCCGCACGCGCCGCGCGAAGGTATAGACCGACCGCACCGTCACCTTGTGCCGGCGGTCGTTGGCGGCGTCCGCGTACTCGGCGGCGTAGTCGTTCGCCTGGGCGGCGTTGAAGTTGATGTCCTCGGTATCGTTTCGCGCGCGCGACCAGACCCAGTTCGCATCCAGCGTCCACGCCTCGCTGAAGCGGTGCCGCACGCTGGTGTACAGTCCCCAGTAGCGGCTCCGCCCGGCGGTCTCGGTGGTGGTGAGTCGGCGGTATGAATCTGTGGCCGGCGCGACGGGGCGGAACGGGTCGCCGAAATCGGTCGTTCGGCTCACCGTGTCCGCGGCCGTGAGCGGGCGCTCGATGGCGTTGAGATCGTAGGAGCGCGGGAGGTTCCGGGTGTCGACGAGCACGGCGTCCACCGAGACCGCCCAGTCGTCGCCGAGCTGGCGCTGGTAGCCGAGCGTCACCTGCCGGCTGAACGGCTGCTCGAGGCCGAGCGCGAACGTGCGCCGCTCCTCGCGCGCGGGCCGCAGGTCGGCCCGCTGCTGGAGCTCCGTCTGGGTGAGCCCCTGGCCGAAGCCGGGCGCGCCGGGCGTGGTGGTACCGTCGAACGTGACGGTCGCGTTGCCCTCGGGGCCGAACTGAAAGGCGTCGGAGAACACCGCGTAGGGCAGCTTCCCCGTGTAGTACCCGGCGCCGCCGCGCAGCACGCTTCGCGGCGTGGCGTACCAGTTGAACGACACCCGGGGTTGGACGTTGTCGAGGTCGGCGCTGCTCTCGCCGCGCGAGGTGAGATCGTCGTAATCCCAGCGCACGCCGCCCTGAAGGGTGAGCGAGGGAGACACCCGCCAGCGATCCTCGACGAACGCGCCGTAGTTGGTCTGGGTCCGATTCACCTGCGCGATGCGGGCGTCGATCGTGTAGCTCCGCACCCGGACGTCCGCCGGGATGTCCTCCAGGGTGAAGAACCGCCCCGGCGCGGGGTTGATGTTGCCATCGTTGAAGACGACGTACGAGCCGTTCGGGTTGGTATTGGCGCCCGTCAGCCGGAACCAGGCTGTGGTCAAGTCCACTCCGGCCCGCACCGAGTGACCGCCGCCGAGGGCGGTCTCGAACACGTCGCGGAGCTGGAGCTGGGTTTCCTTCTCGTCGAAGATGAAGTTGCTCGAGCCCACCACGGCCTGGACCGAGCTGTCGGCGCCGGACTGGATGACGACGTTCGGCTGCGAGAAGTCGCTGGCCGTCGGCGGGAAGTTCCATCGAAAGGTGCCGAGCTGGACGGACGCCGTGTTGGCGGCGCGGCCGTTCCGAAGGACGCTCCGGTGGACCAGTGCGGTCAGGCTCCCAATCCGCTCGGTGGTGATGTCCGCCTCGGGGGAGACTACGCCCGAGCCCTCCCCGGCGCGGTTCACCGAGCTGAACGCCACCCGGAGCGTCGTCGTCTGAGTCGGGGTCCATCCCTGGTCGAGCCGGCCGAACAGCTTCACCTTCTCGCGCTTCTCAATGCCGGCGAACGCCGCGCGCGCGGTCGACGGGATTCTGCTTTCGGTTTCGTTGCCGTACTCGGCTGCGCCCGCGACGAAGGTCCGGCCGCG
>JACCSZ010000223.1 GCA_013812695.1 Gemmatimonadales bacterium | reverse complement strand
CCGTGGTGCGGCAGACGTGCACCGCCTGCTCGATGACGTTCAGCTCACAGAGCCGATCCACCACCCGGCCGGGTTCCGCCAGCGCGTGCAATTCGTCGAGGTGCCGGGTGCTTACGTCCTGCACGTGGCGGAGCCAGTTGTCGATCAGGCCCAGCGGCCGCCCTTCCCATGCCGCGCGCACGCCTCCGCAGCCGTAGTGGCCGACGACGATCACATGCTCCACCTCGAGCACGTCCACGGCGTACTGCAGCACCGACAGGCAGTTGAGGTCGGTGTGCACGACCACGTTGGCGATGTTGCGATGCACGAACATCTCACCCGGGAGCAGTCCCACGATCTCGTTCGCCGGCACGCGGCTGTCCGAGCACCCGATCCACAAATAGCGCGGGCGCTGCTGATGCGAGAGGCGCTCGAAGAAGTCCGGCCGATCGCGGGTCATCGCGGCGGCCCAGGCGCGATTGCGGACGAACAGGCCGGCCAAGTCGCGATCCGGCGCGGGAGAATTGGGCATGCACCAGTGTATAGCGGGCCGGGCTCACGGACCAGAGCGCTCCGGCGCAGCCCGCCGCGGCCTCCGCGGTCGCCGGGTCAGAGCGCCAGCTCGTAGCGCGGGAAGCGCTCGTCCCGGCGCCAGCCCAGCGACTCGTAGAGCCGCTGGGCGGCCACGTTGCTGTGCGCCGTCGCGAGCTCGAGCCCGACGGCATCGGACTCCTCGGCCAGGCGGCGGGCGCGCTCCATCAGCGCGCGGGCCGCGCCGCTCCCCCGCGCTTCAGGCGCCACATACAGATCGTTCAGCAGCCAGAGCCGGCGGGGCCGGGGCGCCGTCGAGGAGAACAGCGGATAGAGCTGCACGAACCCGATGGGCCGGCCGTCCCGCTCGGCGAGAAAAATGACCGACTCGTGGCGCTCGAGCCGCGCGGCGATGAACTCCCGGGCAAGGCCGGGGTCCGCCGGCTGTTCGTAGAATTGCCGGTACGCATCGAACAGCGGCGCGACCAGTTCCACATCCGCGGGAGCCGCTTGGCGCACGGCGTCAGTCACGCCGGCCCCGCGCGCAGCGCGGCGCGCTCTTCCCACAACCGCTTGAGCAGCTGGACCTGGCCGGTGTGATAGGCGTCGTGCGCGGCGATGCCGAGCACCAGTTCGCCATACGTCCACCGCTTGCCGGTGGGCGGCACCGCGTCGAGGCGACGGTCGGAGAGCGCACTGACGGCCTCGAGCAGGACCAGATGTTCGCGGCGAAGGAGCGCCACGTCCGCGGACCACGCTGCCTCGTCGGCGGGGTCGGGCTGCGCTGGAAAATTCGACGGACGCCGGGGGAAGCGCGGCTGGTCGATCTGCTGCAGATGACGGCGCACCGTGTACTTCCAGTAGGCGATGTGCAGCGTCATCTCCCAGATGCTCTTTCGGCGCGGCGTCGGCCGCCAGGCCGCCTGGTCGGCCGAGACCCCGCGCACGGCACCGAGCGGCGTCGGCCCGCCGTGCCAGTTTCGACGTCGGGGCGGCGGCTGGAGATTCCAGATCAGCAGATCCAATCTCGGCTCGGGCATGAAGGCTCCTCGCAAGGCGGCAGCGCGCGCCCAGCCGAGCGGCCGCGCGAGCACCAGATCACGCTGGTGATCCGCGCCCAGCACGAACACCTGGGTGCCGACGTCCTCGAAGCCGCACTTCCGGTAGAACGCGATGGCGCGCGGGTTGTGTTCCCAGACTCCGAGCCAGAGCGTGCGGGCTCCGCCCACGCGGGCAGCGTCCGCGACGGCCGCCATGAGCTGATGGGCCACGCCGCGCCCGTGCCATAGGCGGTCGACGTAGAATCGAGCGACCTCGATTCCCCCACGGCCCGCGACGCACGGCGGCCCGTCACGCTGCGCGAGCTGCGCGTAGCCGGCGACGCGCCCGTCCACCTCGGCGACGAGCGTGGTGAGGCTCTCGTTCCCCAGCTCGGCCGCCTGCAGGGACGAGCCGAAATGCCCGGTCACATAGCGTTCGACGTCGTCCGGTCGGTTCTGGTCGGCGTAGGTGTCGCGAAACGTACGCTCGGCGAGTGCGGCGAGCCCGGGGGCGTCCCCCACGCTCGCCGGCCGAATCACCGCGGTCACCGCGGCCGCTCGGCGAGCACGCGGTACACCACCCAACGCTGCGACGCCGGTACGATGAACGGGGCCAATGCATCCGAGTGCGGCTTGAACTGCGGGGCCGACATGCCCGCGAGAGCCGCCTCGGCGAACTTCTCCGCTCCCCACGCGCGCATCACCGCCAGCGCCTCCGCCTGCTTGCCGTACGGGACGTCCAGATGCCATTGGCAGACGAACATCGACAGCCTCCGAGGTTGCGCGGCGCGCGCTCAGGGCAGGTGGGCGACGCTGCCGAGACCGGCGTAGACGTAGCGCGCGCCGAAGGTGCGCGCGAGCGCATCGAAGGCCGGCTCCCCCGTGCAGTGGCCGGGCGCAATCAGATCCACGCGCCATTCGTCGCGCAGCGACCGGGCAATGCGCTCGATGGACGCCTCGGGGGTGGCGACCAGGTGCAGTCCACCGAAGATCTCGTGCACATGGTCCCCGTACGGGCGCGTAGCCTGCAGGATCGTCTCGATACCCGGATGCGAGCATCCCACGAATACCACGAGCCCTTTGGGTGTTCGCAGCACGAGGGAGAGTTCCCGCAGCTCCAACGTGCCCGGCGACGACGACACCGTGGAGACGATCGCCACGCCCGGGGCGATCTCGGTGAGCGAATCGAGGCGAACGAAGTGCGCCCCCGGCCACACGGTCGAGCTCGACAGCGTTGCCGGCGTCTGGCCACCGAAGTAACGCATGCGCCGAGGCAGCGAGGTGTCGGGGCGAATGATGGTGGTAGGCACGTCACCGCCGAAGATGCCGAACCGCTCTTTCGGGGCGTAGATCGTCACCGTCGGATTGACGGCCAGCAGATGGGCGAGTCCGCCGGTGTGATCGCCGTGGCGGTGCGAGATGACCGCAAAGTCGAGCCGCCGGAGATCGACGCCGAGCGCGCGGACGTTGCGACGAAAGCGGTCGCCGTCATTTCCGGCATCGAACAGAATGCGCCGCCCGCCGTACTCGATCAGCGCGGAGAACCCCCAGTCACGTTCGAGACCCGCGCGGTCGCCAAAAGCGTCGGACAGGATCGTGACGCGACTGGAATCGCGCGGCCCCGTGGCCGCCAGTCCGGAAACTGGCCACAGCAGCGCGAGCACACCGAGCAGCGTGGCTGGAGTTGGCATCCAGCTCCCTCCCGGGTGGCGGGGGTTGACGATCAGGCTTCGAATGTAGTCTCCGGCACGGGCGGCCGCCACGGGCGGCACTGCTCCCGCTACGGCGCGAGCTCGCTCCGGGATTTCGACGGTGCCCAGAGCTCATAGCGTTCGGCCAAGGTCTCGAGGTGATGGCGTTCGTGCCCCGCGATGATCCACGCCAGCGCTCGCACGCTGATCGGGGCTCCACTCGCAGTGCCACGGCGGGTCCACGCCTCCGTCGGCACGTGGCGGAACAGGGCCACCGTGGCAAGGCGGACCTGCGCCCACTCAGCCACCAGCGCCGCCAGCGCGTGCGCATCGGCACCGGAGTGTGGCGTGTAGGCATTCTCGTCGAACCCCGGAAGTGGCGTGTCGTCGCCCCGTGCGATCCGAAGCGCGCGGTACGCCATGATGCGCTCGGTGTCGCTCAGGTGAACTACGACCTCCTTGACGGTCCATTTGCCGGGGGCGTACCTGCGCGCCCCTCGAGGTTCCGGCACCGCCCGGAACCGGCCCACCGTTTCCTCGCCCTGGCGAGCCAACAGCTCGACGATGTCGACGGCCGAGGGAACGCGATGCACGTACCCGGCGTAGAAGCTTCCGTATTCGTCATCGCCGGGCGGAGCCGGTACGGTGGTCAACTGGGAGCCTTGCTCCGGCGGGGATGCCGGCATAAGGGGTGGCGCGCGGAACCGGCGCTCCATACTTTCACAGCGCACAATTTCGGGGATGCAGCGGTGAAGCCATGATCCAGCGCTAGTAGGCTGAGGCCGCGCTCCCCCCGACGGCCGGTGCGAGATCCGTCGCGCCGGCCGCAGTTCGTTACTCCCACCTGACGTCGTCGCCTACCGCGATCGTTCCGTCGTCGAGCACCTCGGCGAAGGCCCCCCCACCCCACGCGGGTTTCATCGCCTCTCGCAATCCATCGTAGGCCTCGTCCATCCGCTCGCACGGGCGCGTTTCACCCAGGATTCGAAGCCGGCAGCCGCCAATCCGAAGCACCTGCCCCCGGGTGTCTGCCAGACTGCACCCGCTCACCATCAGGTTCGCGCGCCGCGCGCCCGGCGGAA
>JACCSZ010000103.1 GCA_013812695.1 Gemmatimonadales bacterium | reverse complement strand
CGCGAGCGCCGATGCGCGGCTGGTACCGGCGGCGGAGCGCGCGGCCGCCGAATCGGCGCTGGCGGTGCTGCTGGGGACGCCGGCGTTCGCACGGGTGGTGCCGTGTGCGGAGCCGGGATCGCTGTGTCTGGCGGGCGATACCGGGGCGCCCGGGCTGCTTGCACGGGGCGCGCGCGACGCGGTGCGATGGGGGCGGGACTCGGTGGCGTTCTTCGTGGGGAGCGGGCTGGAGATCCGGCCGCTCGGCCCGGGGCGGGCGAGGCGGCTCGACTGGCGGAACCCACCGCGCCGGGCGAGGCAGCTGACGGTGTTCTTGGGGAAGGGGTAGCTGGCCTGTCATCCTGAGCCGAGCGAAGGAGCCATGCGTTGGGTGCCGGCTCCTTCGCTGCGCTCAGGATGACAGCGGACGGCCCCTCCGACCCGCTGCCCGCCCTACCTGGCCGCGATCGCGTCCCAGGCGGCATCGAGCGCCATGCCAACCGGCGGCGCATCCGGCGCCCACTCCCGGGCGCTGACGCGCTCGGCGATGAACGCCACGAGCGCGAGCCACACGTCCGTCCAGAGCTCCGCCGGCCCCGCTCGCACCAGCCCATCCGACCGGCCCGCCGCCACCAGGTGGTGCAACGCGGTTCGGAACTCGCGCTCGGCTTCACGGCTCTTCTCGTCGAGGTGCTGTTCGTCGCGGCGGCGGAGGAGCATGCGCGTCATCGGCGCGTCGCGGGCTGCCGTCTCGAGCAGCCGCCGGGCAACCTGGTGCAGCCGGCCCGGCGTGTCCTCGGGTCCCTCGCCGGTTTCGCGGACGACCGTGGTGCCCCAGCGCTGCGCCCCGCGGAAGACCTCGTTGAGCAGATGCTCCTTTCCGCTGAAATGACGATAGATCGTGCCTTCGGCCACGCCCGCCCGTGCCGCGATGGCGGGTGTCGTGGTGGCGCGAAAACCCACGGTGGTATACAGGTCGAGCGCTGCACGAAGCAACCGCTGGCGGGTGGCCTCACCGTCGCGGCGCGTAGGCTGAGTCGATATCATGCCCAAAAATACTGCGTTCCACCGTTGAATCGCGACCCCGCCCTCGGCTATGTTTCGGGGCTTTTCTCCGTGTGATTCCGTGCTCTCGCGTCGAGTGGGGCCGCCGATGAAAATGCTGGTGCTGGGCGCCGGCTTGCAGGGGTGCGCCTGCGCGTACGACCTCCTTCAGAACCTGTCGGTCAGCCAGGTGACGCTCGCCGACCTCCGGCCCGACCACCTCCCGGCGTTTCTGGCGGAGCGGGGCGACTGGGGCGGGCGTCTCCGGACGGTGCGGCTCGACGTGACCGACCCGGCGGCGGTGCAGGAGACATTGCGCGGACAGACCTCGGTCATGAGCGCGATTCCGTACTACTACAACGGGCCGATGGCCGGCGCGGCCGTCGAGGCGGGTTGCCACTTCGCCGACCTCGGGGGCAACACCGCGATCGTGTTCGAGCAGAAGGAACTGCACGACGAGGCCGTCGCCCGCGGCGTGTCGGTGATTCCGGACTGCGGGCTCGCGCCGGGCATGGTCAATATTCTCGCCGCCGAGGGCATCCGGCGGCTCGACCGGGCGGAGCAGGTGCGGGTGTACGTCGGTGGTCTGCCGCAGGAGCCGGAGCCTCCCCTCAACTACCAGATCGTCTACTCCCTCGAAGGCGCGCTCGATTATTACACGACGCCCTCGTGGGTGCTGCGCGGCGGCAAGCCGGTGCAGGTGGACGCGCTGAGCGAGCTCGAGGCGATCGACTTTCCCCAGCCGGTGGGTACCCTCGAGGCGTTCCACACCGGGGGCGGGATCAGTACCCTGCCGTTCGCGTACGAGGGCAAGATCGACGTCATGGAATACAAGACGCTCCGCTACCCGGGACACGTCGCCATCATGCGGCCGATCCGCGAGCTTGGGCTGCTCGACATCAAGCCGGTCGAGGTGAAGGGGAAGCCGGTGGTTCCCCGCGACGTGTTCATCGCCGCGGTGCAACCCAAGCTGCACAAGCCGAAGGGCCGGGACCTGGTGGCGCTGCAGGTGATCGTGACGGGGCAGAAGGCCGGCCGGCCGGCGCGCGCGTCGTTCCGCCTGATCGACCGCTACGACACCGAGCACGGGATCAGCGCGATGATGCGGACCACCGGCTACTCGCTCTCGATCACAGGCCAGATGCAGGCCGATGGCCGGGTCGCCGAGCGCGGCGTCCACACCCCCGACGAGGCCATCCCGTTCCAGGCGTACGTCGACGAACTCGGCCGTCGCGGCGTCCGGATCGAGGAACTATGATGCCGGACTTCAGGACACTGTGGGAGCACGGCCTCACGTTCGAGGCGTTCCTGGCGGCGAGCACCAAGCACAAAGGACTCTGGGAGGGGATCTACGGAATCGCCCGCATCCCGGAGTGGGCGGCGGCCGCGGTGCCCGCGGGGATGCGGCGGAAGCTGCTGGTCATCGCGGAGGACTGGTGCGGCGACGCGTCCAGCACGATTCCCGTTCTGGCCAAACTGGCGGCGACGGTGCCGGGACTCGAGCTCCGCGTGATCCTGCGCGACGCGCACCCGGAGGTCATGGACCGCTATCTCACCAACGGCTCGCGCTCGATCCCGATCGTCATTGCGCTCGACGACGAGTACGCCGAGCTCGGCCACTGGGGCCCGCGCCCGCGCGAGCTGCAGGCCTGGGTCATGGAGCGCCGGCTCACCGTGCCGAAAGCCGAGCTGTATCCGCAGGTGCGCCAGTGGTACGCGCGGGATCGCGGGGAGACCACCCTGCGGGAGGTGCTGGAGGCGGCGGGGGTGGAGGTGGCGGCGTAGGGGGGAAGACGGAACGACGGAACGAACGGAACAGTACTTTTCCGTGCTCTAAAACATCCACCCATTCCCCACCGAGAAATTAAACCCGTCCGGCCCGCCGGCGAAGTTGAAGGTGAGGATGGTGGAGCGCAGGATTCGGAGGGCCACGCCGCCACCGCCGCCGACTTCGATATCGTCCGTCGTCAGCCTGAAGTTTTCCTGCTCGAAGACCCGGCCCGCGTCGAGGAAGGCCAGCAGCGTGATCGCGCCGAGGTCACCGAAGGGCAGCAGGTCGTGCCGGACCTCGAGGTTTCCGAACAGCGTGCCGCGGCCGGTGAAGCGCCCGTAGTCGAGACCCCGGTTCGAGTAGTCGCCGCC
>JACCSZ010000095.1 GCA_013812695.1 Gemmatimonadales bacterium | reverse complement strand
TCTGGCAGGGAACCGAGCACTGGCCGGAGCTGCTGGCCGAGCGGGCGCGGCTGAGTGGGACGCTGGTGATTTCTGGCTTCGCGCGACAGGCGATTGAGCGGCTCTCGAGCTGATTTGGAGTCCGCCGCCGGCTCGCGACCGACCTGGACCATCTGCCCCTCGATGCCCGACACACGCGAATCCGGCACACCCGCTGGCCGGGCCGCGCATATCGCCCGCTGGCCGCCGACACGTTCCGGCCGAGCCCGCGAGTCCCGGCCCCTCGAGTCACCCTGAGCGCAGCGAAGGGGCCAGACACCAGGGCATGCCCGTAGCCCAGGGCGACGGCGACACAGGCGAGTACGCCTTGCTCCCGTTCCTCGACAACGAGAGCGGCGTCCTGATCAACTCAGGCCAGTTCGACGGCCTGACCGTGCCCGAAGCCAAGCGCGCCATCATCGAGTGGCTCGAGCAGAAGGGCGCGGGCAAGGCCCGACGTCGAGCTCTACCACGAGGCACTCGCCGAGGTTGGGTCTCCGACGCTACCCGTCGGCGTCCACTCGCCCGGCCACATGGCCGACACCGACGCGCAGGCGCGCGAGGAGCTGTGGCCCGCCTACGCGGTCATGCGGAACCGGATCGGCGCCGAGCGCGGCTGGCCCCCGACCAGCCGGGCCGAGTTCGACCGCGAGATCGCCGCGGGCTCAGGTGATCCCTCGGGTGCGGCGGCTGCTCGCCGAGTCAGTCTCCATGGAAACCGAGCAGGGAACCGCCGCAGCAGGCAGGTAGGCATGGGTGGGGGAGGCGGCTGACTGCCTCGCGTGGGCCCGCCACCACCACCCCGCCCTCGGCTGGGCCCGCTTCGATTCCGAGTAGAGTGCTGAACCGCAGTCCCCTGCATCGTCGCTGCACTGTCCTGCGCACACCAGCACCCGAGGTGACCCACGCCGCGCTGGAGGGAAGAGGCAGCCCACGGAACGGAACCGCCGCGAGCTCTACCTTAGTATTCCATGCACCCCCTCATCCGCGCAGCGCTGGCGCCGGCCCTCCTTGCCGGCCCGATCGCCCTCGTCCTCGGCGCCTGGTCCGGTGCCCCCCGGCCGTCGCCCTCGCCCGTCCGCCCCTCGAGCTCCGCCGCCGCCGACACCCTGGGCGATCATTACGCGGCGCTCGAGCTGGCCGCCGACTCGATCGTGGCCGCCCAGTCCGCCGACGATGCCGCGCCCAGCGAGCTCGCCCAGGTCACGGTCCGGAACATCGCTCGCCGGATCCACTCGGTGTCGAGCGACTACGAGACGCTCAGCGTCGCCATGACGGCCGCGGACTACGAGCGGGGCCGGTCGCTCTGGATGCGGCTCGCGCTCGCCCAGGCTGCGCTCGAGATCCTCGAGCAGGACGCGGCCCGGCTCGGCGACGACCCGGCCACCGGCCCGGCCAACGTCCGGGACCTGGCAGAGCAGTTGAGCGGCGCGCTCGAGCTGGGGAGGGTGTCGGGGCGTGCGGCGTCGCGCACGTTCGGGGCACCCGCTCCGCGGCCGCGGGACGACGCCCCTGGCGATCCGTGTGCGGCATGCAGCCGGAGTCTGCCAGCGCAGTCCTGAGGGGCGATGGGAAGTGCCCGTGGGTGACGACGCCGATCCCGCGCCTACGACCCCTGCCGCGGCATGGATCGCTGGCCGTTCGTGCGACGGCGTCACACCAAATTCGAGCTGGCCGCCGATGGCACGATCCGGCACCTGGTCATGGACGTTCGAACGCCGAACGGCCGGTCGCCGAGGGAACGCGGACGTCAGAACAGCTCATTTAAGTTCCAAGGTATGTGCGCATTCAGTTCTCAAAAACTAAACCTTGAGCCGACCACGAAAGCCTCTGGCGGCGTAGTAGGATTCAGCACCGTTATGATAGACGAAAACATGGTCGTAGCGACGATCACAGAACAGCGCACCACCAAGGTCTCTTATCTTGGCTGGCGTTTTTACCCAGCTCGAAGTCTTCCTATCGAATTCTCCTAGCTCTTGCAGTTCTCGATATTGTTGTTCCGTGAGTATTTCAATGCCTATCGAGGACGCCATTTGAATAGCATTTCCGCTTGGTTTGTTTTCCTTTCGTGAATCGAGAGCCCCGCGGTCATAGCAGATGCTGCGTCGGCCTACTGGACTTTCAGGTGAACAATCACAGAAAAGGACCTCACCGGTCTTCTCATCACGACCAACGATATCTGGTTCGCCGCCGGTACGTTCCATCTCAGAGAGTGCCTGGAGTTCTGCGGGGCTAGCCTCCAGTTTCGCCTGCACTGAGCTCCAGTCGATTCCTGTGTGACGACGCATGTTTCTTGCGAACCGATCTCTTAGCGTCTTGATCAGCTCGTCACGAAGTGCTGCTTCCATGTCATTATCTCCTCTATCCTATTCCCTTGGCATCACCCGCGGTCCGATCCGCAACTCCCGCCCCTCCTGCGACAGGAGCACTTCCGCCACCCGGCGCGCGTCCGCCGGTAGCGGCCGGTGCATCCCCCACCAGCGCTCCGCTCGCTCGATGGTCCAGGCCGATTCCAGGGAGACGGCGTCGAGCCGGGTGCTCACCGCTTCAGCGCTCCCCGGACGGCGCGCCGGGTCTTTCTCAACGCACTCCATGATGAGGTCCTCGAGCGAAGCCGGGATGGGCAGCTCGGACGTGGTCGAGGGCCTGGGCGGCGGCGTACGTGCGTGATGGAGCATCACCTCCAGGGCGGTCCTTCCCTCGAAAATCAGCTTGCCGGTAAGCAGCCAATATCCGACACACCCTAGCGCATACAGGTCAACCCGATGATCGGTGTCGGCGTCGCCGAGCACCACCTCCGGCGCCATGAACGCCGGAGTGCCGCCGACGCTGCCCTCGGTGCTGAGGGTGATGGCATCGTCCTCGGCCTTCCCCGCCGTATCGAGTTTGACCAGACCGAAGTCGAGCACCTTGGCGAAATCGAACGTGGTTCCCGCGCGACTGACCACGACGTTCGCCGGCTTGATGTCGCGATGCACCAGCCCGTTGCCGTGCGCGTCCTGGAGCGAGGAGCAGACCTGGCGCAGGATGTGGACGAGCCGCTCCGGGGGCAGCGGCCCGTACTGCCTGACCAGGGTGTCCAGATCCAGGCCGTCGAGCAGCTCCATCACGTAGTACAGCCTGCCGTCCTCGGTGGCGCCGAAGTCGTAGAGCTGCACCGTGTGCGGGGACTTGAGCGCGGCGGTAGCGCGGG
>JACCSZ010000066.1 GCA_013812695.1 Gemmatimonadales bacterium | reverse complement strand
CGCGCCCGTGGGAGACCGTGACCGAGCTCTGGGCCGCAAGGCGGATTCTCCGGGAGTCGCCGGTCCCGCCGATGCCGGCGGAGTCGGCGCGCCGAGAGGTCGAGGCGGAGGCGGTGTCCTAGTGACGGCCCTCCTGCTCGCGTTCGCCCTGCTGCAAGGGGGGCCTTCGGCCGCCGTACGCCCCCCGCTGGCCTATCCCTGGACCGTCGGCGAGAAGCTCACCTACAGTGCCAAGCTCGGGATGCTCACGCTGGGCGAGGGCACGCTCGAGGTGGCCGGCATCGACACGGTCCGCGGCGTCGAGTCGTTCCGGCTTCGATTCCGCCTGCAGGGCAAGAACATCATCTATTCATTGGACGACGTGCTCGAGTCCTATGTCGGGACGCGCGACATGATCTCCCGGCGGTTCGTGCAGGACTTCGTGGAGAACAAGAAGGCGACCCATCGGCTCTACGAGATCTACCCCGACTCGGGCTTTTTCCGCGAGCAGGGCAAGCCGGGCGCGCAGCCTTCGCCGCCTGATCCACTCGATGACGCCGCGTTCTTCTACTTCGTGCGCGTGACGGAGCTGGAGGTCGGCAAGAAGTACACGTACAACCGCTATTTCCGGAAGGACAAGAATCCGGTCACGATCGAGGTGACCAAGCGGGAAAAGATGGAGTTGCCCGACGGCCGCGAAGTGAATTGCCTGGTGCTGCATCCGGTCATCGACACCAAGGGCTTGTTTTCGAAGCGCTCGGACACCCGCATCTGGCTGACCGACGACGCGCGCCGACTTCCGGTGCAGATCCGCAGCAAGTTCCCGTTCGGCACCATCACCCTGCGCATGAAGGAGATGGTGCTGCCTCCGGCGACGACCACCTCCGGCCGGTAGGGTGACCTACCGCGAAGCGGATCTGCATCGTCTCACCATGGTTCCGGTAGGGGAGCGGCGCAACAAGCTGGATCCCTCACTGCTCGCCGCCACCCCGGCCGCCGATCGTTCGTTCGCCGCCTTCCTGCAGAGTCTTCCCGACGTGCTCGCCGCGCGCGACCTGCGCGCCGTCATCGCCGGCGTGGCCGCGGCCGCCCGTGCCGGCCGGGGCGTGGTGCTGCTGGTCGGCGGGCACGTCGTCAAAGTCGGGGTCGGGCCGCTGGTGCGGATGCTGATCGCGCGCGGGGTAGTCACCCACATCGCCCTCAACGGCGCGGCCGCGATCCACGATTTTGAGCTGGCGGCGTTCGGCGGCACCAGCGAGGACGTGGAAGCCGGGTTGGCGGACGGCAGCTTCGGGATGGCGGAGGAGACCGGCGCGGAGATGAACGCGGCCGTCGCTGCGGCGGCCCGGGCCGGCCAGGGCATGGGCGAAGGGCTGGCGGGGGCGTTGGCATCGCGCACGCCGCTGCCTGGCCGGGAGGCTTCGGTGCTGCTGGCCGCGCACGAGCACGCCGTCCCCGTGACGGTGCACGCCGCCATTGGCGCCGAGATCATCCATCAGCATCCCTCCGCCGACGGCGCGGCGCTCGGCGCCACCAGCCATCGCGACTTCCGGCGGCTGGCCGGCTCCCTGCCCGCGCTCGATCAGGGCGGCGCGGTCCTCAACCTGGGCAGCGCCGTCGTGCTGCCCGAGGTCTTCCTGAAGGCGCTCACGATCGCGCGCAACCTCGACAGCGGCCGCCCGACACATTTTCTGGCGGCCGACTTCGACATGCAGCGGCACTACCGGCCGCGGATGAACGTGGTTCAGCGGCCCACCCGCGCGGGGGGGACGGGCTACATGCTGACCGGCCACCACGAGCTGATGCTGCCCCTGCTGGTGTGGGGTGTGCTGGAGGTGCTGGGAGAGGGGTAACGCGTGTCATTGGGTCATCCCGCGCGCAGCGAGGGACCTTCTCAACCGATGTCGAACCCCGGGGTAAGAAGGTCTCTCGCTGCGTTCGGGATCAGGGCCCGACGCTGCTTGCCGGAACTTGAAGCCCTACACCGCCGGCCGCCCCGCGACCATCTCCCGGACTCGAGCTGCCGCGTCCGGCGCCACCAGCTTGAGCACCAGATAGATCAGGAAACCGACGAAAGCGAACCAGGCCAACGTCATCAGCAGTCCGACCAGGATGCCGAACAGGCCGAAAAAGACCTTGAGCAGGAAGACCGCGATGACGGCGAAGATCGCGAACCCAAGCAGGTTCCGGAACATGGTAGTTTTCCTCGGGAAGCAGGTCAGCGCGTTCTACGGCCGCACGTTTCAGAAAGTTTCATAGGATCCCATGTGACGTCGAACTTCGACGTGATCGTGGTGGGCGGCGGGCCCATTGGGGCAGCCTGCGCGCGCGAGCTTGCCCTGGCCGGTCGGGCTGTCCTCGTGCTCGAGCCCGGCGGCGACATCGGGCAGGGCTGGCGAGCGGCCGCGGGCATGCTCGCGCCCCAGATCGAGGGGCACGGCGACACGCCGCTGCTTCAGTTGGGGCTGGCAGGCCGCGAGCTGTACTCGCCGCTCGCCGCCGCGCTCCGGGAAACGACCGGCCTCGACATCGGGCTCTGGCGCGAGGGCATCGCCTCGGCGGCGGCAGACGAAAGCGAAGCCGCCGAGCTGCGCTCCGAGGTCGCCTGGCAGCGCCAGCACGGTCACCTGAGCGACTGGCTGGACGCTGAAGAGGTGGCGGCGCGCTGGCCTTGGCTGGGGCCGACGCATGGGGCGCTGTGGGCCGCGCGCGAGGGCGCGCTCGAGCCCGAGAAGCTGGTGGCCGCACTGCTCGCGGATGCACGGCGGCTGGGGGCGACGGTGCGGCAGGATACGGCCGTAGCCGTCGACCGGCGCGCCGACCGCGTCGTGGGCGTGCTGGGCCGGGGCGACCGCTACGCTGCCGCCGATGTGGTGCTCGCCGCGGGCGCCTGGTCGGGGAGCGTGGAGGGAGTGCCGCGGCCGATGGCCGTGGCGCCGGTGCGGGGACAGATGGTCGCGCTGCCGTGGCCCGAGGGCACGCGGCGCGGCATCGTCTACGGCTACGGCTGTTACCTCGTGGCGCGTGGGGACGAAGCCATCGCCGGCTCGACCATGGAGTACGTCGGCTTCCGGCCGGAGACGACCTCGGTCGGCCTGGCGCGGATTCAGGATGGGATCACGGCGCTGTGCCCCGCCCTCGCGTCGGCCGCCGTCACGCGCACGTGGGCGGGGTTGCGGCCGGTCACGCCCGACGGGATGCCGATCATCGGCGCCGAGCCGCGGCTGCCAGGACTCTGGTACGCAACGGGGCACGGGCGGAACGGGATCCTGCTCGCCGGGATCACCGGTGTGATCGTGGGTCAGTTGCTGGCGGGCGAGCCGACGGTCGAGGAGATCGACGCCTGCGCGCCAACGCGGTTCTGGTCCTGGTGAGTCGCAATCGGAGGAGTCGCCGGCTACCGAACGGCAGAGGTCAGTAGAGCAGTAGAACGAACCTGCACCCTCTGTCGCCCGATAGTCGGCGACGGACCCTTCCCGCAGCATTCCCGCTCCAACTTTCCGCTCCGCGAACCCCGCGTCCGTGTGGTGCCTGAACCCGGATCGCAGACGCAGAGCGCGTGCCAGGTGAGATCGTGCGGTGAACCGACGCTTTGACTACGCTCGCCGATCACAATCGGATGGACCGAACCCGAGACAATCCGGACAGCCACGGCCGGCGTATGCCG
>JACCSZ010000062.1 GCA_013812695.1 Gemmatimonadales bacterium | reverse complement strand
CTTCGTACGCCGCGGTCGACTATCCCGATGGTCATCACACATTCGAGGGAGCGCATGCGAGTGCTGGCTCGGAAGTTTCTGGGAGGAGTGTCGTTCGCGCTGCTGGCGGGAGTCAGCCTCGCGCACGCCCAAACGACCTACCCGAACGTCAGGCTGTCCGGCCGCCTGCAGGAGCAGTTCTACTACTTCGGCAACGAGGCGTACGCGGCGACCGTGGGCCCGCGGAACAACGTGTTCACCCGCCGCGCCCGGATCGAGGCGCGGGGCAACATCTCCGAGAACGTCAGCGTGTACGTCCAGCCGTCGTTCGAGGGCGGCCGCAACCTGTCGGGCGTGGCCACGAGCTGCACCTCGTCGGCCGTTCCGGTCGGCGGCGGCACGCCGACGATCACCTGCCGGACCACCGGCCGGAGCGGGTTGCGCCTCCGGGACGCCTACATCGACGTCCGGTTCGCCAAGGAAGGGGCCCCGACCGCGCTGTACTTCCGGGGCGGGCAGGAGAAGCGTCCGGTGAGCCGGTACGAGCTGACCTCGTCGAACAACCTGCCCTCGATCGAGCGGGGCGCGGGGCAGGGCCTCCTCGCCCGTGCGTCCAACGACATCTTCACCTCCGCCGGCTTCCTCTCGCATGACGTCGGGGCCAGCGTGCGGCTCGAGCACAAGCTGGACGACGTGCGGCTGGTGACCCTCAAATTCGGCGCCTACAACGGGCAGGGCGAGAGCCTGAACGACGTCAACGACAAGAAGAGCTTCGGGGCGCGCGGCACCGTTGGAATCACGTCCAAGCTCGACGTGGGCGCGTCCTGGTTCGCGCACGACGGCATCGTCGCGGTCGGCGGCGTGCCGGATTCGAGCTTCACGAACTACGCCTTCGACATCGACGCGCAGTGGGGCAAGCCAGGCGACGAAGGGCTCTTCGCCCTGGCCGAATACCTGCACGGCAACGACGCCACCGCGTCCAAGCTCGACATGCAGGGCTTTCAGGCCGTGGCCGCCTACAACATCCGCACCACCAGCCCGACGGCGTGGCTCTACGCGTTCGAGCCAGCGGTTCGCTTCGACATCGCCGATCCCAACACCGATGCCGAGGACGACCGCACCACGACGCTGACGGCTGGGCTCGGCCTGTACATGTCGAGTCGCGCCTGGATCCGGGTGGTCTACGAGCGGGAAAGCTTCCAAGCCGCGGACGCCGAGAGCATCAGCGGGATCCGGAGCATGCTGGCAGTGAACTTCTGATACCTCGAGGACACGACTAATGACTACGAAGACTCTGCTGGTCGCCGGCGCCATGCTGTTGGCACCGCCGCTTGCCGGCGCCCAGACGTTGACCGGGGCGGGGGCCACCTTCCCGAATCCGATCTACACCAAGTGGTTTGACGCCTACAACAAGAAGACCAGCGTCCAGATCAACTACCAGTCGATCGGCTCGGGCGGCGGCATCCGCCAGTTCACCGAGGGCACCGTGGACTTCGGCGCCACCGACGGCCCGATGAACGAGTCGCAGATCGCCGCGACCAATGCCAACGTCCTGCACGTGCCCACGGTGATGGGAGCCGTCGTGGTCACGTACAACCTGCCCGGCGTCGGCGACACCAAGCTGAAGTTCGACGGCAATACCCTGGTGGACATCTTCATGGGCCGGATCACCAAGTGGAACGACAAGCGGATCGCCGCGCTGAACCCGGGCGCCAAGCTTCCCGACATCGACCTGATCGTCGTCCACCGGTCGGACGGTTCCGGCACGACATACGTCTTTACCGACTACCTGAACAAATTCTCGCGCGAGTGGAAGGACAAAGTCGGGTACGCTACGTCCGTCAACTGGCCAGTTGGGCTCGGTGGCAAGGGCAACGAGGGGGTGACCCAGCAGGTCAAGCAGGTCGAGGGGGCCGTCGGCTACGTCGAGCTGATCTACGCGATCTCGAACAAGCTACCGTACGGAGCCATCAAGAACGCTGAAGGAAAATTTGTCGAGCCCTCGCTCGAATCGGTGACGGCCGCCGCGGCAAGCGCCAAGCTGACGAAGAACACGGATTTCAGGGTGTCGATCACCAACGCCCCAGGCGCCGCTTCCTACCCGATCTCGTCCTTCACCTGGCTGCTCGTGCCGAAGGATGCGAAGAACCCGGCCAAGGCCAAGCTGCTGAAGGATTTTCTCACTTGGATGATCACGCCGGAAGCGCAGGTGATGGCCAACGACCTGCACTACGCCTCGCTGCCCAAGGAAGTCGTCGGGCTCATCGAGGCGCGTCTCCCGACGTTGAAGGCCGGCGGCAAGTCGATCGCAAGCAACTGAGCGCCCGCCCGCGACTGAAGGGGGCGGCCGGCATCCCTCGATGCCGGCCGCCTCCCTTTTCCCCCGGCCACGCCGTAACTTTTGCCAACCCGACGCCTGGAGTTCACCTATGGTAGGCCGGCTTCCCCTCGCACTCGCCTCGTTGTCTCTCCTCGCGGTGCTCGGTTGCGACGGTGGCCGGGCGCCGGCCCCCGCCGCTGAGCAGGCCGCGGGCGCCCCGGGCGCAGCCGGTGCGGGCGCCTCGCTCACCGGGGCCGGCGCCACTTTCCCGAACCCGATTTATTCGAAGTGGTTCGATGCGTACAACCGGACGACGGGCGTTCAGATCAACTACCAGTCGATCGGCTCGGGCGGCGGCATCCGCCAGTTCACCGAGGGCACCGTCGACTTCGGCGCCACCGACGGCCCGATGACCGACGAACAGATCGCGGCCGTCCAGGGAAACGTGCTGCACGTCCCGACCGTGCTCGGCGCGGTGGTCGCCACCTACAACCTCCCCTCGCTAGGCGCCAAGCCGCTCCGATTCGACGGACCGGCCCTGGCGGACATCTTCCTCGGCCGCATCGCCCGGTGGAACGACCGGCGGCTGGCGGCGCTCAATCCGGGCGTCGCACTTCCGGCGCAGGACATCCTGGTGGTGCACCGCTCGGATGGGTCGGGGACGACCTACATTTTCACCGATTTCCTCGCCAAAGCCTCGCCCGACTGGAAGACCAAGGTGGGCCACGCCACTTCCGTGGAGTGGCCGATCGGCCTCGGCGGCAAGGGCAACGAGGGGGTCACGCAGCAGGTCAAGCAGTCGGAGGGCGCCATCGGCTACGTCGAGCTGATCTACGCCCTGTCCAACGGCCTGCCCGCGGCCGAGATCCGGAACCCGGGGGGGCAGTTCGTCACACCGACGCTCAAGACCGTCAGCGCCGCCGCCGAGGGCACGAGCTTCTCGCCCGACTCCGATTTCCGGGTGTCCATCACCAATGCGCCCGGCGCCGAGGCCTATCCGATCTCTTCCTTTACCTGGCTGCTGATCCACACCCGGGAACCCCAGTCGCCGAAGAACCAGGCGATCCGAGCCTTCCTGGCCTGGATGCTCAAGCCCGCGGCCCAGCGGATGGCCGCCGACCTCCAATACGCGCCATTGCCCGTGCCGGTGATCGAGTTGATTCGACGGCGTCTGGGCGTGTCGTGACCGGTCCGTTACAATCACGTGACGGACCTCCGGAAGGGGCGGGGTAGACTCCCGGCATGACCGCCCTCTCCGAGCGCGAGCTCACGCCCGACGCAGCCGCCCCGGCCAAGCCGTCACTCGAGCGTGGCAGTTACAGCGATCAGATCTTCAAGGGTCTGCTGACGCTGGCGGCCCTCGCCATCCCCCTCCTGCTCTGCTTTCTGGTCTACGAGCTCTGGAGCGGTGCGCGGCTGGCCATCGGCAAATTCGGCTTCGATTTCGTCACCACCAGTACCTGGGATCCGGTCACGGAGGAGTTTGGCGCCTTCCCGCTGATCTTCGGGACGCTTATTTCGTCGTTGGTCGCGCTCGTCATCGCGGTGCCGCTGTCCCTCGGCGTCGCGATCTACCTCACCGAGTTCGCCCCGAAGGCCATTCGACAGCCAGTGGCCTTTCTCCTCAGCCTCCTTGCCGCCATTCCGAGCGTGGTCTACGGGCTCTGGGGCATTTTCGTCCTCATCCCGATCCTCCGGAAGAGCGTGTTCCCGCTGCTCCGGGACGTGTTCGGCTTCCTGCCCCTGTTCCAGGGCGCGATCTACGGCCCGTCGATGCTCGCGGCCGGGATCATCCTCTCGATCATGGTCATGCCGTACGTCATGTCGGTGTCGCGCGAGGTGCTGATGGCGGTCCCGAACACGCAGCGCGAAGCGTCGCTGGCGCTCGGGGCCACGCGCTGGGAAGCGGTGATCACGACGGTGGTCCCGTACGCCCGCTCGGGAATCATCGGCGCCGTGATTCTCGGCTTGGGCCGCGCGCTCGGCGAGACGATGGCGGTCACGATGCTCATCGGAAACCGGCACGAGATCGCCGCGTCGCTCTTCGCGCCGGGCTACACCATGGCCGCGGCGATCGCGAACGAGTTCTCCGAGGCGGTGGGCGATATGCACCTGTCGGCGCTCGCGTACGTCGCCTTCGTCCTGTTCGTGGTGACGGTGGTCGTGAACGCGGGGGCTCGGCTCCTCATCTGGCGGGTGGCACGCGGCTCGGGCATCGGGAGCAAGGCGCTGTGAATCGCCGCACGCTCCGGCGGGCATTCAGCAACCTGATGGTCGGGCTGATGATGGGCGCCGTCGTTGCGGCGCTGCTGCCGCTCATCTTCATCCTGCTCAACCTGGTGGTGAAGGGCGCCGGAAGCCTGTCCTTCGCCTTCTTCACCCAGACGCCGGCGCCGGCCGGCGAGACCGGCGGGGGCGTGGTGCACGCCATCGCCGGCACGTTGATGATCGTCGGAATGGCCTGCCTGATCGGGCTGCCCGTCGGGATCGCCGCGGGGATCTACTGCGCCGAGTATCCGACCAGCCGGCTGACCTGGGTGACGCGGTTCGTGGCGGACGTGCTCAACGGCACGCCGTCGATCGTGGTCGGCGTCTTCGCCTGGACCTGGATCGTGGCGACGCAGAAGCACTTCTCGGCGCTCGCCGGGAGCGCGGCACTCGCGATGCTGATGATCCCCATGGTGCTCCGCACCACCGAGGAGCTGATCAAGCTCGTTCCCAACTCGCTTCGCGAAGCCGCGCTCGCGCTGGGCTATCCGCGCTGGCGTACCAGCCTCGGCATCGTGGTGCGGACCACGCTGCCGGGAATCGTCACCGGGAGCCTGCTGGCCGTCGCGCGCATCGCCGGGGAAACGGCCCCGCTGCTCTTCACCGCGCTGGGCAGCCAGTACCTGAGCTACAACCTCAACCAGCCGATGGCCGCGCTCCCGCTGACCGTGTTCACCTATGCGACCGGCCCGTACGAGGAGTGGCATCAGAACGCCTGGGCGGCCGCGCTGGTCCTGATCCTCGTGGTGTTCGTGTTGAGCATCGGCGCACGGCTGGCGATTCGCCGGGGATTCGACCTCAATGGGTGAGCCCGCTCTCCGGACGGCGGCCCCTAGCGTACCCCCGCCCGCGCCGGCGGCGGGCACGCCGACGCGGGTCCGCGTCGAGACCGACAAGCTCACCGCGATGTACGGGAAGTTCACCGCCGTGAAGGGCGTCTCGCTCGCCTTTCCCGGCAATCGGGTCCACGCGCTGATCGGGCCGTCGGGCTGCGGCAAGTCGACCTTTCTCCGCGCGCTCAACCGGATGCACGAACTGAGCGAGCACGGCTGGATCACCGGCCGGGTGCTGCTCGACGGCGAGGACATCTATGCGCCCCGGGTGAACGCCATGCAGCTCCGCCGGCGGATCGGCATGGTCTTTCAGCGGCCGACGCCGTTTCCGACGATGTCCGTGTACGACAACGTGGCCGCCGGACTGCGGGTGGAGGGCCGGCTGGCGAAGCGCGAGCTCGACGACACCGTCGAGCGCTCGCTCCGGCAGGCGGCGCTCTGGGACGAGGTGAAGGACCGGCTCCGCGCGAGCGCCATGGCGCTCTCGGGCGGGCAGCAGCAGCGGCTGTGCATCGCGCGGACGATCGCTCCGTCCCCCGACGTCGTACTCTTGGACGAGCCGACCGCCTCGCTCGACCCGCAGGGCACCCAGCGTATCGAGGAGCTCCTGTTCGAGCTCAAGCGGGAGTTCACGATCATCATCGTGACCCACAACATGCAGCAGGCGGCCCGGGTGTCGGATACCACCGCGTTCTTCTACCTGGGCACCATGGTCGAGTCGGGCCCGACCCGGCAGATCTTCACCGCGCCGCGAAACGAGCAGACCGAGGCCTACATCACCGGGAGGTTTGGATGACGACCACCGCCACCCCGCGCGCGCAGCAGGGTTTCGTCCCGACGCCTCGGGCCACCCTCACCCCGCGCGCGCCCGTGCCCGCGCCGACACAGCGCGGCGCCCCGGCCATCGACGTCCGCGACTTCGGCTTCGCGTACGGCAAACGGGAAGTGCTCAAGAACCTGAGTTTCAGCATCGAGCGGAAGGCGGTCACCGCGATCATCGGGCCGTCGGGATGCGGCAAGTCCACATTCCTCCGCTCGATCAATCGGCTCAACGACCTGATCCCGGGCGTCAAGCACCGCGGCGACATTCTGGTCGAAGGCACCTCGGTCTTCGCGCCGAGCACCGACCTGGTGGCGCTCCGGCAGCGGGTGGGCATGGTGTTCCAGCGGCCCAATCCGTTCCCCAAGAAGATCTTCGACAACGTGGCGTACGGCCCCACGCTCAACCGCCTCGTGACCCGGCGCGACCTCCCGGACCTGGTCGAGCGCTGCCTCCGGCAGGCGGCGTTGTGGGACGAGGTGAAGGACCGGCTCGAGGAATCGGGCACCGGGCTCTCGGGCGGGCAGCAGCAGCGTCTTTGCATCGCGCGCGCGCTCGGCAACCAGCCCGAGGTGCTGCTGATGGACGAGCCGTGCTCCGCGCTCGACCCGATCGCCACCCAGCGCGTCGAGGAGCTGATGTTCGAGCTCAAGAAGGACTACACGATCGTCATCGTCACGCATAACATGCAGCAGGCGGCGCGGGTCTCGGACTACACCGGGTTCTTCGACCGTGGCGAGCTCATCGAGTTCGACGAAACCGAGCGGATCTTCACCAAGCCGAAGCACGAGCGCACGGAGGCCTATATCACCGGGAGATTCGGATGAGCCTCGACGTCCATCGCCACTTTCACGACGAGCTGAGCCACGTCAAGGTGCGCCTGCTCACGATGTCGGGCGAGGCGGAGGCGGCCCTCGGGCTCGCGGTCGACGCGCTGCTCGACCGCGACGACGAGAAGGCGCGCCGGGTCATCGCCGGCGACCGCGTCATCGACAGCATGGAGGTCGAGATCGAGGAGCAGTGCATCAACCTCCTCGCCCTCCAGCAGCCGATGGCCCGCGACCTCCGGATGCTCACCTCGGCGCTCAAGATCGCCAACGACCTCGAGCGCGTGGGCGACCACGCGGTAAACATCGCGCAGAGCGCCGAACGATTGACGCAGGCTCGGCCCATCACGCCGGAACCCGAGATCGTCGAAATGGCGCGACTGGCACGCGACATGCTATCCGACGCCCTCGAGGCATTCATCCGCGGCGACGCGGCCGCCGGCCGCGAGGTCTGCTTGCGCGATGACAAGGTCGACGCGCTCCACCGCTCGGTGTTCCGCATCCTGCTCACGCACATGATGGAAGATCCGCACATGATCGGTGCCGGCATGGAGCTGTTCCTGGTGAGCCGGAACCTCGAGCGCGTGGCCGACCTCGCCACCAACATCGGCGAAGACGTGGTCTTCCTCGTGGAGGGTAAGTCGATCAAGCACCACGCCGAGGACGGCGGTGAGACGCGCGTCACGACCGGAGCATTCCCCGCCGCGTCGGGGGCGTGATCGCCCGCCCCGCCGCCGCACCCGGCGCCGCCCCCTCCCCACCCGCCCGCGAACGCTTCGCGGCCATCGACGTCGGCTCCAACTCCGTCCGCCTCCTCGTCGCCGAGTACGATTCCGCCTCCGGCCTCAACGTCATCGACGAGCTCAAGGATCAGCCCCGCCTCGCGGCGGGGCTCGCGAGGACGGGCTGCCTCGACGAGGCCGCCATCGAGCGCGCGCTCCAGACGCTGGCCCGCATGCGCGAGGTCTGCCAGCGCCGCGGCGTGAAGCGCATCGCCGCCGTGGCCACCGCCGCCGTGCGCGAGGCCGAAAACGGACCCTGGTTCGTGCGACGGGTGCGCCAGGAGCTGGACATTCCGCTCCGGATCATCGACGCCGAGACCGAGGCGGCGCTGTCGTACCGCTCGGTGGCCCACCACTTCCGCCTGGCTGGCGAGCGGACTCTCGTGGCCGACATCGGTGGCGGCAGTCTCGAGCTGATCGGCGCCGTGGACGGGCTGGTCGAGCTGACCGTGTCGCTGCCGCTCGGCGCGGTGCGGCTGACCGAGCTGCACCTTCCGGACGATCGGGCCGCGCACAAGGAAATCCAGCGGCTTCGCGCCTATGTCAAGAAGCGGCTCAAGCGCGGCATCTCGGGCCGCGCCTGGGCCGCGGCCACGGTCATCGGCTCCGGCGGTACCTTCACCAGCCTCGGCCGCATGGTCCAGGCACGGCGCGGCCTGCCGGCGGGCGACACCGTGCACGGAGTGAGCGTCACGGCCGCCGAGGTGGAGCAGCTCATCGACTGGCTGGCCAGCCGCACCCCCGAGCAGCGGCGGCAGGTCCCCGGCTTGAATCCCGAGCGCGCCGACATCATCCTCGCCGGACTGGCCGTGACGGCCGAGCTGCTCGACTGGGTCCGGACCCGTACGCTGACGGTGAGCGCGTTCGGGCTCCGCGAAGGGCTGCTGCTGGAGATGGCGGGGGCCAAGGAGATCAGCACGCCGGACCCGCTCCGGCTGTTCCGCGAGTTCGCCGAGCGCTGCCAGAGCGACCGGCG
>JACCSZ010000053.1 GCA_013812695.1 Gemmatimonadales bacterium | reverse complement strand
GGCATGACCTGAATCATGCCCCTTCGCTGCGCTCAGGGTGACAGGCGCCGCGGCTACGACGCCACCGCGTGCTCCTTCTGATTGTCGGCCGCGACCCGCGCCGCCACGTCCGGCGGCGCCTCGGCATACCCGTGAAAGGTCTCGCGGTGGGTGCCGCGCCCATGGGTAATGGAATGCAGGGTGGTGGAATATTTGTACAGCTCCGCCTCCGGCACGATCGCCCGCACCTTGATGAGCCGCCCGTCCTGCTCGGTGCCCAGGATATGTCCCCGCCGCGCGCTCAGGTCGCCCATCACGTCGCCGAGCACGTCGTCCGGCGCCCAGGCCAAGACCTCGACCAGCGGCTCGAGCAGCACCGGACGCGCCTTGGGCGCCACGTTCCGGAACGCCAGAATGCCGGCCATCTTGAACGACATCTCGTTGGAGTCCACGTCGTGATACGACCCGTCGAAGCACTCCACCAGGAAATCGACCATCGGGTAACCCGCCACGACGCCCCGCTCCGCCGACTCCTGCACGCCGCGATCGACCGCGGGAACGAACTTGCCCGGGATGACGCCGCCCACGATCTCGTCGGCGAATTCGTATCCGGCCCCGCGCGGGCGCGGTGAGATTCGGATCCAGCAGTCGCCGTACTGCCCGCGCCCGCCGCTCTGTTTCTTGTGCTTACCCTGACCTTCGGCTTTGCCCTTGACTGTCTCGCGGTACGCCACCCGCGGGCGCGTCAATTCGGCGTGCACGCCGTACTTCCGCTCGAGCCGCTGGAGGATGGTGTCGAAGTGCCGCTCGCCCATGCCGTGGATCAGCGTCTGGCCGAGTTCGGAGCTGTACTCGAAGTGGAAGGTCGGGTCCTCCTCGTGCAGCTTGTGCAGACCGGCGGCCAGCTTGTCCTCCTCGCCCCGCTGCTTCACGATCACCGCCGAGGTGGCCTCGGAATCCGGCAGCGGAATCGGCGACAGCCGGACCGGCGCATCGCGCCGGCAGAAGGTGTCGCCGGTGTGGGTGTTCTTGAGCTTGGCCACCGAGCCGATGTCCCCCGCGGCCAGGCGCTCGACCTCGATCCGTTCCTTGCCCTGCTGGATCGAGAGGTGGTTGAGCTTCTCCGCCGTCTCGTGCTCCGCGTTCCACACCTCGTCGCCATTCCGGAGCTCGCCGGTGTGGAGGCGGAACAGGGTCACGTCGCCCACGTGCGGCTCGGACATCGTCTTGAACACGCGCCCCACCAGCGGCGCATCCGCGGGCGGCGTGCATTCGGCGGGTGACGGGAACAGCTCGACCATCTTCCGCAACAGCGTGCGGAGACCGTAGGTCAGCGGGGCGCTCCCGCAGAAGAGCGGAACGATCTGGCCCGCTAGCATCGCCTGCTTGACGGCGCCAATGAACTGCTCGCGGGGGATCTCCTCGCCGGCCAGATAGCGCTCGATCAGATCGTCGTCGGTCGAGGCCACCGCCTCCGTCAGGTGCTCGCTGTACTCCTGGTAGCGCGCCTGGTACTCCTCCGGAATCGGCACCACCTCGTTCTCGCCTTTGAGCGCGCCCTTCTTGTACATATGGCAATGCCCGGAGAACAAGTTGATGATCCCGTGGAAGTCGGGGCCGTCGCCGATCGGGATCTCGACGGGCACGACTTTGGGTGTCAGATGGGCCTGGATGTGGGCGAACACCCGTTCGAAGTCCGCATGGTCTTTGTCCATGAGCGAGACGAACACCACCCGCGGCAGCTGCAGCCGGTCGAGGACCTCCCAGGCCTTCTCGGTCCCGACCTCGACGCCGCTGGTGCCGCTCACCACGACCACCGCGGCGTCGGCGGCATGCAGGCCGGTCACGACTTCACCGAAGTAGTCGAGGTAGCCGGGGGTGTCGATCAAGTTGAGCTTGGTGTCCATCCACTCGGCGTGGCCCAGCGCGAGGTTGATCGAGTGTTGCCGGGCGGTTTCGTCGGGGGAGTAATCGGTGAGGGTCGTTCCGTCCTTGATGTTGCCGTGGCGCCGGCTGGAACCGGACACCCAGGCCAGGGCGTCGACGAGCGATGTCTTTCCGCTTGCCCCGTGGCCGACGAATGCCACGTTGCGGATGGCGTTGGAGCCATAGACCTTCATGGCCTCCACCTCCTTGCGAGGGTTGGATTCTCAAGGTGGAGGGCGGTGATCCGGTTGTCAAATCTCGGGTAGGTCACCGGCGTATCCTACGCCTCAAGTATTCGGGATCCAGCCGCCGTCCCCCTGGCCGATACGGCACGCCTGCCCCGATCACCCTCGTGGAAGACCTGCTACCGGTACCCCGCCGCCTGCAGGTGAAACAACTCCGCATACAGTCCGGCCTGCGCCACGAGCGCCTCGTGGGTGCCGTGCTCCACGAGCTCGCCGTCGCGAAGGACCAGGATCCGGTCGGCCATGCGCACGGTGCTGAACCGGTGGGAGATGAGCACCGCCATCCGGCCCTTGGTGAGCTCGGAGAACCTCAGGAAGACCTCGTACTCCGCCCGCGCATCGAGCGCCGCGGTCGGCTCGTCGAGGATGAGGAGCTGGGCGTCCCGCATGTAGGCTCGGGCGAGCGCCACCTTCTGCCACTCGCCACCCGAGAGATCGACCCCGTTCTCGAACCGCCGGCCCAGCATCTGCTCGTAGCGCCCCGCCAGGCGCGCGGCCACTGTGTCGGCCAGACTCCGCTCCGCGGCCGCCTCGATCCGCGGCTCGTCCTCCCGCGCCGCGATGTTGCCGACCGCGATGTTCTCCTTGAGCACGAAATCGTAGCGCACGAAGTCCTGAAAGATCACGCCCACGTTCCGCCTGAGGCTCTCCACGTCGTACTCGCGGAGGTCGACCCCATCGAGCAGGATGCGGCCTTCGTCCGGGTCGTACAGCCGAGCCAGCAGTTTGACCAGCGTGGTCTTCCCCGCGCCGTTTTCTCCCACCAGGGCGATGCGCTCGCCCGGTGTGAGCGAGAAGTCGAGCCCGCGTACCGCCCAGCGCTCCGCGCCAGGGTAGCGGAAGCCGACATTCTCGAACACGAACCCTACCTGGATAGGCACCGGGACCTGGTGCCCGCCCGGGTTGCGGCGGATGCTGGGCTCGATCGCCAGGAACGAGAACAGGTCGTCGAGATAGAGGCTCTGCTCGAAGACCTGCGACAGCGACAGCAGCACGCGCTGAATCAGGTCGCGGCTCTGCCGGAACGATCCCGCCAGGAAGGTCAGCACGCCGATGGTGAACAGGCCGGCCGGCGAGCGGTAGCCCGTCACCGTCAGGTAGATGATCACGGCGTACGCGCCGTAGTAGCCGAGCGTGCCGAGCGCCGCGAGCAGCGACGAGACCACACTCCGCCGCACGGCCAGTCGCTTGTTGGCCTCGTAGAACTCGCGGCTCAAGCGGTCGTAGCGGTCCACCAGGAAGTCCGACAGGCCGAAGAGTTTGAGCTCCTTGGCCGAAATGTCGCTCGCGCCGATGTAGCGGAGATAGTCGAGCTGGCGGCGCTCGGGGGTCCAGGAGTACAGCAGCGAGTAACCGAGCGACGCGAAGTGGGTCTCGCCGAGCAGCGACGGCACGACGGCCACGACCAGCAGGACGAGCAGCCACGGCACGTAGACCGCCAGCGCCACCGCCAGGGTGACGAGCGTGATGGCGTCCTGGACCGACGCGAGCAGCAGGGTGAACAGGCCGATCCGGCCCACCGTCTGCCGTCTGGCCCGCTCCAGCTTGTCGTAGATCTCGGCGTTCTCGAACTGCTCGAGGTCGAGCATCGCCGCGTGACGCATCAGGTCTACGCTCGTCCCGTTGGCGAACAGGTCGCCCAGCAGGCTCTCGAGCAGCGCCGAGATCCGCGCGAGCCCCTCGCCGACCAGGGCGATGGCCAGCTCGAGCGCGAGCAGCTCGACCAGGCGCGTCCAGTCGACCGCGGCCGCGCCGCCGGCCGCGCCGATCGCCCGCACCACCTCGTCCACGATCAGCTTGCCGATCCAGAGGATCGCGAGCGGAACCAGCGATCGCGCCACCCGGAGCACCAGGATTCCGGTGACGTAGCGCGGCTCCGTCCGCCAGACGAGCCGGAGCAGGCGCGGCACGTGCTTGACCGCCTGCAGCCGCACGCGCCAGCCGGGGCGGGGCTCGTCGGGCTTTCGGCCCCCGCGGTTGGACCGGACGATCGGATGCTGGAGGGGCAAGGCCATGCGGAGAAACTTAATCGGCGGAGGCACGGCGCTGTCGAAGCGCGTTAGATTTGCACCCATGCCGACAAACACCGCGCTCGTCACCGGCGCCACCCAAGGCATCGGGCGCGCCACCGCCCTGGCGCTCGGACGCGCCGGGTACCGGGTGGGCGTCTGCGCGCGCACCGCCAAAGCCGTTGACGCGCTGGTGGCCGAACTCGAGCAGGAGGGGATCGAGGCTGCCGGTGCCGCCGCGGACGTCGGCGACCCGGCGCAGGTGGGCCGCGCGGTGGGCGCCCTGACCGATGCGCTGGGTGAAGCCCAGGTGGCCGTCAACAACGCCGGTGTCCTGATCGCGCGTCCGTTCGAGGAGCTGACGCTCGAGGACTGGGACCGCACGATGGCCACCAACCTCCGAAGCCTCTACCTCGTGACCCGGGCCGTCCTCCCGGCCATGCGCCTTCGGCGCGAGGGCACCATCGTGAACGTGGCCAGCCTGGCGGGGCGGAACGGCTTCGTTGGCGGCACGGCCTACAGCGCCTCGAAGCACGCGGTCCTGGGCTTCGGCCGCTCGCTGATGCTCGAGGTGCGAAAGCACGGCATCCGGGTGGTCACGATCTGCCCCGGCTCCGTCGACACCGGCATGCTTCGGGATCAGCCCATGCTCAAATCCGACCCCGAGCGCATCCTCCGCCCGGAGGACGTCGCCGACACCATCGTCCACGCCGTGCAGCTCCCGGGCCGCGCCCTGGTGAGCGAGCTCGACGTCCGGCCCACGAACCCCTAGTCGTGTCGTCCGTCGCGGTCACCATGTGCGTCTGCCGGCGCGTTCCGTTCACGCACCTGCTTTCGCGGGCACGCGCGGCAGGATGGGGGCTGGACGAGCTGATCGCCGCCACCGGCTGCGGCGCCGGATGCGGGCTGTGCCGCCCCTACCTTCGGCGCATGCTGGCCACCGGCGAGACCGAGTTCCACGAGTTGCTCTACGAGAGCGCAGACGGGTGCTGAAGAAATTCGGCCCCGCTGCGCTCTCCGCGGTCGCCGTCGTGGTCGGCTGGACCGGCGTCTACTTCGCGTTCCAGGCGCATTGGCTCGGCGTCGCGCTGCCGCTCGCGACCACCGCGCTCACCTGGTTCGCGGTGCGCCGGGGCGAGGCGCTGGGCC
>JACCSZ010000031.1 GCA_013812695.1 Gemmatimonadales bacterium | reverse complement strand
TCGCCCTTCGACACCGAGCACGCGTGGCCGTGGTACAGTTACCTGATCGTGCGCATCGAACGTGGCCGGAGTGCCGAGCTGGCCAGTTGGCTGCTGGACGACGAACGCCCCCTCATGCATCCCGAGTCTCTGGACGTTTTCAGCGAGGTATGACGATGTCGGTGACCGTGTCCATTCCGACCCCACTCCGCAATTTCACCGGCGGCCGCGACGCGGTCGACGTGTCCGGGGGCACCGTCGGCGAGGTGCTCGACGAGCTGCTCGCCGCCCATACGGGCCTCAAGCGCCACCTCGTGCAGGACGATGGCAGGCTCCGGAACTTCGTCAATCTGTACCTCAACGACACCGACATCCGGCAGCTCGAATCCACCGCCACGCGGGTCGCGGAGGGCGACGTGCTGACCATCGTTCCGAGCATCGCCGGAGGGCGCCCGGCCACCGAAACCGCGCTCCCCGCGCTCTCGCACGCCGAGGTGCTGCGTTACTCTCGACACCTGCTGCTGCCCGAAGTCGGCGTGGAGGGCCAGCGGAAGCTCAAGGCGGCGCGCGTGCTCACCATCGGGGCCGGCGGGCTGGGCTCGCCGCTGTCGTTGTATCTGGCCGCGGCCGGCGTCGGCACGATCGGCATCGTCGATTTCGACATCGTGGATCTCACCAACCTCCAGCGGCAGATCGTCCACGGCACCGCGACGCTTGGCCGCCCGAAGCTCGAATCCGCCAAAGCGAGGCTCACCGACCTGAACCCCAATGTGAACGTGGTGGGCCACGACGGGAGACTCACGGCCGACAACGCGCTCGACATCATCCGGGACTACGACATCGTCATCGATGGAACGGACAATTTCCCGACCCGCTATCTGGTGAACGACGCCTGCGTGCTGCTCGGGAAGCCGAATGTCTATGGCAGCATTTTCCGATTCGAGGGCCAGGCGTCGCTGTTCTACGCCAAGGAAGGCCCGTGCTACCGCTGCCTGTACGCCGAGCCCCCGCCGCCGGGACTGGTGCCGAGCTGCGCGGAGGGCGGCGTCCTGGGCGTGCTGCCCGGGATCATCGGCAGCATTCAGGCGCTCGAGACGATCAAGTGGATCATTGGCGCGGGCGACTCGCTGATCGGTCGGCTCGTGCTGTTCGACGCGCTCAAACTGCGTTTCCGGGAGCTCAAGCTGCGGAAGGATCCGAATTGTCCGATGTGTGGCACCAACCCGTCGATCCGCGAGCTGATCGACTACCAAGCGTTCTGCGGAATCGGCGCGGAGCCGGACTACACCGGCGCCGAGATCAGCGTGGAGGAATTCGAGCGCGAGCGCGACGCGAAGGGCGAGGAGCTGGTGCTCGTCGACGTCCGCGAGCCCCACGAGTGGGAGATCGCGCACATCGACGGCGCCCGCCTGATCCCGCTGAGCCAGCTTCCGGACCGGCTCGGCGAACTGGACGGCCACGCCGAGATCGTCACGCAGTGCCATCATGGCGCGCGGTCGATGAAGGCGCTCGAGATCCTGCGAGGGGCCGGCTTCGGGAAGGTGCGGAGCCTGGCCGGCGGTATCGACGCGTGGGCGGAGCGGATGGAGCCGGGGATGGCGAGGTACTGAGTGACACGTGTGGAATGCCGAAGGCGGGACTCGAACCCGCACGGGCTTGCGCCCACTGCGCCCTGAACGCAGCGCGTCTACCAGTTCCACCACTTCGGCGAGCGCGCAACCTAGCGCCCGGCCGGAGCCGGGTCAACCCGGCCGTTGACCCTCCCGAAGTGGTGGCCTATCCTTTGCTTAGGATGGTGACGTGATCCGCGATTCTTCCCCGGCAGACGACCGCAAACAGAGTGTCGCCCGCAATCCCAAAGCGAGCCACGACTACCACATCCTAGAGACCTGGGAGTGCGGCATCGTGCTGACCGGGACCGAGGTCAAGTCGCTCCGGAACGGTAAAGCGTCCATTAAAGAGGCCTATGCCCGCCTTCGGAACGGCGAAGTGTTCCTCGATGGCATGAACATCACACCGTACGAGCAAGGCAACCGGTACAATCACGATCCGGTCCGCACCCGAAAGCTGCTCCTCCACCGCCGGGAGATCGAGCGGCTGATCGGCGCGGTCGAGCAGAAGGGGCTGACCCTGATTCCGCTCGAGCTCTACTTCAAGCAAGGCCGCGCCAAAGTCGTGGTGGCCTTGGGCCGCGGCAAGCAACAGCACGACAAGCGGGAGGATCTCAAGCGGCGCGTGGTCGAGCGCGAGACCGCCCGGGCCGTGTCCGTCCGGGGCCGCCGGTGATCGTCATGCTGGCGTTGGCGGCAACGCTTGGCGGCGCGGTTGACGGCCTTTCGGAGCCAGCATCGGGCACGCTCCCGCGCACGGTGACCATCGCCGGGCTTCGAGGCGAGACCCGGATCGCCGTCCGGAGCGACGCCGCGGGGTCACCGGTCCTGGCGGCGGGCCCGCTGATGGCGGCGCTCGACGGCCTGCTCCGGCTCGACGGTGGGTGGGCCGAAGTCACGGTCGCCAGGCAGCCGTTCCGGTTCCTTGTAGGCGCCCCGCTGTATCAGTTCAGCAGCCAGTTGATGCCGCTCGCCGCTCCCGCCTCGCTTGCCGGTGACAGCCTGTTTCTTCCATATCAGTTCGTCGCCGAGATCTTGCCGTACTTTCTGGGCGACCGGTATCGGTGGAATGCCCGGACGGCACGGCTGGAGGAACTGCGCGGCCGGACGACCACGCTCGCCGGCCGCGCGGCCATGGAGGCGGGCCGCCTCCCGAACGGCCTCCGCCCGATCCACACCGTCACGATCGATCCCGGCCACGGTGGAGTCGATCCCGGCAATCCCGGCACCTTCTTCCCGCGCGGCACCCGCGAGAAGGACGTCACCCTGCAGGTGGGTCTGCTCCTGCGGGAGGAGCTCAAGCGGCGCGGCATCGGTGTCCGCATGACCCGCACGACCGATACCCTAATCGCGCTCGGCGATCGCGGGGGCTACTGTACGGCGGCGTGCGACCTGTTCGTCAGCCTCCACGTGAACTCGATCGCCCGCCGCCGGGGGTACACCGACGTCCGCGGCTTCGAGACGTTTTTCCTCGCCGAGGCCAAGACCGAGGACGCGGCCCGAGTGGCCAAGATGGAAAACGACGCGGTGCGGTTCGAGACGGGCGAGGATCCGGCCACCGTGGTCGGCGGGCTCGACTTCATTCTGAAAGACCTCCAGTTGAACGAGCACCTGCGCGAGTCCGCCCGACTGGCGGAGCTGGTGCAGCGCGGGCTCGAAGGCGTCCACACGGGACAGAGCCGCGGGGTCAAGCAGGCCGGCTTCATGGTCCTCACCACCGCGCGCCGCCCCGCCATCCTGGTCGAGATGGGCTACAGCACCAACCCGCAGGACGGACGGTTCCTCACCACCCGCAGCAGCCAGAAATCCCTGGCAGCCTCCATCGCCGATGCCGTGGTCGAATACCTGGTCGAGTACGAGCGGAAGACCGGCACCGCAGCCGACTCCGGAGCCCGGCGGTGACCTGGCAACCAGGAAATCAACGGCTTCGTCAGTGCCGGCACCGTTCTGCGCTGCTGGCGGTCCTCGTCGGCACCACCCTCCTCAGCGGCTGCGTGTACTACAACGGCATGTACAACACCAACCGGCTCGCCAAGTCGGCCCGCAAGGCCGAGCGGGACGGCCGCACCTTCGAGGCCAACAATCTCTGGGGCCAGGTGATCACCCGCGCCGAGTCGCTGGTCGTGCGCCACCCGCGGAGCAAGTATGCCGACGAGGCCAACGTGCTCCGCGGCCTGGCTCTGGCGCGCCTCGACCAGTGTCCCGACGCCGTCGGGCCGCTCGGCCGTGGGGCACTCCTCGACAAGGCCGGCGACCTGTCCGAAGAATCGGCGCTGGCGCTCGGCCGCTGCCAGTTGGAGCTCGGCGACGCCGCGCTCGCCGACCTCGCGTTTGCCCGCGTCATCGACAGCCGCGATCCAGTGCGCCGGCGCGAGGCCAGGTTCTATCACGCTCGGGCGCTCCGGATGACGGGACGCTTCGAGGAAGGGCTGGCGGTCATGCGGGACAGCCCGGACCCGCGTGGTGGTAACGATCGTCTGCTGGCGCTGGCTGGTGCCGGGCGGGCCGATGAGGCGCTCGCGCTGGCCGACTCGCTGGTGGCCTCGAACGACAGCGCCTTTGCCTGGGACAGCGTCATCGCCGCGCTCGGTCGGCAGGATGCGCGCGTCGCCTCGGCGCTGGTCGGGCGGCTCCACCGCGACCCACGGCCCTCGCCCGAGCTCCGCGCCAGACGGCTCTACGAGGACGCGGAGCGGCTCGCGGGTGTGGACACGACGGCCGCGGCGGCGCGGCTCCAGGCGGCGGCGGCGGTGAAGGGCCGGACCGAGAGCGGTGAGCACGCACGCCTCGGCCTCGTGAAGCTGGCGCTGCGCGGCGTGCGCACGCTCGACGATCTGGCGCCGCTGGCCGACTCGCTGGCGGCGCTCGCAGGGCGGGGGAGCGGTGCGGCAAGCGAGGCCTCCGCGCTGGACGCCGCCGTCGCCCGCCTGCGCCTGCTGGCCGACTCTTCCGGTCCGGGTGTCCCACGCGGCGACCTCCATCTTTTTCTCGGCGCCGAGACCGCGCGCGACGGCATACGGGCCCCGGCTCTCGCCACCGCGCTGTTCCGCCGCCTGGCCGATGAGTGGCCGGCCTCGCCGTACGCGCCCAAGGCGATCATGGCGGCTCAACAGCTCGACCCGTCGGAGGTCGGGACGGCGCGCGCTCGGCTCGACAGCCTCTACGCGGACAGCCCGTACATGGCGGTGCTCAGGGGTGAGGACGCACCGTCGTATCGGGTTCTCGAGGACTCGCTCGAGGCGTTTGCCGCCGCGGCCGCGCCGAGCGCGCGCGGGGCGCGTCCCGGCGAGCGCCGTCGCCCCGCCGGGGAGGGCGATCCCGGCCTCCGTCCGCGC